>JANLQJ010000435.1:0-6988 GCA_031367715.1 Hyphomicrobiaceae bacterium | reverse complement strand
CTAGCGCTTTGCCGACATCGCTGAGCGCCTGATACTCTTGCGGATGAAAGATGCCATCCGCCTCGAGCACATGCTGGCAGGCAAACAACAACATCTGCACCTCCGACGCGCTTGGGCTCCAATCCTCGATGGTATCGAGCATCTTTTCACGTGCGTGGAATGGCTCAGTCGCGAAAGCGCGTTCATGGCGGGCGAATTCCTCCGCCACTGTTCCGCTCGAAAAGCCGCCGAAGGCCGGAAGCGCACGCATCAACTGCAAGACGCGCCGCCGCTCCGTGGCATCTACCTTGCCATCCGCGTGCGCGATCAGTGCGCAAGCCGCAGTCATTGCCGCCACCAGGTCTGCGCGACTCGTCGTTTCTGCATCGCCTGTGAGACGCACCTTGTCGACAGGGTCGTGGCGATCGCTTTGGTTTTGTTGCACCGAATATTCTCCGTTCTCTCACGCGCCCGCACGCGTTGCTCTAAATCAATACTTTCACGTATCGAAACGGCCCCAAGTCCTAAGCCAGAGCTGGTGCCCCGAGACCTTTGTCACTTGACGATGAAGCGGTTCACGAGCGTAGTCCTTGGCTTCTTTGCTGGTTTGCTGGTTTGCTGGGCCAACAAATCCAACTCAACCCTTGAGAAGGAACTGGCGATTTAGAGAAGGCATTACCAATCGAAAACTCGACCGCCGCTGATCGGAATTTCTGATCCCAGTTAGACAACCCGCGCTCGGTCATTGTTGCCTGATTTCGGCATCCCATCTTTTGCCATAGAATGCGGTACATCCCCCGCCGATGCCACGCTGGCATTGCGATGTCGGACAGCATGGGCGGTGACCGGTGCGGAACCTATTTCGCGAGCCGCGCCAGAAATGCCCGGAACGCTGTCAGTGTGGCTTCGCTCACATGGTGTTCGATCCCTTCGGCATCGGCTTCGGCAATGGCGGGATCGACGCCTATAGCAACCAAATGCTCACGCACGATGCGGTGACGTTCACGGGCAAAGGCTGCCAGGTCGAGGCCAAGCGGGGTGAGGAAGATCGATCGATATGGCTTTGCCGTGACAAGGCCGTCGCGCTGCAACCGCTGGATCGCATTGTTCACCGTTGCGCTTGCAACGCCCAGCCGGCCGGCGAGGTCGACAATGCGGGCTTCGCCCGTCGATTCGATCAGGTCGGCGATCAGTTCCACATAGTCTTCCGCAAGTTCGCTTTGGTGGGCCTCGCGCACGCGCTGGAAGCGCTCGGCTTGGACTCGCCTCATATCGTCTGTTTCGTCGGCGGCGGCCATCGCAGTCCTCCCAATCGGCACTGAAATCGATGGAGTCGTTGACAACAAGATTAGCCAATGCTAAATGTATTATCAATAGCTAGTTGATCTCCTTTTGCCGCAAAGTGAAATGGGAGGCCTGGATGCGAAACTGGCTTGCGCAATCTCTGCTGTCGAGCAAGTTCGACCGTCGGCGGTTCATGTTTGGAGGTCTCGCCGTCTCGGGTGGGGTCGTGTTAGGCGCGCTGAGCCGATCCGATAGCGCTGCTTCACAAGTTGGGCCTCACGCCGACCACAACAGTCCAGTTGGTGCCACGGCTGCGCATAGCGTGCATGGGAACATGATCACCGTCGGCGAGGTCGACCACGGCCGCAATGGCTTTGATCCGACCACGCTGCTGACCGACTGGGAGCGCGGCGTCATGTCTGATCTCCCGGACGGCCGCAAGCTGCGCAGCTTCGAAATCACGGCCATCGACAAGGAAATCGAGATTGCCCCTGGGGTGATGTTTCCCGCCTGGACCTACAACGGGCGCGTGCCCGGCCCAACGCTGCGCGTGACCGAGGGCGAACAGGTGCGGATCCTGTTTCGAAATCACGGCTCGCACCCCCATTCGATGCACTTCCATGGCGTCCACTCGGCCCGCATGGATGGCGTACCCGGCGCTGGACTGGTCGGACCGGGCGAGGAGTTCATCTACGAGTTCGAGGCCAAGCCGTTCGGCTGCCACCACTATCATTGCCATGCGCTACCGCTGAAACGGCACATCCATAAGGGCATGTACGGCGCGTTCATCATCGATCCCGATCCGGCACGGCATCCAGAACACACCGATGTCGCCCGCTCCCGCCTCCTCGGCACGCCCGAGAACCATGGCTGGCAGGAGCTCGTGATGGTGATGAACGCCTTCGACACCGACTTTGACAACGAGAACGAGTTTTACGCCGTCAACACCGTCGCGCACCACTTTGCGCGCCGGCCGATCCGCATTGTGCGTAACAAGTCGGTGCGCATCTATCTCGTCAACTTGGTCGAATTTGACCCCATCAATTCGCTACATTTGCACGCAAATTTCTTTGATTACTTTGACCACGGCACAACGCTTGTGCCGACGCTTAAGACCATAGATACGATCATGCAGTGCCAAGGCCAGCGCGGAATTCTGGAACTGACATTCAAGGATCACGAGACTGGGGCCTACATGTTCCATGCTCACCAGTCCGAATTCGCCGAACTCGGCTGGATGGGGATGTTCGATGTGGTGGAGGCGACAACATGACGGATCGCCCAATTGCGATGCCGAGCCCGCTCGACGAGCGCAGCAGCGAACCATTCCAGCTCCGTGAGGTCTGGTGGCTTGCCCTTCCGATCCTCCTTCTCGGGCTCGCAGCGAGTTGGCTGATCTTGTCCGATCCGCTGCGCTATTTCAGCAATGGCGCACCACCGATCGAGGCGCTCACTTTCGAGCGGCGCGTGCTTGACCAGGACGGCATCCATCTCCTGGTGCGCGCAGGCGGCTCAGAGCCAATGACGATCGCGCAAGTGCAGGTCGATGACGCCTATTGGACCTTCACTCAAGATAGCCCTGGCAAGCTTGCCCGGTTCACCACGGCCTGGCTCCACATTCCCTATCCATGGGTGCAGGGCGATGCGCACCGCGTGAAGGTCGTGACCAGGACTGGTGTAACGTTCGAGCATGAGATTGCCGTCGCGGTAGCAACCCCCACACCGGATGCCAACCAGATGAGGCCGCAGGCGCTGGTCGGCGCCCTCGTCGGCATTCTTCCGGTAACGATCGGGCTCATGTTCTACCCGCTGCTGCGCCGTCTTGGGCGCAACGGCATGACGTTCACACTGGCGCTAACCGGCGGCCTCCTCACGTTTCTACTGGTCGACACGATAGAGCATGCGCTTGAGTTTGCAGGTGCGGCCGCCGTAGCCTTCCAGGGCCACGCCATGGTGCTGCTCGCAGCGCTGCTGACTTTTCTCGGGCTGGTTGCCATCGGGCGGCAGCGCGGCGCGCCGAGCGGATTGGCGCTCGCAACTTACATTGCGCTTGGCATCGGCCTGCATAATCTCGGCGAGGGTCTGGCGATTGGCGCGGCATTCGCAACTGGCGCAGCGAGTCTGGGAACCTTCCTTGTGCTCGGCTTCGCTTTGCACAACGTGACTGAGGGGATCGGAATCGCCGCGCCGATGATGCGGGAACGGCCACCGCTAGTTACCTTCGCGGGGCTAGCGCTGCTAGCCGGAGCGCCCGCCATCCTCGGAATTTGGGCGGGCAGCCTTGCACTGACGCCACAGTGGGCCGCGCTTGCCCTTGGGATCGGGGCCGGCGCCATTGCGCAGGTGCTCGTCGAAGTCGCAGCCTATGTCGTGCGCCGTGAGGGACACGCGGCTGCGCTGCTGAAGCCGGCCTGCCTTAGCGGCTTTGCCGCCGGCATCCTGGTCATGTATGTCACCGGGATGCTGGTCAAAGTCTAGCGCGCTGATTTTCTGGGCAATCGCTTGGGCCCATGAGTGACAATCGGGGCGATTGCTCAATTAGTGGTGGTGGTCTTAATCGCAAGTGGACCGTGAGCGCTCTGATCGGGTAGTGGCCCTTGAAGCCTAATGTCAGACGCGAACGATCTGGCCCTTCAGCGAATACGCGATCGCCAATACCTCCTTGCGGGACTGGTCGTCGACCTTGTGCTTGTCGAGCGAGGCCAGAATGTCATCGACTGCGGCCATGTATTCCTGCTCGCTGATATTCATGCCGCGATGAGCATCCAGCATGCTGCGGCCGCTATACTGCTCGGGTCCGCCGCTGCCCGCTCCCAAGAAATTGCAGGTATGGCGCTTTATTTTGGCAAGAACGTCCGGCTTCTCGCGGTAGGGCAAGAAGCGAGCCTTAATTAGCGGATTGTTCATGTGCGCTTCGACTATGTCGTCCACCAGGTCGGAGATGCCGGTGGCGCTGCCGAGGCGTTCGTACAGATTGTTACTCATACTGTCCTCCACTTGTGTGACTACACGACGCAGAAAAATACGATAATAAACTCATTACCGATTCCATCCTGGACTACATGTTGGATGCTTTTGCAAGTTTACAAACCAACACTGATGTCGAATGGGCTCGAACGCATCACGATCCAGGTGTCGTCGGCAATTGCCATTTGACGATCTTGGCCACGCGAGAACCACGCTCACTGTTCATACCGCGATGCTTAGGGCAGTCGCTGGCGCGGTGTCAGATCAGTTGGGCATCAGCACGTGATCTATGACGTGGATGACGCCGTTTGACTGGAACAGGTTTGCGATCGTGATGCGCGCCTTCTCGCCATGTTCATCAACGACATACCAGCCATCTTTGCCGTCTGGCTCCAGCACGATCATGCCGCCGGCGATGGTCTTCAGGGCAAGCTTGCCGTGCGAGCCTTTCGCTCCAGCTGCGATATCCTCGGCGGTCAGCCTGCCAGCCACCACATGGTAGGTTAGGATCCCGCTGAGCATGGCCTTGTTCTCGGGCCTCAGCAGAACATCGACGGTGCCGGTCGGAAGAGCGTCAAAACCCGCATTGATCGGGGCGAAGACGGTGAAGGGGCCGGCGCCCTTGAGTGTGTCGACGAGGCCAGCTGCGGTGACAGCGGCAACCAAAGTGGTGTGGCTTTTTGAGTTGCCGGCGTTGTCGATGATGTCCTTGGATGCATTCATAGCATCGCCGCTGACGATCACATTGGCTGCATTGGCAGCGGGAGCGATGGCGAGAGCCGCCGCGACGAAAGCGGCCTTCGAGAACGTTGAGAGCATACGCATGGGGTTGTGTCCTTCAGGGTGGTTTCCTTTCTATTGGAAGTGGGTTCACATTAAAATATTGGCCAATCGCTTTTGCACTCGTGTTTGTTTGAAGTAAACGATCATTCATCGTCCGCGCAGCAGCGTTGAGTTTATGCAGCGTGCTCGGGTCGACAAGATCCTTGCCCTATTTGGCGATCGACAATCGCCAAATCTTGCTTTCGTCCCGTTGGACAATTCGACCCCGATCAGCTCGCACTTCTTTGAGTGTCTTAGTACCGGCAACTGGTCGCTAAAATGCCATCAGCAAGGACCGCAAGCTCAGCAAGACGACCACAACACCCACAAGAATCATCACGGGCTGGTCAGGCAAATGCCTGGTGGCATAGGCGGCAAATGGGGCGGCGAGCACGCCGCCGATCACTAGACCGGCGATAACAGGCCAGAGGGAAAGGCCGATCGTTGCGACAAATGTTGCGGTCACAATGGCCGAGACGAAAAACTCGGCCACGTTGGCAGAGCCGATGGCGAACCGTGCTGCTGCCCCGCGTCCGATCAATGTCGTCGTCACCATTGCGCCCCAACCGCCACCGCCGATGGCGTCGAGGAAGCCGCCAATCAAGCCCAATATGCCGACGTTCTTTGGTGTGTGATGATTGCTCCGATCTCTCCAGATCGCGCGATAGACTATCACCGCTCCCATCACCATCAGATAGGCACTAACGATAGGGCGAATTTGATCGCCCGCGGCCTCCGCAAGAACATATGCGCCTACTGCTCCACCGATCATGCCTGGCACCGCCAGGCGTATCACCAATTTGCGATCAACATTTCCCATCCGCCAATGCGCCGTACCGGACGCGGCAGTCGTGAACACTTCGGCAGCATGAATTGAGGCACTCGCCGTGGCCGGCGGGACTCCAAAGCTGATCAGAACTGTGCTGGCCGTGATGCCATATGCCATGCCTATGGCCCCATCGACCATCTGTGCCGCAAATCCGATAGCGATGAAAAGCAGGATGTCATTCAGCATGGGATGCCGTCAGCAATGGAAGACTCCTTAGACCATAGGGCAGCGGCATCATGGCGTCGACATGCGAATGACGCCAGCACCGCACCGAGCGAACCTCGCCCAGCCAGTCGTCAGCCAACGTCGTTACCGTGCCTTATGTACGGACAGCCTGTCCATCAAAGCAAACAGTACGCCCGAGACTACAAATGTGACGTGCAACAGAACCTTCCAGCCGATCTCGCTGCTTGCATGTTCTGAAACGTTGATGAAGGTTCTCAGCAGGTCGACGGCGGAGATCGCAACTATGGAGCCGATGAGCTTCAGCTTCAACTCCGCAAACGTCACGAGGCCCATCCATTCGGGACGATCCTCGCTTTCGCTCGTGTCAATTTTTGAGACGAAATTCTCATAACCGGCAAAGATGATGATCAGAATCAGGTTTGCCACCATTACGAGGTCGACGAGTGACAAAACCCCAACAATTATCGTCCCGGTCGAGGCGGCGGGCATCTGCGGTACAATGTGGATGAGCTCCTTGGCGAAGGCAAAGAGCAACATCAGAAGCGACGCAACCAGGCCGACATACATGGGTGCAAGCAGCCACCGGCTCGCAAACAACGCTGCTTCCAATTGCGATTCGATCTTCTTCATATGTCCTCCGGACAATCGATTGCAGGAACTGTCCGGAGGTGCCGGAATGTCATTCTAAACTAAGGCCAGTCGGCCCAGATCTGCTTCATAGCCTCCACGCGCATGAGCGACATTGCTGATCGAATTTGCTGATCAGTCAGCATTACGCATTTGTTATCAAAATCCTCGCGAAGTTTCCTAAAGACGTCTTCCTCGCCTGCCTCTTCCAGATCCGAGACGACGACGGCGATTGCGTAGGCTTCCTTTTCAGCTCCCGTTAGACCCAGCTGATCTGCCGCCCAATAGCCAAGC
>JANLQJ010000394.1:0-6108 GCA_031367715.1 Hyphomicrobiaceae bacterium | reverse complement strand
CGTCAACCAGGTGACAGATATCGCCCTCGAACCGGGCGAAACTCTGGTCGCGGTCTCGGCGGGCGATACCGTGCGCTGGGTCGTTGGCGACACGACCAGCGGTGAGGGCGCCACGGCCCAGGTCCATATCCTGGTGAAGCCAATTGGCGCCGATCTCGAAACCAATCTCGTCATCACAACTGGCCGGCGCACCTATCACCTGGAACTACGCTCCTCGGATAAGACCTATATGGCGTCGGTGTCATGGACCTATCCGGCCACGGAATTGCTCGCCCTCAAGGGACAGCAGGCGGCAGCCGGCATCGCCGTCAATGCGATCGCGGATTCCGGCGTCAACCTCGAGCAGTTGCGCTTTCGCTACCGGCTCGAAGGCGATGCGCCGTGGAAACCGCTTCAGGTCTTCGATGACGGCGCCAAGGTCTATATCCGGTTTCCGTCGGGGCTGGCCCAAGGCGAAGCGCCGCCGCTGTTCGTCGCCGGACCCGATGGCAAACCGGCCCTGGTCAACTACCGCGTCCGCGGCACGACCTACATCGTCGACCGGCTGTTCGCAGCCGCCGAGCTGCGGCTTGGCGCCAACCCGCAACGTGTTGTTCGCATCATCCGAACCGATGCGGTGTGGCGGGAGATCGCGCCATGAGCGAGAATTACGCCTCCGAGCCGCCGAAGACCGCCAAGAAGGTTGCGCCCGAGACACTGGAGCTGAGGGCACGACCGCAACCGGTGACGCGCATAAATCCAAGAGTGCTGATTGGCGCCGCCGCCGGCGGGCTGATCGGCATCGCATCCATCGTGCTTTTGGCCTTGCGCCCGCCGTCGTTCCGCAGCGACGTTGCGGAGGAACTCTATGCTGTTGACCACAAGCCGATGTCGGATGGACTCGCCAAGCTGCCCTCGACTTACGAGGACTTTCGTCCGCCGGCCAGCGATCGTCGCGATACTCAATCGCTTCCTGCGGGCGTCCCCCCGTTGGAGAGCGTGACCTTGGACCCGACAGTAGAAGCCAAGCGCGTTGAGCAAGAGCGACTCGCGCGCATGGAGGGTCAAGCGCGTGAAGCGCCGGTGTTCTTCCGGCTGCAGCTGAAAAGTCCATTGCAGGGTTCGCAACGGGCTCATTTGCCGGCCGACGATAATTTGCCGATGGGGATGCCGGAGGGGGCCGGCAGTCTCTCAGCACGTGGTCCTCAGCAAGCGCCTGATAGGGCCGCCGTATTCGACGCCACAGGCGCTGACGCCCAACTCACCGACGCTGCTGCCGATCCACAACGCAAGCTCGCCTTCCTCAAATCAGCGCCAGCGGCGGGCATCACCAATCCACACCGGTTGCAGACACCGGCATCGCCCTACCAGCTGATGGCCGGCACCATCATCGCGGCAAGCCTCATCACCGGCCTGAACTCCGATCTGCCGGGCTTTGTCATCGCACAGGTGACCGAGAACATCTTTGACAGCGTCTCGGGGCGGTTCCTCTTGATCCCGCAGGGCGCACGTCTTGTCGGCACCTACGACAACGTCGTCAGTTTCGGCCAGGAACGTGCCCTTGTCGTCTGGCAACGCCTCATCCTGCCGGACGGGTCATCCATCGTCATCGACAATCTGCCCGCCACGGACTCAGGCCGAAATGCCGGCATCGCCGGAGAGGTCGATACGCATACCCGCAAAATGCTGGAGGGCGTCCTGCTCTCGACGGTTCTCAGCTTCGGCTCGAGCCTGGCCTTTGGTACGACCGGCGGTGACAGTGACATCGTCCGTGCTCTGCGGGAATCGACAGGCCAGACCACCAACCGCGCCGGACAGCGTCTCGTTGAAAAGGACTTGAACGTGCAGCCGACGCTTACAGTTCGGCCCGGCTGGCCGCTGCGCGTCATCGTCCACAAGGACCTTGTATTTCTTAGACCTTACCGCCTCGCAACGCCGAACTGATCAACCCCAAAGGGAGACCCCAATGCCCGTGATAGGAACCTTTTCCGCCGTCAAGGACGGCTACGCCGGAACCATCCGTACGCTTGCGTTGCGAGCCCAGGTCAGGATCCTGGCCAACGACAACAAAGCCAGCAGTGACGCTCCTGACTTCAGGATCACACTTGGGGCAGCCGAGATTGGCGCAGCCTGGCGCAAGACCAAACAGGGTACGGAGAAGTCCTATCTGCGGGTCCGGCTCGATGACCCGACTTGGCCGCAACCGGTCTGGGCAGTCCTTCTGGAGGCCACCGACGACGGCGTCATTCGCCTTGTCTGGAGCAGGCCCAAGCGGGACGAACCATCACCGCCGGCGGCGTGATCAGCTATGTCGAACAGACAGCCTCGGTCCACTGTGCAACAGCCGTCAACGACACGACAGTCACCGAGCATTGCCCGCAAATCAGTCAGGAGATCACGAAAATGGCAATCGATGCCGCGCTGGCGTCTGGTCGTCTGTGTCCTGCTGCCTTTTGCAGCCGCGTACTACGTTTCCTATGTTTTCTGGCTAATCAGCCCACTGATTTCGGGTACGCTGGCCAGAGAACTCAGCTTGAGTTCGAGCGATCTTGGCTTGCTAAGTTCCAGCTACTTCGTTGCCTTGATGGCCGCACAGTTGCCCGTCGGCGCGCTCATTGACCGTCACGGACCGCGCCAGGTCCAGGGCTTTTGCCTGATGGTTGCCGCTGCCGGCGCCGTCGTCTTCGCTCGTGGCGATACGCTGGCAGTTCTGATCCTCGGCCGTATCATGATCGGCCTCGGCGTCGCGACCATTCTGATCGCGGGACTGAAGTCGATCGCAATTTGGTTCCCGCAAAGCCATGTCGCGACGGCCAATGGCCTGCTCCTCTCGCTTGGAGCGCTCGGCGCTATCACGGCGACCGAGCCCGCGGGCCCACTGATTGATGTTTTCGGCTGGCGGCTTGTTTATCTCGGCTTGGCTGCGGCGGCCGCCATCTATGCAGTCGTCATCTTTGCAATCGTCCCCGAACCCGGGCGCAAGCCGCTACGCCGCGAAAGCTCCGTGACGCTTCACGTCATCTATGCTGATCGCCGCTTCTGGAAATTGGCGCCACTTTCGGCAGCCTGTGTCGGCACGGCCTGGGCCATGCAGGGGCTTTGGGCCGCGCCATGGTTGAGCGAAGTCGAAGCCTTTGATCGGCAAACGGTGATCCGGCATCTGTTCGTCATGGCCGTGGCGCTCGGCGTCGGCGCCACGCTGTTCGGATTTCTATCTGACCGCTTGCGAAGGTTCGGCGTTGCCGCCGAATCGCTGTTCGGTTGCATCGCGCTGATTTCGATCACATCTGAACTGAGCATCGTCCTGCGTTGGCCGATTCCGTCCTATCTGTGCTGGGCCGTGGTCGCACTGATGGGAGCGTCCGGTGTTCTCAGTCACACGATCGTTGCATCGTACTTCCCAAAAGAAGTCTCCGGGCGCGCCAACACGGCTCTGCATTTTTTGCACTTAGGCGCCGCATTCGTTGTGCAGTGGGCGACGGGAGCCATCGTCGATCTTTGGCAGGTTCGCAATGCCGTGCATCCAGCCCTGGCTTATCAGGCGGTATTCGCAGTCAATGTCGCGTTGCAAGTCGCCGCGATGATCTGGTTTGTGTGGCCCGAAACTGAGCGTCTCAGCGTCCAGTTTCCGCCAGCCCCAACACCGGCCTTGCTATGGCAAGCCTTTAGTCCTCAATCGCCGATCTCGCCGTATTACGACGCTCGGCGAGAGTGGATCTTGCAACTCGCCGCAGCCAGGGCTCACAGGGCCAATTGGCGGTTAGCTGCGCTTGGTTCGTCCTCGTTGCTTGTGGTGCTGATGAGCCTTGTGGTTCACGGTTATTGAAAGTTTCGTAACACCAAAACTGCATAGGTGCGGCTGCATGATCATCGGACTGCCAATTGGTCGATCTAGGTCTGTTGGCGCATGCCAAGTCAAGACTGGACAAGGCGATAGAGGCGATGAGTTCGGACAAGTTGATAGGAGATGAAGACAATGCAAACGCGACGTTTCAATCTGCTGCAACCAGACCGATACGAGCTAGAGGCGACAGATGACTTGAAAAATGCCTTACATCGGCCACTCGCTATGCCGTTCGGCGACGAACTCTGGAGCGTGAAAATTGTAAAGATAAAAACCGGACTGTCGCGCACCACTCTCTACAAATATATCAAACTCGGACTGTTCCCTCGCCAGCGCCAACTAGGACCCGGCCGAGTCGCTTGGCGCGCATCAGCTGTTCGAGATTGGATCGAAAGCCGTCCCGAATAGTGAGGTCTGTCCAGAGCCTTATGGTTGCTTTCCTTGCTTCCATGAGCAGTCGTTGTGCCAAAAGCTCAACCCCTCGATCCTTTGACGATGCTGGCAAGGTAGCCGAACTCGATTCGCTACGGTTATCATTGCTTGGGCCTCACCGCGCTATCGGTCCCTATGGGAAGCCCGCTCATTCGAAAAGTTGTAGAATGCGGCATGGCTCCATCGAGCCCCCCTGAACTGCATATGTCCTCTCGGCGAGGATCTGCAGGGCGCGCCGCCGTTCCGAACTCGTCTGGCAACTCACGAACGTCTCGGCACGATCCTGGAGCCCATCGCACTGCCGCAATATGTTGCCCAGTCGCACATCAGTACCCGCCTCTTCTCCAGCGCATCGCCGCGCCGATAGGCAAGTTCCACCGCATCGCCCACCGCATGCGCGAGCGCCGCCTCGCACACCTCGCGGGGGTGGCTGGTTGCTTCGCCAGCCCAGTCGCGGAATGTGGAGCGAAAGCCATGCGAGGTGATGCCGTCGGCGTTCATGCGGGTGAACAGGGATTTCATCACCATGTCGCTCAAAGGTTTGCCGGGTTTGAGGCCAGGAAAGACCAGATCGTCGGGCTCGCCGGCAGGCAGTGTGGCTAAAAGCGCCATCGCGGCGGGCGACAGGGGAACACGGTGCCCTCGTTTGGCCTTCATGCGTTCTTTTGGGACCTCCCAAACGAGGTCAGAAAGGTCGATTTCGCCCCACCGCGTGCCAAGCGCCTCGCCAAGCCTAGCCGCCGTCAGGATTGTCCATTCGAGAGCTCGGGGCGACAGCCCTGGACGTTCGCGCAATCGGACCATGAAGGCCGGAAGCTCCTTCCAGGACAGCGCCGCGTGGTGGCCGCGCGAGAGTCGCGCTAGCGGTGGCAAGAGGTTGGCAAGGTGACCCTTCCAGCGGGCCGGATTGGCGGTGTCGGCGGCAATAAGACCGCGAGCACGAGCGGCGTCGATCACGGCTTCGATGCGGCCCCGCGTACGGCTGGCCGTTTCCGGCTTACTGGTCCAAATCGGTTGCAGCGCCGCGAGAATGTGCTCGGTGGTAACTTCGGCCACGGGAAGGTTCCGGAGCGGGGCCGCGTAAATCTCAAGCGTCATATGCCATTGCGCGCGGTGCTTGGCGTTGCGCCAGCCGCTGCCCTTGGACTCGATCAGGTCGTCGGCAACTTGGCCGAAGCTGCGCCGTTTCGATCGCACCAACTGATGCGCCTCCACGTCGCGGCGTTGAGCGTCCAGCCCGGCGCGCTTCTCTTCAAGAGGGTTGGTGCCATTCTGGACGGCGAGACGAGCCGCCGCCGCCAACTCGCGGGCTTTGGCAAGAGGCACCGTGCCCGGCGAGCCGAGGCCCATTTCGCACTTCCGCCCCTGCCAGCGAAACTGGAACGTCCAGCGCCTACGGCTGAGGTCCGGGGAGATGAAAAGACACAACCCGCCGCCATCGAAATGCCGGCCGGGTTTTTTCAGCGTTGCCACTTCGCGAGCCGACAGGCGATTCAGCGCTCGCACCATCTTCGCCTCCGTTTCCGGTATGCCGCCGCTGGGTGGGCCGGCGACCCGGTCCACCCAGCGGTCCACCCATGAAACACAGATTGGAGCGAACGGGCAAGGGCTGGTTCGAACGCCGTTCGGGCGCTTGGTTCGCTTTAAGAGGCTTGTTGTCGGAGTTTACCGGGCTTCCGCGGTCAATCTCGGACCAATGCGAAAAGCCCTGTTGGCGGAGAGGGTGGGATTCATAAGCCATTGAAATAATTCAATGAAACGCTCTTAATTATCGCAACCCACCAATCAACCTACCATTGATAAAGCTGCTTCGAGAGTGGCATGATGACAATCAATAAGTCACGAATTCCACT
>JANLQJ010000389.1:0-2419 GCA_031367715.1 Hyphomicrobiaceae bacterium | reverse complement strand
GCGCTCGATCACAGCGCCCACCCCGGGCGCGCCGAAGCCCTCGTCGAACTCGCTCCAGCCGACGATGCCGGTATCGGTGGTGAGCTTGACGAAGTGGTAGTTGCGCCAGCCCGCGTCGCAGGACAGCGTCTCGATGCTGGTGACCTTCATGGTTTTGCCTCCTCTGATATGTTGAGAGCGCCAGTCGGTGCCGCTGGCCTACGAAAAGGACGCCCTATATGTGGTCGGATCGAGCCGGCAGTGGCGATCCGGTCGGCCATCCTCCTCGAATGAGAGAACGTCGTAACCAGCACCATCTCCGCGGATTTTTGCCGTGTGTTCGATGCGATCCGCCAACCGTTCGTGACCGCGTTGAATCCGACGCCAGCGCTCGTACTGCACGACGAACGCTTCGCCCGCGCGACCCAGACTCCGATTCCGCGCCTCGCGCTCGAACAGCAACCGCTTCGGGCGTCCAATCCATGCGTATCCGTCAGTCAGTCTTCATGGGTTGACCCCCATTATGGGGTCCGAACAAGCGCCGTTGCAGTGGTCGTTCCGTGTCAGCCATCGTCGCCCGGTAGCCGGTAACATATGCCGATGTCCGACGTTGAGCATGCTCAGGCCCGTCTGGTGATGGCTACACCCAAGATGTGTGGGAATGCGCTCGTGTGGTCGGAGCGCGAAAACCATGTCGGGCTGTTGCTTGCTACCACTCAGCCCGAGGACGACACCGGAGCTATTCTGCCCGGAATGACGCTGCAGCTTGTCGTAAAACGGCCGATCGTCGTCGACCGCTGCCTATACGAACTTGGATTGTTCCTTCTGGAAAACGGCGTCCGGCGCCGTGTCTATCAGTTGAACGTTTCGCCTGCTGACAAGCGATCGCACAACAGTCCGGGCGGGGCGCTATACGGCCCGCACGAACACATCGGCGACCAGGTGCAGTCCGTAACCACCCCCGGTATCGTCTGCGGCCGGATGGATGTAGCATTTGCGTTCTATTGCCAACGGATCAACCTGGCCTTCTCCGGCACCCTGAACTCACCGCTATGAACCGCGATTGGCTAGATACTGCTACTGCGTTCGACTGCGTGCCGATTCAGGGCCTGCACAACGAGCGCGGCATCGAAATCGGCACTCCTTTCTGCTACGCCGATGGCACCGCCATCGTGCTGTATGCGATGGAAGAGGGAGATCGCATTCTGCTGTCCGACAACGGGGAAATGCTGGCCCATCTCGAGACAGTCGGCATTCAGACGAGTCGGCGCTTGGCCAGCTTGCGCGAGCGAGTCGACCGGTTTGGCTTGACCCTCACCGCAAAGGGTGACGTGCGGGCACTTGTGCCGGCCGACCAAGGCGCACATATGCTCGCGACGGCCATCAGCGCCATGCTGTCCGTCGCCGACTGGGAACGCGAGCAGCTTGGTCTGGACGAGCAGACCCGGAATCTCGCGGACGAAACCGAGATTCTGCTTCGCGAGTGGAAACCTGGCGTCGCTCTGCACCTGCGCCCGAAGATCAAGGGCCAGTCGAAGAGAGAGCACACGTTTGCCTTCCTCCTGGATGGCGAATACATCGATGTCATTCCACCCAATCACACGGCCACCGGCGCCACCATGCGCAAGGCTGGCGACGTGAAGAATTCGCCCTATCTGGCCGGACACGATATCCGTGTGATCGTCGACGACCGGCGAGATCCGGAGCGCGCTGATGTCGAGCGCCAGATTCTAGGTTCGCTCGTCAAAGCCATGACCCTGACCAAGCTCCAAAGCCTGGCCAAGCCGTCACGTATTCAGTAGGGTCGTATCGGCTTTGTGGGGAACGGTCCTCGCTCCAGCGCTGCGGCCCCCTCCTGCTTGCGCATGCCTTCGGTATTTTTAGCGGGTGACGCTTTCAATCGGTAATCCATCGGTAAGGCCGAGACGGCTACAATCGAGCCGGCGAGTTGCCGTTCGAAACGGACCGCTTGCACGGAGCGTGCGCCGGGTGGCGCGCTGCCCGATCACGAGACCTGAGGAGAATCGGCATGACAAATAACACGACAAAAGCGGGAAGCATGTGGAAGAAAATTGCTCTGGCCGGCGTAGCCGCAACGGCGATCGTCGTTGCGACGGCGCCGGCGCAAGCAGAGGAGAAAGTCGTCGGCACCTTCGGCTGGTTCGGCGTCGGCAAGGCCTACGAAATCGACAAGGGGCACTACTACTGGGTGGGCGAATTCAGCGGCACGTTCGTCAATGACAAGGGCGACGGCAGCCCGCTGCATCTCGCCGGCGTCAAGTGCCCTGCCTTCAATGATCTCGACTTCGCCAACAAGCGTTCGAACGGTGGCGGCTATTGCATCGTCTCGGATCTCGACGGCGACCAGTTGTATCTGAGCTGGCGCATCCCGGCTGCGACCAACCCTGGCCCGGGAGCGAAAGGCCCCGGCACCTTCGAA
>JANLQJ010000386.1:0-5199 GCA_031367715.1 Hyphomicrobiaceae bacterium | reverse complement strand
CGCCTATGTGGCCGATGAGACGATGGCCCTGGTTGAACAGGATGTGCACGGCGAACTGCTGATCGGCGGGCCCGGCGTCGCTCTTGGCTATCTGAAGCGGAACGACCTGACGGCGCAGAAGTTCATTGCGAACCCGTTTTCAGCGAATCACTCCGATCCCATCCTGTATCGCACCGGCGATTCCGTGAGCGTCGGCGCCGATGGGGCAATCGCCTTTCACGGCCGCATCGACGATCAAGTAAAAATCCGCGGTTTTCGTGTCGAACTTGGCGAGATTGAACAGGCGCTAACCGACCATCCCGCAGTGAAGGCAGCGGCGGTGACCCTGCGGTCCATCGCCGGCATTGATCAACTCGTCGCCCATCTGGTGATGGGTTCACCCGATATCCCGGTGCTCCGTGAGGCGTTGAAGGAACGGCTTCCCGCTTACATGGTGCCGGCGCGCTTCGAAGTGCTCGACGAACTGCCACGCCTGATCTCTGGAAAAGTCGACCGCAAAGCCCTTGTCGCGTTGCCGTTGACGACGGCACTGGAAACCGTGGTGACGAATGCCGAACCAGCGGCGGACGGCTTGGAAGCTGCCCTATTGGTTGCTGCGGCTGAGATTTTTCCTGGACAACCGATCAGTCCGTCATCGGACTTCTTCAACGATCTCGGCGGTCATTCCTTGTTGGCCGCGCAGTGGGTCTCCAAAGTGCGTCAGACACCGGCACATGCCTCGATCATGCTCAAGGACGTTTACTCCGGCCGCAATCTGCGGGGCATCGCCAATTTGCTGCGCACGCGAATTGCCGACGACGGCCCCGCTGAAGCGCCGCGCCCGCCTTTTACGCCACCCTCGCTCCAGCGCCGTTTCTGGTGCGGCCTCGCCCAGGCGGCGACTATGCCGTTCCTGCTAACGTTGCAGGCCGCCCCATGGCTGGGCATCTTCGTCACTTACGCGCTCATGACCACCGGTAATGACCCATGGTATGTGGAAATCGCCAAGGTATTGGCCGTCTACATGGCGATCACGCTTGCCATGTATGTGATCATGCCTGCTGCCAAATGGGCCATCATGGGCGGACGCACTAAGCCGGGCCGCTACCCGCTTTGGGGCCAATACTACTACCGCGTCTGGTTGACCCATCATCTGATGACACTCGTACATCTGAAGTGGATGCAGTCGACACCAGTGCTGCGCTTCTACCTCCGCCTGCTTGGCGCCAAAGTTGGCCGCGAGGCAATCATCTCCGAAATCGACGCCGGCGCCATAGATCTGATCACCATCGGCGATCACGCTTCGATCAGCGGCAAAGTAGTGATCGCCAATGCCCGTGTCGAGGGTTCCGACTTCATCATCGGACCGGTCAGCATCGGAGCCGATGTTTCGATTGGCAATTCCTGCGTTATCGAGAATGACGTCACCATCGGCGTAGGCGCTGAACTTGCCGACCTGACGTCAGTTCGTGCCGGTCTCACTATCCCTGCTTGGGAAGCCTGGGCCGGTTCGCCTGCGATCATGATCCGCGATCTAAACGCCGCCGATCTGCCCGCGCCAGCCGCCGCCTCGTCCAGCCGCCGCTTCGCCCAGACGCTGATCTATGCCGCGCTGCTGATTGTTCTGCCGCCGATCGCGCTCATTCCCATTGTTCCTGCATTCCATCTGATCGAGTCGCTCGACACCGTCGTCAGTCCGATGTTCGGCGACATCAACTATCTCTGGTACATGCCCTTGCTTGCCATACCGGCAGCCATGTTGATGATCCTTTTCACCGTGCTCTTCATAGCCGCCATTCGCTGGACCGTCCTGCCGCGCGTCAAACCTGGCCGGTATTCGATTCACAGCTGGTTTGCGATGCGAAAGTGGGTCGTCGGATTGGCGACCGAAGTGATGCTCGATACGCTCTCCTCGTTGTTCGCCACGGTCTACATGCGTTCCTGGTACCGCCTGATGGGTGCCAAGATCGGTAAAGGATCGGAGATTTCGACCAACCTTTCGGCCCGCCACGACCTGATCGACATCGGTGAGGGCAACTTCGTTGCGGACGACGTGCAGCTTGGCGACGAAGACGTCAGGCGCGGCTGGATGACGCTCGATACCGTCAAAACTGGATCGCGCGTGTTCATCGGCAACGAGGCTGTGGTGCCGCAAGGAACTATCATCGAATCCGGCGCTTTGATCGGCGTGAAGTCGCGCATTCCGGACAGCGGCCATGTCAGCGCCGGAGAGACGTGGTTCGGTTCGCCTGCCATGCAACTCCCAGTGCGCCAAACTTTCGCTGCCAACATCGCGTTAACGTTCGAACCGCCGCGCCTGATGAAAATCTGGCGCGCCGTCTTTGAAGCCTTCAACATCAGTCTGCCAACGGCGCTGTTCATCTGGTTCGCCAGTATCGGCATGGACGTTCTCAATGCGCCGGTGTCCGAAGGCCAATGGGTCTATGCCGCGTTCCTTGCAGTCGTGATCAGTGTCGTGATCGCCTTTGCGCAGTTTGCCGTGACCATTGCTGTCAAATGGATTTCCATGGGCGTCTACAAGCCCACCATCAAACCAATGTGGTCCTGGTGGGCGCTGCGCACGGAGGCTGTTGCCGTGATGTACTGGGGCATGGCGGGTAAAGCGCTGCTCGAGCAGCTCCGTGGTACTCCCTTCCTACCATGGTGCTTGCGCCTCTATGGCGTGAAAATCGGCAAGGGCGTCTACATGGACTCGACCGATATCACGGAATTCGATTGCGTGACGATCGGCGACTTTGCCGTGATCAACAACACGGCTTGCCTGCAAACACATCTGTACGAGGATCGCATGATGAAGGTCGGCCGCATCAAAGTAGGTACCGGTGTTACCGTCGGCTCAGGCTCGACCGTGCTTTACGATACCGTCCTGGGCGATCATGCCGAACTCGGCCCGCTGACGCTGGTAATGAAGGGGGAGTCGCTGCCGGCGAATTCCGCTTGGGTCGGATCTCCCGCCCAACCAGCGCGTGCTGCTGCGGCGCGCGTTGAGGCCTCCTTGTCACAGCCATGCCACCAACTCATCAAGGCAGCCGCTTAGCTTACGCATGGCTTGGGTAGTTGTTGGGCATGGCATGTCATCCTGTTGTCCATCAGCTAACAATTGGCGTCGAATTGACCGTGGCGCTGGATGGCGCAAGGTGGATCGAGGTCGCAACCCTGGCGGTCGGCATAGCGGTCGCCTGGGCACGCATCGTCTTCGCAGTGAATTTCCCTCTCGACATACTTGGCTCGCTTGTCGTTGCGGCCGGCAGCTATCTTGTCTTGTCGCCCGTGTGGCGTCGCGCCGCTCCGAGTGTTACGGCTATGGCGCAGCGGATGTATCCGATTGGTGAGGCAAATTGAACCGCTGCGTCTAGGTATGCGCTGGATCGGGTAGCGAAAATGTCGAGGAGTAAGGCCGCACCGGAGTTACCACGCAGTTCGTTCGGTCGGCGAGCGATGCCGGGCCGGATTTTCGTGTACGCGATCCTCTGTCTATGGTCTTGCGTCTGCCTGTTCCCTGTTCTCTGGGTCGCGGTTACGTCTTTCAAGAGCAGCCATCAGATCGACAATGGTCCATTTTACCTGCCCTTCGTCGACTTCGTGCCGAACCTTGATGCTTGGACGTTCATTCTTACCCAACCAAACGACAACCTGGTCCGTCGCTATGCCAACTCGGCCGTCGTCGGAGTCGTTTCGACGGCACTGACACTCTTGTTTGGCGGCCTGGCCGTATATGGGCTCACGCGCTTCCGGTTCGGACTATCGCAGCTCCGTTCCAGCATCTTGTGGGGGATCCTGGCAACACGCATCCTTCCACCCATTGTTCTGGTGATACCTCTCTATGCTATGGCCAGTGTGTCGGGCACGCTAGACACCCTCCTGGCTCTCATCATAGCCAATTCCAGCGCCAATTTGCCCGTCGCGGTCTGGTTGTTGCTGCCTGTATTCCAACGGACAGCCACAGAGCAAGAGGAAGCGGCGCAGCTCGATGGCGCTTCTCATCTGGGAATATTTTTCACAATCCTCTTGCCGATGAAGGCCGGCCGCGTAGCCACAGTCGGCCTATTGATCTTCATACTCTGTTGGAACGAATATCTGTACGCGACTTTCCTGGCAGGCGATCGCGCAATGACGGTGCCGCCCTGGATGGTCGGGCAATTGTCAATGAAAGAAGCTCAGGTTGGTGGCGACGCCGAAGAATGGCCGCGTCTCTCGGCGGCGATGGTGGCCATGATCTTGCCGGTGCTCGCGTCAACCTGGCTGGTTCAGCGACAACTAGCGAACTCGATCGCATCATTGCGATAGGCGGCGGATGGCCCAAAAGGCGACCGCCGCCAACGCCACAAGCCAGATCGCGACGGTGGCTGCGGCGCCGGCCCAATGAGCCGGTAGTGTGCCTCGTTCGCTCGCCGCATGACGATACTCGGCCATCAGATCAACCGCGATGAGCCGTACAGCGAGCATGATGCCAAGGGGCACGATGATCAGATCGTCGAGATAGCCAAGGATCGGAATGAAATCCGGTATGAGATCAATAGGGCTGATCGCATAGGCCGCGACTGCGAAAGCGACTGCCTTGGCATGCCAAGGGGTTCGAGGGTCACGCCCAGCAATGTAGAGCGCAACGATATCTCGTTTGATCTCGCGCGCCCATCGTTTCGCAGTCTCAAACATCGGATCAATGTACTTGAGAATTGTGTCGGTGGCAATTCCGGACTTCGCCCTTCAAGTCGGACGCGACCGGAGCCAAATATAACGCGATGAAGGCGATTGCGGACGAGCGACAGCATTCCCGAAACTGATACTCATGGATGTGCGAGACAGAGGGCGGGGGACCTCGCTGTAACAATCACATCACGGACAATTCCACCTTCAGAGGCGCTACAACTGTCCGCAATTTGCCATATCCCATTTCTTCCTTCGCTTGCCTCAACCGTCCCCCCTTTCCCCGCGATACCCCATTCACATTGCTTTGCCGCTGATCACACACTGAGTCCGTCGCCGCCAACCATGGCCCCGGGACCAGGAGTGATCCGATGCACACATATTGCCCATTCGTGGAACTTGCCGACGCTGGCCCCTGGCCATCAACTCATTCGGGAGCATCCCAGTCATGAGCAAGCGGCGCTATACGCTCTATCTGTCGCGAAACTTGGCGCGTAAGCTCGATGACACAGCCCGCGAGCAGAATGGCGCTAAGTCTGCGCTGGTCGAAGA
>JANLQJ010000375.1:0-3266 GCA_031367715.1 Hyphomicrobiaceae bacterium | reverse complement strand
CACGTTGGCGGAGGGCGGCAGCAAGCCGCCGCTACGCCATAGGCCGACTGCCCACCTCACGAAACGGCCTCGTAAACCACCGGCAGCGCGAAACTTGGCGGCTCCAGAAAAGACGGCACCGGGAGCCCTTTCTCGCGTAGGAACGCTGGATTGTACAACTTGCTCTGATACCGGTTGCCGAGGTCACACAGAACCGTCACGATGGTATGCCCCGGCCCCATCAGCTGAGCGAGCCGAATGGCGCCCGCGATATTGATGCCGGACGAGCCGCCGAGGCTCAGCCCCTCCTCGGTCACCAGCTTGAACACGATCTCCAAGGCCTCGGCATCGGCAATGCGGAAAGCCTCGTCGATCTGCGCATCCTCCAGGTTCCTAGTGATGCGCCCCTGCCCAATGCCCTCGGTGATCGACGACCCTTCCGATTTCAGTTCGCCTGTCTTGACCCAACTATAGATCGCCGCCCCGTGCGGATCGGCCAGCGCGACGCGGATCTTGCCATTGCGTGCCTTCAACCCCTCGGCCACCCCGGCGAGCGTACCACCGGTTCCGACGGCCGACACGAACCCATCGACCTTGCCGCTCGTCTGTTCAAAGATCTCACGCGCCGTGGTTTCCACATGGCCGCGCCGGTTGGCAAGATTGTCGAACTGGTTGGCCCAGATCGCACCCTCGGGGGTGGTGGCAGCCAACGCTGCAGCGAGCCGGCCGGAATACTTCACGTAATTGTTGTCGTTCTTGTACGGCACCGCCGGCACTTCGACCAGCCGCGCCCCCAGCATGCGCAGCGTGTCCTTTTTCTCCTGCGACTGGGTATCGGGAATGACGATGACCGAGCGATAGCCCAGCGCATTGCCGACCATGGCCAGGCCAATGCCGGTATTGCCCGCCGTGCCCTCGACAATGATGCCGCCCCGTTTCAGCGCCCCCGAGCGCTCGGCGTCGCGGATGATGAACAGAGCAGCCCGGTCCTTGACCGACTGGCCAGGGTTCATGAACTCGGCCTTACCCAGGATTGTGCAGCCGGTTTCGGCCGAAGCGCGCTTCAACCTGATGAGCGGCGTGTTGCCGATGGCATCGACTACGGAGTGGGAGATGGTCAAAGGGGCCTGCTTTGCGAAAACCGGAATCTGAGGTCGTGGAAAAACCTATGGGCCATGGTGGCAACGGGCAAGTGCAAAGGTGGGCAAGCCGTGACATCCCGTCCCTGGCGCAAGACCTGCCGCTCGCCCAACCCATAACGCTATTTCCGCTGCAATCCAGGCTCCCACCTCTTGCATCGGCGGCCGGTTCTATTATATGCATTCGCAAGTAATCAATCCAACCTGCTCCGGAGGGGAAGACCTATGACCGATACCAACACCCGTTCTGCCACACTGTCCCCCCGCCCGATCGCAGCCGGCACGAAAATCGGGCACGTGCATCTGAAGGTCGCCGACGTTGAGCGCGCGCTCGGCTTTTACTGCGGCGTGCTCGGCTTTGAGCTGATGCAACGCTATGGCTCGCAGGCCGCGTTCATCTCGGCCGGCGGCTATCATCACCATATCGGCCTCAACACCTGGGACAGCAAGGGTGGCTCGCCAGCGCCGCGCGGCTCGACCGGGCTCTATCACACGGCCATCCTCTATCCGACCCGCGCTGATCTTGCCGATGCCTTGCGGCGGCTGGCCGAAGCCGGAATGTCCCTGTCTGGGGCCAGCGACCATGGCGTCAGCGAGGCGCTCTATCTCGACGACCCCGATGGCAACGGCGTGGAACTGTATTGGGACCGGCCAAAGGAGCAATGGCCGCGCACTGCTGATGGCGGGCTTGAGATGGGTACAAAGCGGCTCGACCTCGAAGGGCTGTTGCGCGAACTTGCACCAGCTTGAAAGTCGACCGATTCAATCGAACATCAACGGAGACAAAACATGACCAAGGTATTGGTTCTCTATTACTCTGCCTACGGACACATGGAAACGATGGCCAATGCGGCTGCCGAAGGCGTTAAGTCCGCCGGTGCTCATGTCGAGGTCAAGCGCGTGCCCGAGCTGGTACCCGCCGACGTCGCCAAGGCGTCGCATTTCAAGGAGCAGCACACCCCGATCGCCACTCCCGATGAACTGGCCAACTACGACGCCATCATTTTTGCCTGCGGCACGCGCTACGGCACCATGGCCTCGCCGATGCGCAATTTCATCGATCAAACGGGTGCCCTGTGGGCCAAGGGAGCGCTGGTCGGCAAGGTCGGCTCGGCTATGACGTCATCGGCGACCCAGCATGGCGGCCAGGAGTCGACCATTCTCGGTTTCATCCCGACCATGTTGCATCACGGCATGGTGGTGGTCGGCCTGCCCTATTCATTCCAGGGTCAGATGGGCCTGACTGAGATCACTGGCGGTTCGCCCTACGGCGCCTCGACCATCACCGGCGGCGATGGCAGCCGAATGCCGTCGGCCAATGAGCTGGATGCCGCCCGCTTCCAGGGCAAGCACGTCGCTTCGATCGCGGCCAAGCTCAAGGGCTGACGAAAAAGACCGCAGCGTGCATTGGGCCGTTTCAAGCCGTAATACCAGCCCTCCTAAGGTTTGACCGCAAGAATCCAAGGATATGAGCCCAAAGACGTGATGCGCCCGGCTTCGGCAGTGAGGCGTTTCCAAGCCGCGCAGGCGGCATCGACGATGTCGTCGTAGTCGTTGAGCAAGCGGTGCGAGAGAAAGCGCTCCTTGAGATGCAGCCAGACCCGCTCGACCGGATTGAGCTCGGGCGAGTACGGCGGCAAGGCTACGAATGTGATGTTGGAGGGCACCCGCAAGGCTTTGGCGCCGTGCCATCCGGCTTGATCAAGCACCATCGCGACGTGCTCGTCCTTGCCGATCGTGGCGGCGAAGCGGTCGAGAAACTGCTGCATGGCGTCGGTGTTCACTTCGGGCATGACCAGAGCGAACGCATTATCCGTACCCGGCTCGATCGCTGCGAAGATATAGGCGAAGGTAAACCGGTTGTCGGCGATCCCCGGCGGTCGCACGCCCCGCGTCCACCAGACATGGGCGGTTCGCCCCTTCTGTCCAATGCGCGCTTCGTCCTGGAAGAACAGCCGCAGGCGTTTGTTTTTATGCGTATACTGAATATTTTTTAACTTTCGCAGAGCTCTTTTTAAAGGCCGCTGCGTCGGCCGGGTCTTTCTTGGGGTGGCTGGGGCGGGTCTTTTGCCGCGATAGGCCGAGCTTGTGCAGCAAGCGTCCGACCGACCAGGGATGCATGCGCTTGCCGAACCGCTCGGCGCAAAT
>JANLQJ010000053.1:0-14364 GCA_031367715.1 Hyphomicrobiaceae bacterium | reverse complement strand
GATGAAGTCATGGCTGCACGGCCGCCAGTTGCGCGCGCCACCCCGTCTAACAGCCCCGGCCTGATGCCGGCGTCCACACCCAAGGGTTGAACCGCAGCCTCAAAACTGCGAGGCACGCCGGTCAACTGCCGATTCTAGGATCATGCAAAATTCCTTGGGTATTGGCTGGCGTCAATCGACAACGTCGTAGGGTGCATTAACATACGGTGTCGAGGAAACTTTTGACGAGGATATGACAAATGGCTGGAATGGCGGACTATGAGGCCTTCGACGCGCTCGGCTTGGCCGATCTGGTGCATCGGCGCGAGGTGACGCCCGCCGAGTTGCTGGAGGCCGCGTTCGCCCGCGTTGATCGGCTGAACCCCAAGATCAACGCCGTGGTGCTGGAGCAGCGCGACAAGGCGCTGACCGTTGCCAAGGCAGGAACGCCCAAAGGACCGTTCGGCGGTGTGCCGATGCTGCTCAAGGACCTTGGCAGCGAAGCCATTGATTTTCCGACCAATTCAGGGTCCCGGCTGTTCGCGGGCAGCACTTATGATTACGATTCCGAAATTTATCTGCGCATCAAACGCGCCGGTTTTATCACCTTTGGACGCACAACCAGCCCCGAGTTTGGCATCGGGCCAACGACAGAAGCACAAGTCTATGGCGGGCCGACGCGCAATCCGTGGGATCTGTCGTGCAGCACGGGCGGATCGTCCGGCGGGTCGGGCGCGGCGGTCGCGGCGGGCATTCTGCCGGCGGCACATGGCAGCGATGGCGGCGGCTCGGTGCGTATACCGGCCAGCAATTGCGGCTTGTTCGGGCTGAAGCCGACACGCGCGCGGCTGCCCGATGGGCCGGCCTCTGGTGAGGGCTGGGCCGGCATGGCGATCGATGGTTTTCTGACGCGGACGGTGCGCGATACGGCGGCATTGATCGATGCCACCCATGGTCCGGATTTGGGGGCGCCTTATTGGGCGCCGGCGGTGGCCTGGCCGTATCTGGAAGAGATTAAGGCAGCGCCGGGACGTTTGCGCATTGCGGTATCAAAGCGCACCTTTGCGGGTGAGCCCGTACATGCCGATTGTGCGCAAGCAATTGATCATGCTGCGAAATTATGCGCAGATCTTGGCCACGAAATTGTCGAGGCTGAACCTCAGATCAATATCCTCAAGCTGATGCGCGGCTGGGCCGATATCGTTGCTTGCGGCACGGCGCTGACGGTGGCGTCACAGGCCAAAGTTCTGGGCCGGCAACCGCGCACCGATGAACTGGAGGGTGTCACGCGCGGCGCCATTGAGCATGCCAAGACGGTGAGCGGCGCGGACTACCTCGCCGCAGTAAGCCGCGTCCACGACGTCGGCCGCGCGATGGCCCGGTTTCTCACCGGCTACGACATGCTGCTGACGCCGACCATGTCCGAACCACCTGCCAAAATCGGTCGTTTCAAGCCGGATCGCACCGATTTCGTCGCCTATCGGACGGGTGCGGACGGTGTGCTGCCATATTCTCCGTTCACGGCATTATTCAACGCCACGGGCCAGCCGGCGATGACGGTTCCGCTGCACTGGAATGCGCAAGACCTGCCGATCGGCGTGCATTTCGCGGCGCGGTTTGGCGAGGATGCCGCGCTGCTGAAATTGGCAGCGCAGCTGGAGGAGGCAGCGCCATGGTTCCAGCGCCGCCCGACGTTCAAGACCTCTTAGCGTCGGCGTTGTTGAGGCGGGCCACCAGGCTGCTGGTATCCCAGCGCTTGCCACCGATCTTTTGCACCTCGCAATAGAACTGGTCGACCAGCGCTGTGACCGGCAGGCTGGCGCCATTGAGGCGCGCTTCATCGAGGCAGATGCCCAGATCCTTGCGCATCCAATCGACCGCAAAGCCGAAGTCGAACTTACCTGAAGACATTGTTTTCCAACGGTTTTCCATCTGCCACGAGCCGGCCGCGCCCTTTGAAATCGTTTCCATGACAGCAGGGATATCGAGGCCAGCCTTCTGAGCGAAATGTACGCCCTCGGAGAGCCCCTGCACGAGGCCGGCGATGCAAATCTGGTTGACCATTTTGGCAAGCTGGCCCGTACCTGCTGGGCCGATGCGGCGTACCATGCGGGCGTAATGAGTGATGACCGGCTCGGCCGCAGTGAAGGTTGCCTCATCGCCGCCGACCATTACGGTGAGCACGCCGTTCTCGGCCCCGGCCTGGCCGCCCGAGACCGGCGCGTCCAGAAAACTGAAGCCGCGGCGCTTGGCCTCGCCGTCCAGCTCGCGCGCGACATCGGCGGAAGCGGTTGTATTGTCTATGAAAATAGCACCTTTGCGCATACCGCCAAAGGCCCCGTTTTCGCCAAGAGTGACGGTGCGCAAGTCGGCATCATTGCCGACGCAGCAGAACACGAAATCGGCGTCCTTGGCCGCTTCCGCAGGTGTCGCGGCGGTCTTGCCGCCGTGCTGCGCGGTCCATTTGGCGGCCTTTTCGGTGCTGCGGTTGTAGACCGTGAGGTCATGCCCGCCCTTGGCCTTGATATGGCCGGCCATCGGATAGCCCATCACTCCAAGACCGATCCAGGCGACTTTGCTCATGACGATTTTCCTTTGCTGCGGTGGCGCTTTCATAGGGCATTGACAGTGGCCAGGGAAGGCTCCATCCCCGCACTCACAACCGCCAGGAGGCCACCGATGACAACGCCGGTTCCAACCACCCTGCCCACTTACGGGCCGCCGATCACGCTTGCCCAGGCCAAGGCGGTGATGGCGGCCGCAGAGGCCGAGGCCGTGGCAAATGGCTGGCCGATGGTGATCGCTATTGTCGACAGCGGCGCCAATCTGGTCATGCTGCACCGGATGGAAAACGCGCAGTTGGGCAGCCTACAGATTGCTCCGGGCAAAGCCACGACGGCAGTGAAATTCCGCCGCGCGACCAAGAGTTTCCAGGACCTCATTTCGGCCGGAGGCGCCAATCTGCGCATCCTCGCGATGGAGGGCGTGTCACCGCTTGAAGGCGGCGTGCTGCTGATGCACGACGGCAAGATCGTCGGCGGTATTGGCGTCTCCGGCATGTCGTCCGCGCAAGACGCCCAGGTTGGCGATGCCGGCGCAAAGGCTCTGGCGACTTAGAATTAGCTTACTGATCCGATTGGATTTTTTGGATAGGCCAATTGCTCGCGGGCGAGCCAGGCATCAGTCACATAGTTAATGATGACCGATTTCCTGACGCCCGCGATCGTTCGCTTTTCAAAACCGTGAAACGTGTTGTTTGAGGGCACAAAGACCATCGCGCCATTGCTGACAAAGGGCGAGCGGCCGACATGTTTCTTCTCGCCGTCATAAATATCCGTACCAAGATCAGCATGTGCCGGATCGGTCGACAGATAGAGCAGGAAGGTGAACAGCTTGACGCCGAGATCGGAGTGCGGTTCCAGCCAGAAGCCGTCGATATCCATGGCGTATTCGATGCGCAGATAGGAGCCGGCGAGGTTGATGCCGAATTGGCGCTCGATCATCGTCGCGGTGCGGGCATCCTGCAGCGCCGCCGAAACGGCGTTGACGGACGGAAACTTCACCTGATTTTCGGTATCGAAATAGGTGCGGGTTTTGTTGTGCAACTCGCGTTTTCCAGACACGCCCTCGAGGCCGGGAGCCCGGAATGGCAGGGCGATCACAGCCTCGGCGATGTCGCCGGGCAGGCAGTTGCGCAGCTGCCAATGCGGGTACGGTTTCTCGCTCTTGGCCGCGCTGGCAAAGCTGCGGCTCAGGCTTTCGACAACAGAATCGGTTGACGCGATCATTGGTAAACCTCACTGGTTTTGGTTCCGCAACGCGTCCGGATAGTTTAGTTAGCAGTGGCGGGAGGGGGTAGACATGCGGCGGCTTGCCCTGCGACACCGGTGAAAACTCACGATTCGTGCCGTGCATGCCTGTTATACAGTCCAACCGATCGTTTGACTCGTGCTCGCAAGCGGGCGCACCGCTGTGCGCCCCTACGCCATGACCTCTGTCACGAACCTTCAAAGTGACGGGTCAAACCATAAGTGGGCTGGTATTATTCAGCAATGCCAAGCTCGCCTGCTGCCGCTTTCAGTTTGCCTTTTTCGTCTGCTGCGTCGGCAAACACCGTTAGCGCACGCTTGAACGCCACCTTGGCTGCCTCGACATCGCCGAGCACCTTGCGCGAGCGCATGAGTTGTATCCAACCATCGATATTCTTCGGGTTGGTCTCCAGTTTCTGCGCCAGGCGGTCGACCATGCCCTTGATCATGGCGTTGCGGTCTTCGGTCGTCATGGTCTGGGCTGCTGCGATATCGGACTGGCTCGGCCCGGCCGCGGCCCCCATTGCGGTGGGCGCTGATGATGCGACTGGCGCCGCAGCCGCGGCCCCAGTTACCGGCGGCAATCGTCCGCTCACGTCGATTTTGGCCTTCTGCGCGGTATCGAGTATGCTCGAGCGCACCTCGGGCCCCCAGGCATCGTCGGGTGTCGCATCCTTGAGCTGGGCAATCCAGACCTCGATGGCGCCCTTGGCATCGCCGGCCTGCAGCTTGGCCATGCCCTTGTCGAAGCGTGCGCCTGGCTGTTTGGGATCGATCGCCAGCGCCTCGTCGATCAGCGCCAAGGCTTCGGGCGTCACCTTGCCGTCGGCCGCCCGCACCATCGCATTGCTGAGACCGGCCTTGATGGCGGCGGATTTCGGATCAAGTTCGGCGGCCTTGCGATAGGCCGCTATCGCCTCGGGATATTTGCCGGTGCCGAGATAGGACCAGCCGAGCATGGCCCAGCCCTGCAGATCGGACGGGTTGGCCTTCAGCCGCGCCGACAGCTTGGCGATGGCGGTGTCGACATCGGCGATCGAGGGCGCGCTTGTGTCCATGGCCTGGCCGCTGGCTTGGGCCGGCTGCGCTGGCACCTCGGTCGAAGCTGCTGGCCCAAGAATGGCTCCCTGCATACGGATTGACGACGGCAGGTTCGAGCTGCCATTGAATGCATACAGAATGACCGACCCGAGAACCGTCAGCGCCGTGATGGTCAGAAAGGTGAATTGGTACTCCAGCGCGGTCAAGGGCTTGGCCTCGCCGACGCTCGCCGCGGCCTTGTCGGCAGCCAGCATGCGGCGCTTGATCTCGGTGCGCGCCTGCTCGGCGGCGGCCGGCTCGATCAGCCCGCTGGCGGCCTCGCGGTCAACCTCGGCCAGTTGATCGCGAAAGATACCGAGATCGGACGATTGCGTGGCTGCCGTCTTGTCGATGGGCCTGAGAAAGGGCGCAGCGACATAGACGGCAGCAGCGGCCGTCATGAGGGTAAGAATAAGCCAAAGCGTCATCGGTTGGGTCCGTCCTCGAGCAGTTGGGCGAGGCGTGCCTCGTCCTCGGTGTTGAGCGACGCGGGATCAGGCGTTGCCCGATTGCGGCGCAAGACAGTGTAGAAGCCGCCGCCTGCCAGCAACAGGAGCAGCACAGGCGACAGCCAGAGCAGCGCCGTGTTCCACTGGAACGGCGGCTTCAGCAGCACGAAATTGCCGTAGCGATCGACGATGTAGGCCATGGCCTGCTGGTCGGTATCGCCAGCGCTGAGACGTTCGCGGAGCAAGACCCGAAGGTCTTTGGCCAGTCCGGCATCGCTGTCGTCGATCGACTGGTTCTGACAAACCAGGCAGCGCAGGCCCTGGCTGAGATCGCGGGCGCGCAATTCGAGGACGGGATTGGACAGGATTTCGTCGGGTTGCACGGCGAGGGCGGGGGCGGAGAACACTGTCAGCAGAAAAGCAACCAGGATACTGGTCCAAGATCCAGGGCCCATCGTCCTTCTCCGATAGTGAGAAGGTGCGCGAAGGGCGGACGAGAGGTGCCGGGGCCAGAGAGTTTGCAC
The DNA here is from genome assembly GCA_031367715.1 of Hyphomicrobiaceae bacterium. Classification (GTDB taxonomy): domain Bacteria; phylum Pseudomonadota; class Alphaproteobacteria; order Rhizobiales; family Hyphomicrobiaceae; genus JANYHF01. Next base: position 8,523 of record JANLQJ010000053.1, on the reverse strand, counting down.
TAACGCGGCCCAACTCTGAACCTTGCACCCGTCATCGGTCGCTGCGCGACACCTTTTCCCTACGCGAGAAGGAAGTTCCGCGCTACGTCCAAGGATATTTGCAATCAGCATGCGACCTACTCCGCCGCCACGACCGTTGCAGGCGCGGCCGTGCGCATCGGCATGCCAATGCGCAAGCGCCGATCGGATAACGACAGCGCGCCGCCCAGCGCCATCAGCAGCGCGCCGCCCCAGATCCAGGGCACCAGCGGGTGATAATACATCCGTACCGCCCATTTCCCGCCCTCGTTCTCTTCGCCGACATTGAGGTAGAGATTGCGAAACAAGCTAGTGGTAATGGCCGCCTGGGTGGTGGTCTGCTGGCGCACCGGATAGAAGCGCCGCTCCGGCTCCATGAGGAAGCCGGGCCGGTCGCCGCGGCTGACCACGAAGGTCGCGCGTTCATAGGTGTAGTTCGGTCCCTTGCCTTGCGTCACGTCGCGCATGGTAAAGGTGTAGCCCGACAGTTCCGCGCTTTCGCCAGGGCTCATCAGACGGATGTTCTCGGTCTGATAGGCCGTCATGCCGGTGATGCCGGCGACCAGCACGCCCATGCCGGCGTGAGCGAGGATCAGTCCGTAGTAGGAGGGTGGAGTCGAAACCGCGAGGCGCAACGTGGTATCGAATGGCGCCCGTCCGAGCTTGAGGCGGCCAACCAGCTGCCACAGCGTGCCGATGATCAGCCAGGCCGCAACGCCAAAGCCGAGCACCGGCGCAAGGCTTTTGCCGAGCGTCAGCACCAGCACCGCCACCGCGACACCAAACGCCAGCACGGCCGGCCATTGCAACCGCTTGAGCAGCGCGTTCAAATCATCGCGCTTCCAGCGCAGCATGGGGCCGAACACCATGGCGATCAGCACCGGCGCCATGATCGGCACGAAGGTACGATTGTAGAACGGCGGGCCGACCGAGATCTTGTCGCCGCCGATAAAATCGACCAGCAGCGGATAGAAGGTGCCCAGAAACACCGTGCCCGCCGCTACCGCCAACAGGGCGTTGTTCAGCACCAAACCGCCCTCGCGGCTGACGATAGTGAAGCTGGACCCCTGCCGCAGCGAACCGGCACGCAAGGCAAAGAGCACCAGCGCGCCGCCGGTCGCCAGCACCAGAATGCCAAGAATGAACACGCCGCGGGCGGGATCGTTGGCGAACGAATGCACGCTGGTCAGCACGCCCGAGCGGACCAGGAAGGTGCCGATCAGGCTGAGCGTGAAGGTGAGGATGCCGAGCAAAATGGTCCAGCTCTGCAGGGCGTTGCGGCGCTCGACCACCAGCGCGGAATGCAACAGCGCGGTACCCGACAGCCAGGGCATGAACGAGGCGTTCTCCACCGGGTCCCAGAACCACCAGCCACCCCAGCCGAGCGTGTAATAGGCCCAATAGCTGCCGAGCGTGATGCCGGCGGTCAGGCACACCCAGGCGGCCAGCACCCACGGCCGCACCCAGCGCGCCCAAGCGGCATCGACCCGCCCTTCGATCAGCGCGGCGACCGAGAACGAGAACGCCATCGAGAAGCCGACATAGCCCATATAGAGCATGGGCGGATGGATCGCGAGGCCGGGATCCTGCAGGATCGGGTTGATGCCATCGCCATTCAAGGGTGCCGGGTAAAGGCGTGTGAACGGGTTGGAGGTGAGGAGGATGAACAGCAGGAAAGCAAAGCCGATCATGCCATGCACGGAAAGCACGCGCGATTTCAGTGTCCACGGCAGGTTGTTGCCGAACAGGGCGACCGCTCCGCCATAGATGGCCAGGATCAGCACCCAGAGCAGCATCGAGCCCTCGTGGTTGCTCCACACGCCGCTGATCTTGTACATCAGCGGCTTGTCGGTATGCGAATTGGCCGCCACCGCCATGACGGAGAAATCCGAGGCGACAAACGCCTGTACCAGCAGCGCAAAGGCAAAGGCAATGGCGAACAGCTGCCCTAGCGCCAGATGCGGACCGGCCGCCATCAGCACCGGATCGCGCCGGTAAGCCCCGATCATCGGCACCGTGCTCTGCAGCGCCGACAGCATCAGGGCGATGATAAGCGCGTAATGACCGATTTCTGGCAGCATGTTGGGCTGTGTCTCTGTTTGGTTATTCGCGCTATCGATCCGAAAACCGGAAAACCACGTTCGGGGAGCGCAAACGAGATAGCATCGCACCGAGGCGGCAGCCAGCGCCTGAGGCGTCATGGCTAAGGAGCAATTGTGGCTTTCTTGGTTGGCCTGGCGGGGACATGAAGGTCATCTTCGCCGACAGATCGGTGGGCACATTCGCGAAATGTCGCACTGCCGAAGATGACCATCATATCCCCGGCGCTTTCGGTTTGAATCGAATCAGTGCTTCTGCGAAGATTCTCCTTGATTGGCCGATCGATCGCCGATTTGCGGCGTCATCGGGGTTTTGGGGAACGCGACGTGAACGTTGCCGCCGATATTGCACCATTTCCTGGCAGACGCCGGCTGCGCATGAAAGCTATGCTGAAGCGGGGCGCGAAGCTGGTCGTCGACCGTGCGCTGCGGTTTGCGCCACGATCGATGCATGTATTGGCGGACTACATCAATTCTACCCGGCCGCAGGACGCGGCTGCCGAGCGACCAAGGCGGCGCATTCGATTTGATGAGCAGCTGGCGCGCGCTGGCGCCACGTTGACGCATCTCGACGTGCTCACTCTGCTGCAAAGTATTGGCTCTTTACCCGAAACGTCGGTGCATCGCTATTTTACAGCGCTGTTCGTCGCGCGCCGGCTCGATCTGCTTGAGGCCGCCATCGACTGCGAGACTCTGGGCTTTGCCGAGACGCGCTTCTTCCACCGCCTGAAGTTGCAGCAATACCGCGGCGAGGTCGGCCTTGATGCCGATGAAATCGTGCAGCATTTCGGGCGGCTGCGCAGCAATCCGCTGTATGTCGACGCCGCTGCCAATCTTGCGGCCGATTTCCTTGCCCGCAAAGGCGATGCCGGGAAACTTGCCGGATTCCTTCAAAGCCTGCGGCCCGAGGATTTGACCCGGCTGGCTCCCGCAACATTCCTTGGCAGTTTCCGGTTGTTGGAGAACAACGGCCATGCCACCGTAGCCGCCCGACTGCGCGATATCTATCTCGATGCGCTGCCGGAAGAAAAGCGGTTGTATTTTCTCGCAACCCTGCCGGAGGGTCCCGACAGCCTCAAAGGAGCGCCTTGGCGCAAGGTGCTCAAGCGCTTTGCCGCCGTCTACAGCGCCTGCGATGCCGAGGATGGCCGGCAATTGGCCGAACACGTCGTCAACCGGCTGAGGCAGCTGCCGGAAAACGACCGCGATCTGATGAATATTCGCTTCGACGCTGGCGAGCGCGAGGAGCTGCTGACGATCATCCGGACCCATTTGCAAAACGCCGAAGGCCTCGCTCTGGTGCGACTCGGCGATGGCGAGGGATACGGCTACGAGCCGCCCAGCATCGCCGGCATCGACCCGGCGGCGTTTGCCGAAGACAATCGCATTCGCGAACGCATGTGGTGGGGCACCGTCATCGCAGACGATCGCCGTGCGGCCATAAGACAACAGTTCCGGCAAGCCGTCGCGGCGGCCGATATCATTGGTGTGCCCTCGATCTATCGCATCATCCGCGATCGCGGCACGCCCTATACGCGCTTTGGACTGTCGGGCGGACAGCGCGGGCTGGCGGTCGTGCTGGACCAGCTCGGCAAGAGCATTCCGGTTGCGGGCCCAATCCTCACCGAGGAACGCTGCCACCAGATCCTGTTTGATCGGGCATCGATCGAAGCGCTATGCCAGGTGGCCCGCCGCGTAGTGCTGATCAGCTGCTGGTCAAAAGAGCAGCTCGACCTCGCCAGCCACCCGGACCTCTGCTCAATCGTCATTCCGGCGCATACCAAGGTCGCCAAGGCCACTGGGCAGGGATCGGAGACGCGCGCGCTGTTTGACACCTTCGAAGACCAGGTTATTGACATGGAACGACTTTGCATGCCTGGCACGCTGGTGCTGGTCGGTGCCGGTTTCCTTGGCAAGATCTTCATCGCGCGCGCCAAGGCCAAGGGCGCGGTCGCGCTCGACGTCGGAGCCATGCTCGATTATTTCGCTGGCTTCAAGACCCGCAGCCTGGCCGATCTCGGCTGAGGTCAAATTCGCGCGCGGGCCTGTTGCGGTGCGCCGGTCGGGCCCGCCGGTGGTGCCGCCTGGCTGAGTTCGTTGCGCACGGTGGCAAGGCTCTGGCGCGCGGCCGATGCATAGGCCATCTCGCCCAGCCGCCCGAACATGCGGTCAGCGCTGACCAGGCATTCTTCTGCCAATTGCAGGTGGCGCCGGCTGCCAGTCAGCGTTCCCAGTCCTAGATGGGCGCCGCCCCGGTTGGCTTCGCTGAGGGCCCACTGCAGCGGCGCACGCTGCTCGGTCCATTCCTGCTGCGCCGCTTCATAGGCCGTGATGGCGCGTTCCAGCCAATGCCGCCCACCGATGCGCTCACCCAGATCGGCGCAGATATTGCCAAGACAACTCTGTAGGCGCGCCCAGGGTGCCGGGGCGTTGCGCCGCTCGAAACTGGCCAGCGCCGCATCGACCAGCCGCGCCGTCCGTTCCAGAAAGCCCAGATCGCTGCGGATGGCGCCAAGCCGGCCCAGCGCCATGCCGCGTCCCGCTTCGGCAGCGGCCCAATCGGGGGTGTTGGTGTCTGGCCGCAGGACTTCGAGCGCCAGGTCATAGGCGGCGGCCGAGTCGGCATAATTGCGCTCGGCATTGGCGATCTCGCCGGCTTTCAGCAGCGCGGTGCCCAGATTGCTGTGCACCAGGGCCCAGTCGCGCTCCGATCGGCCGCGATCCATGGCGCTGGCAGCCAGACGATAGGCGCTGGCGGCGTGCTCGAACAGCTCGGCCTTGCCCTCTATTTCGCCCAGTCGCAGCAGTGCGTTGCCGAGGCAGTTCTGCGTGACGGTGTAAAGCTCCGGCGCATCGTCGCGCGGCAACATCTGCAGGGCATTGGCATAGACCCGAGCCGCCTCGGACAGCGGCCGGTTGTTGGCCTTGCCGCTGCGATTGAGATCGTCAGCTTCGCTGGCAAGCGCGGCACCTTGGCGCAGGGCATAGCTCCAACGCAATGAGGCGGGAGCGGTGGACGACAGTTTCACCGCATCACCATAGGCAGCCGCTGCGGCCTGGGGCTCGAGCCGTGCCTCCTGCAGCTGACCCAGCAGCACGAAGGTTTCCGAGGCATTGCTGGGCCGATTGTCGGCAACCTGTTGTAGCGACACGGCGGTCAGCAGTTCAGCGCAGCGCGCAAGTTTGCCGGCGCCCAGGGCGGCGGCTGCATCATAGCGCATGGTCTCGACCAGCCGCGTGCCGCCCGGCTCCAGCGGCGATGCCAGCAACAGCCGAAGCAAATCCCGCAACTGCGCGGTCTTGGCCGCGATCACGGCATCGGTATCGGCAGGCGCGATATTGTGCTGACGGCAGGCCGCGCGCAGCTCGACGGCAACCTGATCGCTCAACTGGCCGGTGGTCGCGACCGGGGCCACCAAACTCTTGCGATCGACTTGCGCGGCCGGCGAGGTCTTTTCGGCGGGGATGGGCCCACTGGTCTGCGCCATGCCATCGGTGGCCGCGTCGAACGCGCGCTCGACTCCGGCAAGGAACGCCGGTTCGGAGATGATTGCCGCCAGCCCTTCGGCGATCAGGTCAGTGGCCCAGGAGGGATCGACGCGGGCCTGGTCTGGTCGGCCGCGGGCCTGCGCGCGCGACACCATGGCCGAGGCAATCAGCAACGCCGAGGCGGCGGGCGAACGGCCGCGGCTACGATCCAGCTCTTCCTGCAACTGATTGGTTCTAGGCGGAAAATTGCACACCAGGCTGGTCAACGTGACGACCCGGGTTTCCAGCTGCTCCAACGAGACGCGGCCTGCCTTGCATTCAGCCAGCAGATGCAGGGCCAGCCGTTCGGCATGGCGCTTCATTTCGGTTTCGCCGCGCAGCTTGACCAGCAACTGGAAGAACAGGGCGGGATTTGCAGTGATCGCGGGTGGCACGGGACGCGACGCACGGGCAGCCGCCGTCGCGGCCGCTACCGCGCCGAGGAAACCTACCAGTGCCTTGTCAATGGACATGCGTTCCCGCTCAACCGATCCCAGTGCTCCTGGAGTGAGCATACGTTGCCCGCCGGAGCAAGTGCATCCTGCCGCAAGAAGCAGGCATCAACAGGGCAATTGAGGTCCGATCGTCCAGGATGCGCTGGCAAGGCCATCCGCCTGGCCAGGCTGCGAACGTTCAACCCCATGAAATCGCGCAATTTTCCTAGCCTGATGGCGCGTTTCTGGCCGCCCATCGACAGCCGGAGCCGGTATCCTGCCAAAGCCGGACTGGACCGCCGAATGGCACCGAATTGAGACCTGATGGCGATGCCGGCATCGGGCCGGCAGCATCCTGATTCGGAGGCAGAAAGCAGCCGGTGTGGCGATGGAACTCGGCTTCGACCGGCGCGACATCGAACCGGACACGGTGGCCCGGCAGGCGGTGGAACATCTTGAGCCGTTGGTCGACGCCGCCAACCAGCGCAAGGAACCGAGACGATACTGTCGGGTGACTGGGACGGGTCCGCGGGTTAGCCTGCCGCGGACCCGCGGGCTGCGGCTCGCCACTGCGCACTCACGGGGAGGACCTGCCATGCCGTCCAAGGAACGCTATTTCAACACGCCCGACGACGTCGAAACACTTGTGTTCGACTGGGGCAAGATCTCCATCACCGTCTCGCCCGCGGCAAGCGGCGCGCGCAATTTCAGCGCCGGCATCGTAACGATGCAGCCAGGCGGCGGGCATACGCGGCACAATCATCCGGGAGCCGAGGAGATCATCCACGTGATTTCCGGCACCGGCACTCAGATGGTGGAGGATATCGAGGGCAATCCGATCACGCGCGAGATCGGACCCGGTTGCTCGGTGTGCGTGCCCGAGAGCCGCTTCCATTCCACCAACAACACCGGCAAGGAACCGATGGTGGTTTATGTGGTGTATGCGCCGCATGGCGCGGAAGAGTTTCTGAAAACCATACCGGGCTGCCAGATCGTCCCGGCCAACAAGCGCTGAGCGGATTTTCCCCATGGCAACCGTCGTCATCATCGGCACGCTGGACACCAAGGGCGAGGAATTCGCCCTGGCCCGGCGTTTGATCGTAGCGGCCGATTGCACGGCCATCGTGATCGACGCCGGGATCGGGGAACCGCGGTTTCTGGTGCCGGATGTGACGGCGGGGCAGGTTGCTGCGGCGGCGGGCACCGCGCTCGAGGCTTTGCGCATGGGCAACGATCGCGGCGTCGCCATGGAGGCGATGGCCAAGGGTGTGGTAGCGATTGTCCGTGATCTGCACAGCGCGGGCCGGCTCGACGCCATCTTTTCGCTCGGCGGTTCGGGCGGCTCGTCAATCGTGACGGCGGCGATGCGCGCGCTGCCGATCGGCGTGCCCAAGGTCATGGTCTCGACCATGGCCAGCGGCGACACCCGGCCCTACGTCGGACCGAGCGACATCTGCATGATGTATTCGGTGACCGACGTGCAGGGCATCCACAGCATCAGTCAGAGGGTGCTGGCCAACGCCGCCCATGCGCTCGCCGGCATGCTCGCGCATCCGCCGGCGGTCGCGGCCGATGGCAAGCCGGCGCTCGGCCTGACGATGTTCGGCGTGACGACGCCCTGCGTGCCGGCGGTCGTCAAGCAGCTCGGCGACGACTACGACTGCCTCGTCTTCCATGCCACCGGCGTGGGCGGACAGTCGATGGAAAAGCTCGCCGACTCGGGCCTGCTCGCCGGCGTGATCGACGTCTCGACAACCGAGATCGCGGATGTGATGGGCGGCGGCGTGCTCTCGGCCGGGGCGACCCGGCTCGACGTGTTCGCGCGCCACGCGCTGCCCTACGTCGGCTCGTGCGGCGCGCTCGACATGGTCAATTTCGGCGCCTGGCACAGCGTGCCCGAGCGATTCAAGGGCAGGAAGCTCTACCGCCACAACCCGACCGTGACGCTGATGCGAACCACCGCCGACGAGTGCCGCGCCATCGGCGTCTTTCTCGCCGACAAGCTCAACGCGATGGTGGGCCCGGTGCGGTTTTTCATCCCCGAAGGCGGGGTCTCGGCGATCGACAAGCCGGGCCAGCCGTTCCACGATCCCGACGCCGATCGGGTCTTGTTCACCACGATAGAGGAGCGGTTCCGCACCGGTGCCGACCACAAGCTGATGCGATTGCCCATGCACATCAACGACGACGCCTTCGCGGCCGCGCTGGTCGCCGCCTGGCGCGAAGTCGCCGCAAGCGCCCAACGCCAGCCACCGGCACGCGCCCATGTCCCGCATCGCTAGGCAGACGCTGCTCGCGCGCTTTCGCGCCAAGATCGCCGCCGGACGGCCGTTGATCGGCGGCGGCGCGGGCACCGGGCTGTCGGCCAAGTGCGAAGAAGCCGGCGGCATCGACCTCATCGTCATCTACAACTCCGGCCGCTATCGCATGGCCGGGCGCGGCTC
>JANLQJ010000052.1:0-10220 GCA_031367715.1 Hyphomicrobiaceae bacterium | reverse complement strand
ATGAAGTCATGGCTGCACGGCCGCCAGTTGCGCGCGCCACCCCGTCTAACAGCCCCGGCCTGATGCCGGCGTCCACACCCAAGGGTTGAACCGCAGCCTCAAAACTGCGAGGCACGCCGGTCAACTGCCGATTCTAGGATGATATGTTGCCCCATTTGTTGCCCCTCAAACCGCGTTTCGCGTCGAGGGCGAGGCCGATTGTTGCGGAAAATCGTGCAATTTCAAGGCGATGACGAATGTGGAATTGGCTCCCCGGGATGGAATCGAACCACCGACCAAGCGGTTAACAGCCGGTTTTTATGGGGTCAAGCGCTGTCGCAAAGCATGCGCATTTCGATGCATTTGGAGGCGTATTTACGGGCTTGTTTGCAATTCTAGCGTTGCAATTGCCTGCGTTCCGAAGAGGGGGTATAGCGTCAAAACCGTAGCAACAACGTAGCAACGGAACGGGGAAAATGACGTGCCCATACTAACCGACGCGGCCATCAAGAGCGCGATCGCCGAGGCCGCCAGGACCAAAATCAAGTGCGAGTTGAGGGACGCCAACTTGCGCGGCCTGACACTGCTCATCACGGGCAACGGGGTCGCCACCTTCTATTTGAGCTACCGGGCGCCCGGCGAAGGCAGCAAAGCGCCCAAGCGGTTCATGCTGGGGCGCTACTCGTCGAAAGAGCTTTCGCTCGGCACCGCCCGCGACCGGGCCGCTGAGGCGCGCGACAAGCTCCGCATGGGCGTCGATCCGCAACAGCAGCGCAGGGAAGCCAAGGCGGCGGCCGATTTGCGGGAGGCCGACGCACGCAAGGCCAAGGAGGCCGTCGAGGCCCGCCTGACCGTCAAGCAGCTCGCGACGGCGTTCCTGGCTGCAAAGCGCGACATCGATTGGCATGCAAAATATGCGCGGATGTTGGAACGTGACGTGCTGCCCTCAATCGGCAAGCGCGCGGCCGAGGACGTGACCGCCGAGCAGATTACCCGGATCACCGACGCCATCATTACCCGCGGCTCTCCCGGCGAGGCGGTAAAAGTTTTCGAGGTCATCCGCGCGATGTTCAAATGGGCCGTCAAGCGGCAGCGGCTGATCGCCAGCCCCGTCTCCGCCGTCGAGCCGCCGAAGAAGGCCGGGGCCCGCGAGCGTGTTCTTACCAACGAAGAGGTGCGAGCGCTCTGGCATGCTCTCGAACATCGAAAGCTGCCGGAGCAATTCCGGCGCATCGTGAAGGTCGGCCTGCTGCTCGGGCAACGGTCGGGCGAGGTCAGCAAGATGACGCGCGCGGAGCTTTCGCCGGACCTGAAGCTTTGGACGCTACCGGGCCGGCGCACAAAGAACGACCGCGCGCACAAGGTGCCGATCCCAAAACTCGCAAGGACCATTATCGCCGAAGCCATCGCAGCTGCGGGCGACAGCAGGTATGTGTTCCCTGCCCGGCGCAATGCTAACGATGCTGATCGTCCGACAACGCCTGAAACGGTTGCCAGCGTCATGTATGATCTGGCCCGATGGTTGGCGGTCAACGATCCGTCAACGGGACTTCCGTGGACGCCTACAGGCGATCCCGGCGCCACCGTCCCATTCGCCAACGTCGAGACCGGCGAGCCGTCACCGATTCGAATGCATGACCTGCGCCGGACGATGGCGACCCGCATGGCCGAACTGCCGGTACCCGTCCCCCACCGTGTCATTGAGGCGGTGCTCAACCATGTGTCCGCAAAGAATGCCAGCGTCGGCGACAAGCACTACATTTTCGCCGAACTTGGTCCGGCGATGGCGGAAGCGCTCATCAGGTGGCAGCAGGCGGTCGAAGAGATTCTCGCAGGCCGCGATCCATTCCATGGAAGCCGGGCCGACGACATGGACGCGATGGAGGCGCGCCTGCTCCGACCGGCAGGCGGCAACGTCGTTCCACTGCTGCGGGTCGCATCATGAAGCTCGAACCCAGCGCGTTGCTTGCCGTCCAAAGTTTTCTCGGACCCAAATGCGGGTTGACCGCTGAAGGGCTCGCTCAACTGATCGGCGAGGCGCTCTGGCAGTTCCGCGTAACCACGAAAAAGTTTGCCGAACGAGAGCGGCCGATCAGTCGAAAAGCGCTGGCGAAAGCGGTCACAGCAGCCAATTACCTCGCTGCGTTAGACGGGGTTGATCGATTGGAGCGGCTGCTTGCACCGGACGCTGGTGGCACCCTCTCCGCCGACATCGACAGCGTAGCCGCTCGCATCCGGCGTCTCGCCGACATAGTGCGGGCGGGGCCGACGGTCGACGAGGCTATGGAGGCCAAAATCGGGAAGGCCGATCATGCCGGTCGCAACCTCATTCGCGATCTCGCCTTCGTCTACCGAATGACTACGGGCGGCTTCCCGGCCTTCAGCAACAACCGCATGGGCAAGGTCACATCGCCCTTCATCGACTTCGTGAACGTTGTGCTTGCGGCCTCGAAAATGAGACCGTTGTCCCCCGATCAGGTCCATCAACGATGGCTGATCGTCGGGCCGGACATCGTTGCCGAAATGGCGGAAATCCGCGCATCTCAAGGGTATTGTGAGCAGAGCGAGAAATCGCAAAACAAGTCAATATACCACCCCAACCCAGAAATGGGCCATGTCGCGACCACCAACAGCGAGGTGGCCAGCGATGCGACACAGAGAGCCCGAAGACGAGACCATTGAGGGACGGGTCGCCGCCGAGGTCGAGCGCCGGCTGATTCCCCTGATCGACGGTCTGCGCGCCAAGCTCGACGCCATGCCGGCACCTGTCCAAGCGCCACCGTCAAAAGAGGACGACAGATTCGTGACGCTGAACGAAGCGTCCGAGCTGATGTGCGCCCACCGAACAACCTGCATCCGATTCGAGAAAAGTGGAGTGCTGCCTCCGCGCCGCATGCTGGGCGGCCGGACAGGCTGGCTCATGTCGGAGATCCGCGCAGCGCTCAAATCGATCCCGCTCGCATCCAAACAGCAGCCTGCCAGCCTGGCCAAGGCGAATTAAGCGCGCACCGAACCGGGCTGCGGCGGCGCCCAAATAAAAATTCGCGGCCTGTTCGTAGATCGTCGGCCGCCCTTCCGGCAGGGGCATTGTTGTGATCGACCACCTATCAGCGCGTGCCCTGACGGCGCGACTTGGCGGGGACTGGCACGGGCGCTATGGCCTAGTGGCCGCGCCCGGTCATGGTCCGCAGAACCGCGCCGTCCAGGTCTCTGATGGCCGCGACGGTCGCGTGGTTGTCCATTGTCACAACGGCGACGACTGGCGTGAGGTCCGACTCGCGTTCGGGCTCGATGGCGACCAGCCACGGCAACGAGCGACCACGCCAATGCCGGTGCAGCCCGATCCAGGCGCTGAGTGCACGGCTGCCCGCAAACTGGCGCGCGCCCGCCGGATGTGGGAGACCGCGCGCGAGCTGACGGCGGGCGATCCGGTCACGCTGTATCTCCGTGGTCGCCATATCCAGCCACCATATCGGGCAGCGCTCCGGTACTGCCCGGCCGCGCACGACATGGAGAGCGCCGCTGGAACGCGGCCGGCAATGGTGGCGCTGATCTCTCATGCCGACGGTCACGCTGCGGGCGTTCACGTCACCTATCTGACCACTGATGGTCATAAGGCGGTCGGCCTGCGCAGCGTCAAAAAAATGCTCGGCTCGGTAGCGACCGCCGCCGTATGGCCGGACGCCCACGTGCCCCGCATGGCGATCGCCGAGGGAATCGAGAGCGCGTTGGCTGTTGAGCAGCTGCATGGCCTGCCGTGCATCGCCGCACTCAGCGCGAACAACCTGCATCGAGTTGTTCTGCCGCCCGTTGTCCGTGAGCTGCTGATTGTTGCGGATCGAGAGCCATCGGGCACGGGAGTCAAAGCCGCGCAACGGGCACAGGCGATGTACCGCCGCCTAGGCATCCGGGCGTTTGCTGGCATGCCGAACGTGCCGGCCGGCCACGTCAAGTGGGATGCGGCCGACGAACTCGCGCGGGTGACAACATGAGCAAACGCCCGGACTGGATAAGGGCCGTGCCGCCGGCCGAACCTGCGACCATCGGTGTTGCCGTCACCGAGGACGTGCTCGCGCGCGATTTCATTTCGCGCAACTGCCTCCGGCTGCGCTGGGACAACACGCGAGGTCGCTGGTATGTGTACGACCTGTCTCGCGGCGTTTGGCGGTGCGACGACACTGGAGCGGTCGTCCTAGAGGACCTGCGCCGCTTCTGCGCCGAGCGCGACGATGCAAAAAAGCCGAAACTCGGCGGAAAATCGACCATTTTCGCAATAGAGGCACTGTGCCGGGTGGATATGGCCGTCGCCATCACGAGTGACTTCTGGGATCGCCACCCGCTCACGCTTGCCACGCCCGGCGCCTACATCAATCTGCAAACTGGCACGGTCCAGCCACCGAACCCCGACGACATGATCACTCAGAGCACGATTGTGGCTCTTGAGGATGGGGAACCACAACGGTTTCTGACGTTTCTGCATGAGGCCACCGGCGGTGACACAGCATATGTCGACTACATTCAGCGCCTCTCGGGGTACTGCCTGACCGGCGACATTAGGGAACACGCCCTATTTTTTATCCACGGGCCCCAGGGGACGGGAAAGTCGAGATTGATCGCGATTATGCAGGAGATATTGGGCTCCTACAGCGGGACCGCGCCCATGAAAATGTTCACCAGAAAACAGACCGACAGCCACCCAACTGGCGTGGCGATGCTCCGTGGAAAAAGACTGGTTGCCGCTAACGAAACGCAGCAGGGGTGGGTCTGGGACGAAGCCCTCATCAAAAATCTGACTGGCGGAGACCGGATCGCGGCGCGGTTCATGCATCAGAATTTTTTCGAGTTCACGCCGACCCATAAGTTGGTGTTTTCGAGCAATTTCGCTCCGGCTATTCAGTCCTCTGGCGAAGGGCTTCGTCGGCGCTTTCAAATCCTCCCGTTCGATCGAACGCCACGATTCCGTGATGAGCACCTGCACGCCAAGTTCGTGATGGAGGCGGGGCAAATCCTAGGTTGGATGGTTCGTGGCGCGCTGCAGTGGCAGCAAATGGGATTGGCACCGCCGAAAATCGTACAGGACGCGACCGCCGCTTATTTCGAGCGCCAGGACGTTTTCGCCGATTGGCTCGATGCTGCAACGGTTCGCGGTCCCAATTGCCGGTCTCCGACCGAACGGCTTTACACGACATATGTCGATTTCATGAACCGGCAGCACGAACCGGTTCTTTCGATGAAAAGCTTTGCCACGGAGTTGCGCCAGCGGGGATTTTTGGCGGTGAAATTTCGTGTCGATAGCCAAACTCTGCGCGGTTGGCAGGGGGTACAGCCACGACTTCAGTTCGAGCATTATGGAGATCAGGAATGAGGACTTGTGCCAATGGCTCTGGGGCTGATGCGGCAGATCAGGCCCTTTTGTGGCGGATTGTTCCAGATCGCACTACCAATCTGCCACGCCTATTTGCCCGTGATTTCAATGGTTTCTATATAGTGTGGCAGATGTGGCAGATTGTACGCACAAACGACGACCACACGCACGCACATGCACGCCTGGGTGGAAATTTAGTTTGTAGGAATAATCCGCCACATCTGCCGCGCGACGCATTTCGCCGATTTATCGGATTGATTTCATTGTGTTTCCTGCGTGGCAGATGGTTGCACGTCATCTGCCGCAACCTGCCTCGACCCGCCACGTCCCCCGATGGATGTGGGGCGGCACATGGTTGATCTCCGCTCCTATCAAACCGCCGCCGTCGAAGCCGTGATCGCGGCCTGGCACGCCGGCTGCCGGTGCCCGCGACCGCGCACGACGCCATCGGCCGGACGCGCGAACTTCGCGTGCCTGTGGAAATCAAGGCGCGCGAGGAAGGGCGCTATTGGAAAATCACACGGAGAACATTCGAGCGCAGCCAGGCCGCCGCCTGACATCCGCGCCCGGCGGCACCGGGTATAACAACGGGGACTGACAAATGAGCACGAACACACAATCGCCCGCCGCGCTGATTGCCCGGCTTCGCGAACGGCAAATTTCGGCGCAATCGGAACTGGACGGACTGGCATACCGCGCCCGGAAATCGCTGAGCGAGATCGCGTTCGCAGGCACCGGTTACACCGAGAGCTGCGTGCGCCGGACGGAGCTGGCGTTTTTGGTCGCCGACATCGAGGCCGCCATAGCTACGCTGGAACGGGGGGCGGCGTCATGAGCCACACCGATCCGGTCAGCAAGGCCCGCCTCCAGCTCGACGTGGCAACCCGGCAGTCGATGCGCGACCAGCGTGATCTGGCCGCCGCCCTTCGCCGCGTGCAGGCGGCGCGGTCTGCCGGCGACCTCCGCCGACGACGGCTGGCCTTTCGGGTCGTCCACCAGCGGCTCATGGCCAATATCCCCGAGCTGCAAACCCTGGAACGCGTGGTCGCCGAGGTCGAGGCCGCCGCCGGTATCGATGCACGACCGGAGCAGACGAACGTTGCCAACGGAGCATCGATATGAGCGAAACTGCAACGCTGCAACGGCCGGTCGCGGTCCCGACGTCCGAGGTCCACGACGTGGAAATCGGCGCCGCAGAGCACACCACCAGGGCCAGCCTCTACACGATCCGGTATCGCGGCGAGGTCATCGTCGAGGCCGCCCGCGATCCGGAGTTCGAAGCCTGCCGCGTCCTGCATGCGCGCGGCATCACCGGCCGGCTGCGGACATGGTGGCGCGGTTCGCCGCACCATGCGCTGACGATGGATATCGCCTGGGGCGCGACCCGGAGGACCGGCGAGGGCAAGGCCGGCCTGCAGACCGTCAAATGGCAGCCATTCGACCGGGAGGCCATTGGATAGGCCCGCGCCGCCCACACGTAGCGCCTCACAGGCCCGTTTCGCCCCCCGGACCGATCAGGGGAGGTCAGGATCGCGAACCAGCCTGAAACCGCATCACGTCAGGGCAACAAACACACACCGCGTTTCGTGCGTACCGCCGCAACCCAAAACCGAGGACCAATCACATGCTCGCCGATCTGAAAAAATACCCGCACCTGAGACACTACACCGACCTCAAAGCCGCCGCCGACGCCGCGCTCTACGAGCTGACCGGCGCCATATCCGATCGCCAACGCGAAATGAGCGATTTGCGCGCCAACTTCGTGGACATCGCGCCGCTGGCCGTCCGCGATGCCGCCGTGCTACAGCGCTACGCCGAGGCCCGCACCAAGGCCGACACCATCGGCCACATGCTCGATGACCTGAAGCCCGCCGTCCGGGCAGCCGAGCGCGCGGTTGAAAGTGCAGCCAAGGAGCTGGGCCGGGCCATTGATGGTGCCGACCGCCACGTCGCTGCCATGGCCCGCGAGGCCGAGGACGCCCGGCCAGATGGGCGTCCGGTCGTCTACGCCCAGGCGATGTCGGCCTATTTGAAACGCACCGGGGGCACCGACACGATCTACGACTGGGGCACCGTGGCCGACAGTGCACACCGGGTTGGTCCGAAACCATATGATCCGAGTACGTTCCGGACCTGGGTCGATGAAAACGCTCAGCATTTCGTCTGGCGCCTAACCCACGACGGGCTAATGACGCACTTCGATGGTCACAAATTCCGCGAGCTGCAGCTGCGCAAACAGCGGGAGGCCAATCGCCCGCCAAACCCGCTCGACCGGCCGATCTCGTTCCGCGAGCCGGACCCTTATTCGAATGTGAAATTTTGAAATGCAAAACGCCGCCCGGTAGTGATCCCGTGGCGGCGTTTTTGCTCGCGGGCCATCCCCGCACTGCCCTAAGCCCGCAGGTGGATCGCGGGCTTGGGGAAATGCGGCGGGATCGGGCTATTCGTTGATGGCTTGGTGAAATTCAGCAACCAAAGCGAAGTCGGCATCGGCTGCAAAATTGCCGAAAGCGTACCAGTCAAGAACCCGATTGCATGCGGCCTCGACCAAATCATCGCCGACATCAATTGCCGCCTCCTTGACCGTTCGGGCCATCGAAGGGCCAGCCGGCCTGATCCGGGGGCGTGCCGTTGAATTGGCGGCAACGGCGCGGCGGTTGGCGGTGCGGATTGTCGGGCTCATCATCGTCTCCTAGAGGGTTTGGCGTTGCGCTGTTTCGATGACCCAAGTATAGGAGCGTCGCGACGGAGAGTGAAGTCGAAATCTGTAGGCAGATAAAAAATAATTCAATGTTTGCAATGTGTTGACGAACATTATTGCCCGTGGCGGCCTGCGCGTTTCGGCAGGCCAACGCTTGGCATCCCCCGCGCCCCGATGGCGTTCGGCCCCTAATTCGACCGGGGCCGCTTACAATTGGCCGTAGGGAAATGGGCCGTAGCTCTACCCCACCCTATGCAGCTTAAGATCACAATCGGTCATCATATCTTCAGGCTGCGGTCTCGGCTTTCTCGGCGATCATGCAGATCAAAAATGGCATCTGAGCCCCGCTCGCGCCTGCAACTGAGCAAGCATAAAGTCATCTAAATTTCCATTGCTTGCTAATTGCAGCAAGCAATATAAAATGGCTCTAGCAAGCACGGAGCCAATCATGACAAACGACGATCCGAAGTCGAGCGATACGCCGCAAAGCAGGGGCGGCCGTGCGCGGTCGGAAAATCTATCCGCCCAAGACCGCGCAAAAATCGCCCGTGAGGCCGCGCAGAAGCGATGGGGCAATCTGCCTCCGAAGGCATTGTTCGGCGCTGACGACAAGCCGATCAGGATCGCCGATATTCAAGTGCCATGCTACGTTCTGGATGACAACAGGCGCGTCATTACCATGGGCGGGATGACAGACACCCTCAACATCGCTCGCGGCGGATCGATGAAAAGGGGTATGAGTCGACTTGAGCTTTTTGTGTCCGGAACGCTCATAAAACCGTTCATTTCCAACGACTTGAGCGAGAGAGTCCAGAACCCCATAAAGTTCAGGATTGGCAACACGACGGCCTATGGTTTCGCATCGGACACGCTGATCGAAATCGCAGAAGCCGTCATCCAGGCCGACAACAAAGGCGTACTTCAAAAGCAGCAAGGCGGCATCGCCCACCAGTGCCGCGTCATTACGGCCAGCCTGACGCGGGTTGGCCTGATCGCATTGATCGACGAAGCGACCGGCTATCAATCGCACCGCGCCCACGACGAGCTGCAACGTCTGCTTGAAGCCTACATTCTTCCCGAGCACCGGCCATGGACCAAGACGATCCCGCCAGCCTTCATCAAGGAGATCCATCGCGTCTATGGTTGGCCCTATAGCCCTGATAACCGTGGCCCACGGTATGCCGGCAAGCTGGTGCGCCAGTTGATCTATGAGCAGCTTCCGTCGCCTGTGCTGCCGGCGCTCGATGCGCAGAACCCGACCAACGAGAAGTATCAACGTAAGCTTCGCCACCACCAATTCTTGACCGACAAAGTTGGCCTCGACCACTTCCGAACGCAAATGATCAGCGTGATGGCGCTGCTTCGCGCATCGCCTGACAAGAACACCTTCAAGACCTTGTTCCGGCGGGCCTTTGGCGCTCAAATGGAGCTTGATCTGGAAGACACAACAATCGCTCCTTAGGTATCCCGCAGGTCCTAACTTTGCATTCCGCCCTACGCAATTGCCCCTAGGGAAATACCGGGGGCGGGTTGCGAAGCCGTTTTGAGGCTCATGAAATATACTTCATGACCCTCATGACTATAGGCCAATGCGCCATGCCCCATGCCGCCCCGCCCATAGGGGGCAAGATCAAAGCCAAATCGATTTCGGATCACACGCCAGGCCGCTTAGTACGCAATGCCGGCGATCTTGGCCAAGGCGTACTAATGGCAACGAAATCATATGGTTGCCCATCATGCCCAGTTGCGGATGATAATGGCTCGCATAGTAACCGCACACAATCGCCCACACGCGGCGCTTCATGAGGCTGGCTGGTGCAGCCCATGGCAAGGCATGCAAGCCATAGGACGGGCAAGCGTGTTGCGGCAATCGCCTATGGAACATGAGCCAAAGCAAAAAAATTCCGCACGGCCTAGGGTTTCCTGGAATGGTTTTCGGCTATTTATCCTCCCTTTTCGATGAAAGGGGGGGTAAAGGTACTTTGCGCGGATTATAATTCCTCGCGGGGTCGCCGCCTCGCAACATTCCCCTAGCTACTGTTCTGACTCATTCATAAGGTACCCGCCTTGACCTGTGCGAGGACTTTGCGGGCGCGGTTGGTCTTTTCCAGGATCATATCGGCTTTGGCGGTCCATTTGAAGGGCTTTGGACTTGCGTTGCGATCGTCGATCCAG
>JANLQJ010000051.1:0-5871 GCA_031367715.1 Hyphomicrobiaceae bacterium | reverse complement strand
GATGAAGTCATGGCTGCACGGCCGCCAGTTGCGCGCGCCACCCCGTCTAACAGCCCCGGCCTGATGCCGGCGTCCACACCCAAGGGTTGAACCGCAGCCTCAAAACTGCGAGGCACGCCGGTCAACTGCCGATTCTAGGTTCATGTCGCCGCCCCATCCGTGATTGAACAGGCCGTGCTGGACGGCCGCTTTGATCTTGGGCTGGGAGCTTGCGGCCGCCACTCCCCATATCTCAGTTACTTCGATGTGTTCGACGAACGGCAAGTGCCGCATTGCGGGCGTGGAACGCGTTGTTCGAGCGCAGCCATTCGGTTGCAATCGCCGATCTGAAAGGCCAGCAGTTTGCCAGGCGGGCCTACGTCGCACCTGACCATTTTCCGATTGGCATGAGCCTGCCGTCAACCGCGGTTGCCGACCTCATGGAGAGTGTTGCGGTCTTCATTTTGTCGGGCCGCTATATAGGATTCTTACCTGAGCATTTCGCCCAGTATTGGATCGCTCAGGACCTCATGCGCGCCCTGCTGGACCGAGAACTAGGGTACAAGAATCCCATCTACTTGGCGATCAGGAAGACAGAGCAGAACAAGCCGATTTTATCGGTATTTCTTGGTGAACTATACAAGGCTCACAGCCTGGGGGGGTTACACCGCCACAGTGCGCCGATTGTATCTGAAGCAGTGAATGCGGTGGTGCGTGCCAAGGTTCGCCAAGATAGTTCCCCTTTTAGTTCCCCATTCGAGGGTGAGATGAGGGTGCATCGGTCCAGATGCCGATAAACAGCATTCCGGGCCGTTCCGCACCGGATTGGCGGAGGTGGAATTACAGCAAACCATTGATTTTGTTGCAACTTGCAGACGGCTTTGGAGCAATCTGGACGCTCGCGGACGCTCACGACGGCGCCGAGGCCGCGATTGTCAAAATGTGTACATTCAGGGAGCATGGCGGATGGGGAGGGATTCGAACCCCCGGTGGGCTTGCACCCACGCCGGTTTTCAAGACCGGTGCCTTAAACCACTCGGCCACCCATCCAATGCCTTTGCCGTAGACGCGGCTGGGCATGCATTAACCACAAGAACGTCGATCGCAAACAGCGAATTCTTGCCGTCCATGACTTCGCCATGACCCAGCCATGACCCTGTTATCGCCGCTTTGCGCCGTCGTCAAACGCCCTTGCGCCGCTTCTGGCGGTACTGGTCGACGATCACGGCCAGCACGATGATCGCGCCCTTGACGATCTGCTGGTAGTAGGCGTCGACACGCAGGAAGGTGAATCCCGAGGTGACGATGCCAAGGATCAAGACCCCGATCACCGTGCCCGTGATGCGGCCGGCGCCACCAGCCAGTGAGGTGCCGCCGATGACGGTTGCCGCGATCGCATCGAGCTCATAGCCGGTGCCCATGGCGGTCTGCCCTGACGCCACCCGCGCCGACGTAACGACACCGGCCAGCCCGGAGAGAAATCCAGCAACCGTGTAGACTTTGATCAGATGGTTGCCGATGTTGATGCCGGAGACGCGCGCAGCCTGGGCATTGGCTCCGATCGCATAAGTGAACTTGCCATAGCGCGTATAGCGCAGCGCGATGTGGAAGATTGCCGCCACCACCAGGAAGGTGACCACCGGCCACCAGCCCGAGCCAATGACCGAGTAGCTATCGGACAGCACGCCTACCGGCTGGCCGCGGGTGTAGGCGATGGCCATGCCGCGCGCGCTCACATACATGCCGAGCGTTGCGATGAAGGGCGGGATGCCGGTCTTGGCGATCAGCAAGCCGTTGATCAGGCCCGCGATGACGCCTACCGACAATCCAGCAATGATTGGAATGATGGCGGGCAATCCGGTCAGCGCCGGATAGATGGCGCGCTCGTAGCCCGGGTTCTGCGCCAGGCTGGCCGCCACCATGGCCGAGATGCCGACGATCGATCCCGAAGACAGATCGATGCCCGCCGTGATGATCACCTGCGTGACGCCGACCGCGATGATGCCGATCACCGACATCTGCAGGATGATGATGCGCAAGCGCTGATAATTGAACAGGAAGCTCTCGCCCAGAATCCACCACCCCAGCGCCTCGAAGACCAGGGCGATGCCGAACATGACCAACAGGATGCTGAGTTCCTGCGGCACCTTGCGGCGCTTGGGTGTTGCCGGTGTGGCGGTGCCGGTGGTGTCTGCTTGGTCCTGTGTCGCCACGGCGTCTCTCTCCCTGAAGCCAATCTTTGCACATCTCAAAACGTCACGGTACTTACCATCCTCTCCCCTTCTTTCGAGGGGCGGTTGGTGACCGGCGCGAGCTTGCGGCGTCCCTGTCACACCGAAGGCCAACGCCAGCACATGGAAAGCTGTCGCCAGAAGCTGCCCAGCCGTCGTTTCGCGCCACCTTCTCCCCGTCAAAGCGGGGAGAAGGAAGTAAGATCACCGCGCCGCCAGTTCCATGATCTTGACCTGATTGGCGTCCTTGCGATCCAGGAACCCGGTCACGCGCCCTTCATGGATCACCATGATGCGGTCGCTCATGCCAAGAATTTCCGGCATCTCCGACGAGATCATGATCACGGCCACGCCATCTGCGGCCAGTTTTGAGATCAGACGGTGAATTTCCGACTTGGCGCCGACATCGATACCGCGTGTCGGCTCATCCAGGATCAGGATGCGCGGTTTGGTCAGCAGCCAGCGTCCAATCAGCACCTTCTGCTGGTTGCCGCCCGACAGGTTCAGCACCGTCTCCTGCAGGTCAGGCGTCTTGACACGGAGCGATTTCGACATGGCTTCGCAGTCTTGCGTCAGCTTGTCCTGCGTAACGAAGCCGTTTCTGACATAGCCCTGGTTGAGCACCGCCATCTGCATGTTGGACAGCACATCGAGGATCAGGAAACAGCCGGTCTCTTTGCGATCCTCGGTCAGGAACGCCATGCCGTTCTGCATGGCTACTTTGGGTGACGGGATCGCCACCTGCTTGCCATTGATGGAAATCGTGCCGGCGCTGGCGGGCGTCACGCCAAACACCGTTTCGGCAATATTGCTGCGACCCGAGCCGACCAGTCCGGCGATGCCGAGTATCTCGCCCGAGCGCACATCGAACGACACATCATGAAAGATTTTGCCGAGACTCAAGCCTTTCACCGCGAGCACGACGTCCCCGATCGGCACCGTCTCCTTGGGAAACATCTGCGTGATTTCGCGCCCCACCATCATCTTGATGATGCCGTCGCGGGTCACGTCCTTGGCGGCGTGCGTGCCGACATATTTGCCGTCGCGGAACACCGATACTTCGTCGGCGATCTCGAACAGCTCGTTCATCTTGTGCGTGATGTAGACGATGCCCTTGCCCTGGGCGCGCAGTGTGCGGATGATACGGAACAGATGCGCAACTTCCCGTTCGGTCAGCGCGGATGTCGGCTCGTCCATGATCAGCACGTCGCTGTCGAATGACACCGCCTTGGCGATTTCCACCATCTGCCGGTTGGCGACTGAAAGTTCGCGCACGTCGATCTCGGGATCGATATCGATACTGAGGCGCTGGAACAGATCTGCGGTACGGCGGCGCATCTCGCCGTGATCGACCAAGCCATACCTGATCGGCTCACGCCGGATCCAGATGTTCTCGGCCACCGTCATCGAGGCCATCAGGTTCAGTTCCTGATGGATCATGGCGATGCCGTGTTGCTGCGCGTGCAGCGGGGAATCGAGTTTGACGTCCAGCCCCTGCAGGCGGAACGAGCCGGCGTCGGGCGTATAGATGCCGGCAATGATCTTCATCAGCGTGGATTTGCCCGCGCCGTTCTCGCCCATCAGGGCGTGGACGGTGCCGCGCATCAGTTTGAACGGCACATCGTCGAGCGCCACGACACCGGGAAATTCCTTGCGGACGTGTTCCACTTCCAGCAGCACGTCTGGATTGGGCGTGTTCGCAACGCGCTTTACGGCCTCGACAGTCTGTGAATTCAACGCTGCCATGTGACGCCGCCGGTCTGTTCGTTCCGTATTGAGTATCCGACAAAGCTTGGCTGTACGCAATTGCTCGCGAACAACTTAGTCTCGCTAAAATCACTCCAATTGTCATCTTCGGGCGTGCGCCCCAGCTATCCGGTTCGCTTCAAAGGCATCAAAACTCTCGTCATCCCGGCGCAGGGCGGGACTTGCCCAAGTCAGAGTTCTTTGCCGTGCACGACTTCATTATCTCAAGCCGCGTCAGCAGCTTTCCGTTTTTCACCTGAAGGCCAACGCGCACCTTGGACAGGTCCCGGCCTTCGCCGGGATGACGAAACGTGGTGCTAGTTTTGTCTCAAACAAACAAAGGGCGCGCCCCTTCAAGAACGCGCCCCAGAACCAAGGCGAAAAGCCTAGTTCTTCTTCATGTAGCCGGCCATGTTGGCGGGGGTCACGAGCTCGAAGGGGATGTAAACCTTCTTGTCGACCTTGCCACCGGCAGCCAGTGTCAGAGCGGCGTCAAGCGCGCCCTTGCCCTGGCCAGCGGCGTTCTGGAACACGGTGACGTCGAGATCGCCGGCCTTCATGGCGGCGAGGGCTTCCTGGGTGGCGTCGATGCCGGCAACGACCACGTCGGTCATCTTCCAGCCAGCGGCCTTCATGGCCTGAATGGCGCCGATAGCCATGTTGTCATTGTTGGCGATGACGGCGACGGGCTTGCGGCCAGCTGCGATCCAGTTGGTCATCAGGTCCTGTGCCTTCACCGGATCCCAGACGGCGGTCTGCTCGTCGAGGATCTTCATGCCGGCGCATTCCGGGGTCGCGATGACCTCGTGAATGTCCTTGGTGCGCTGCACGGCAGCCTGGTTGGCCAGATCGCCGACCATCACCAGGATGTCGCCCTTGCCGCCGAGCAGCTTGCAGACTTCCTTGGTCTCGAGGGTGCCCGAGTCCTTTTCGTTCGAGGCCACGAAAGCGGCCTTGTCGCCGAGCGCGTCAACGTCAGTGGGCTGGCGATTGACATAAACCAGCGGCACGCCCGCGGCGGC
The DNA here is from genome assembly GCA_031367715.1 of Hyphomicrobiaceae bacterium. Lineage (GTDB taxonomy): Bacteria > Pseudomonadota > Alphaproteobacteria > Rhizobiales > Hyphomicrobiaceae > JANYHF01. The sequence continues at coordinate 893 of JANLQJ010000051.1, read as the reverse complement.
GGCCAGAGCGGTCATCTTGGGCGTGGCCGAGGTGTCGACGGCGTTGACGATGATGGCGTCAACCTTGTTGGCGATGAAGTTCTGGATCTGGCTGAGCTGCTTGCCAACATCGTCCTGCGCGTCTTCGATCGAAAGCGTTGCGCCCTTTTCCTTGCCGTAAGCCTCGATGCCGTTGCGCAGAACGGTGAGGAACGTGTCTGAGTTGGCCATCGACACGCCGACCTTGGCGGCGAAAGCGGGGGTCGAAAGCGCCATGACGGCGGCAGCTGCGAGCATAAGCTTCTTCATAAAGTCCTCCTTGGTGGTGCCCACGGGCACGGGCCCATGGGTTCTTTCCCCGTTTTATCGGGGGAAACTTGATAATGCGCCGGGTCGGGATTCTGCCCGCTGCGAGCATGCAGTGACAAAGCGGCCATTTTGGTGCTGCTGGCCCTGACCTGGATCTGGACGGGGGCAGTCATTGATCGATACCGATCAGGCGCCGACAGCAGCCCGGCCGCGCTCGAATCCGAAAACCTCCCAATTGTGGCGCCAGCTTCTTTGGCCAGTCATCCCGGTCCAGCAGTCATTTAAGAGCGCCAGGACCAATAGTCAGAAATTTTCGCCACGATATTGCGTCCGCAGCGCCTGTCAACGAATGCCGCAAGTTTCCAGCAAAACCTGTCAGAAACTATCATTGGGCGTTGGGGCAGTAGGGCAGTAGGGCAGTAGGGCAGTAGGGCAGTAGGGCAGTAGGGCAGTAGGGCAGTAGGGCAGTAGGGCAGTAGGGCAGTAAAGCAGTCGTGCCGCAACATTGTCATCCCGGATGCGCTGCAGCATTCTTATGGTGCAGCGCTGATCCGGGACCTCAAAGGGCTCCTGCCGTGTTGGGACACGGCTTGAGCCCCGAAAGG
>JANLQJ010000373.1:0-13771 GCA_031367715.1 Hyphomicrobiaceae bacterium | reverse complement strand
CGCCGATAGCGACACCGGCCAATAAACTGCGCCTGTTGAAATAGATCATTGAGCTTCCTCCAGAATCGGCAGTCCCGTTGCTCAGGACTAGGTGTTTGCGCGATCACTATCGGGCACCTGCGACAAGCTGTCAAACCGGCGCAATGCCTGTCGCGCCAGTAGCTCGACAGCATGGGCATCGGCACGACTGAAGCGCCCCCGCACAAGCGAGGCTGAATGCGCGATCATCGATCCGACCTGCGTGCCGGTGATCTTACAGTTCCAATTGGCTGCAAGAGAATGCATCCAATTGCCAAAAATGTGCGGGATCAGGTTTGGGACTGCCAGCCACAAGCCCTTGTGCTTCAATGGGATACCAAACTAGGTTTGGGACGACTAAGCCCCTGATCACTCTGGCTCCCCATCCCCCTGCCGGGGCGCGCCACTTAAACAAGCCAAGCTTGATTTCGCTGCGGTTTTTGGGATTTTCCCCAACCCGCTTGACGGGGGTTGGGACTCTTTGTGCGGACTGTCGGGCCGTCAACCGGTCGATGGCGGTTTGAGCGAGGTGCACTTGGTCGGCGGCCTTGGTGTTGCGCGACACCTCGACCAGGATCCGGTGGCCGGTCATACCGGCAATCTCGTTGGCGGTGCAGCTGGCCTCGGCCAGGAGCCGCGCGACGGCTTTTCGCAGACTGTGGGTGATACAGCGGTCCGGCAAGCCGGCCATGAAGGTCCCAAAACCGTTCGAGATGAAAGGTTGCCCAACAGCGTCGACAGAGCTGACATGTCCGATTTGGGACTTTCCACCGGTTCAATCGCCGGCTTCGCGACCTTGGTCCGGGCCTCATCTACGGCCACTCTTTCAAGGCCCACCGGCGAGAACCTAGGGCTGTCGCACATGCCAAGGAATTGTGATGGTGGCTATTATCGATCTTTGCCGCCCTGCCCGCGGTACATGCCCTGGATGATCCGATCAATGATCATGGCGCAGAACAGGATGGCGAGGCCGGCCAGCATGCCCTGGCCCTTGGCGGCATATTGCAGGGCTTCGAGAATGCGGGAGCCGAGGCCGCCGGCGCCGATCAGCGAGGCGATCACGACCATAGAGAGGCACATCAGGATGGTCTGGTTGATGCCGATCATGATCGAGGGCATGGCGAGCGGAATCTCGATGGTGCGCAGCAACTGCCAGCGCGTGCAGCCAAAGGCGATCGCCGCCTCCTTGGTGCCTTCAGGCACCTGATGCATCCCCAAGGCCGTCAGACGGATGACCGGCGGCATGGCGAACACGATGGTGGCCAGCACACCGGGCGGCTTGCCGGTGCCGAAGAAGGCGATGATCGGGATTAGGTAAACGAAGGCGGGCATGGTCTGCATGAAATCGAGCACCGGCAGAGAAACGGCGTAGGCCCGTTTGCTCTTGCCGAACCAGAGGCCGAGCGGGATGCCGAACAGCAGGCAGAGAAATCCGGCCGCTCCGAGCAGCGCGACGGTCACCATCGAAGACTCCCACAGGCCGAAGAAGGCGATGTAGGCCAGCGCGGCGGTCACGAACACGGCAACACGTGGGCCGGCCAGGCGCCAGGCGGTGACGATGATCACCAGCATCACGACGGGCCAGGGCGTGCCGACGAGCAGCAGCTCGAGCCCGTCCAGGATCGCCCGGATGATGCCGGTGATGCCCTTGAAGACGCCGCCGAACTCCAGCGCCGCCCAGTTGAACCCCGCCTCCAGCCAATTCGACACCGGCGAGAACAGCTCCTTCTTGATCGGAAATTCGGTGATCAATCCCCAGGGTTTTGACACTGTGAAGCGGTAGATCGTCAGTGGCCAGATGCCGATCAGGAGCAGGGTGCCGAAGGCCGCACTGATCGAGGTGGCGCCGTGCGGCACATTGGGATCGGCGCGCCAGCGCAGATATTGCCGTTCATAGGCGTGGTTGGCGTAGAGGCCCTCGATCAACTTTACGACCAGCAGCATCGCGATGCCGGACAGCAGAACGGTTAGCGCCTGGGTGTGCGCCCCGTCGGCGGCCAGCTTGGAGTCAGCGGCGGCCTTCTTCAGGTTCTCAGCGATAGCGAGCGCCGTTTGCGCCGCCGCCTGATCGCCGGCTGCCAGCGCGGTTTTGGCATCCAGTGTCCGCTGGGCGATGATGCCCGACAGCTTTTCGTAGCGGGCCAGCTGCTCGGCGCCGAGATCGCTCCAGAGGCCGCGGCCGATCTGCACTAAAGCAAACAGTTCCAGCAGCATGACGGTCCAGAAAAAGCCCCACAGGCCGCGCCAAGCCGCCCAGAGCGGCCCGAACACCGCCGCCGCCCCGTTCCAGGTCCAGGCGTAGCTGTTGGTGCCCTCGATGCGGGCGAACGCAGTGGTGTAGTAGGTGCCGTTGACGGCGACAAAATCGCTGATCGAACTCGACAGTGATTTTGGCGACGGTTCCATGCCCGCGTTCATGCCTTGCCTCCCTGAATGCCCTTGAGCAAGGTCGCTTTGTCGATGACGCCGATATCGCGCTGCTCGTCGTCCTGAACCACGATCGGTGCATCGGTCGTGGTCGAGATGTCGATCAGGCCGTCGAGGTCGGTCGAATGCGGCGTGCGCGGCGCGTTTCCAAGATCCGTTCCGTCCCGGGAGCGATAAGCCGCCAGGTCCACCATGATGGTGCGCGCAAAGACCAGCTTGAGCCTTGAAATGCCCTGCACGAACTCGCGCACGTAATCGTCGGCGGGCGCCGTCACGATCTGCTCGGGCGTGCCGATCTGGATGATGCGGCCGTCCTTCATGATGGCAATGCGGTTGCCGATGCGGATCGCCTCGTCGAGATCGTGAGTGATGAAGACTGTGGTTTTCTTGAGTTGGGCCGACAGCGTCATGAACTGATCCTGCAACTGCCGGCGGATCAGCGGATCGAGGGCCGAGAACGGCTCATCCATCAGCAGCACTTCCGGGTCCGAGGCGAGCGCACGCGCCAGGCCGACGCGCTGCTGCATGCCGCCCGAGAGCTCGCGCGGAAAGCGATCCTCGTAGCCGTCGAGGTTCACCATCGACAGGCACCGCTGCGAGACATCCCAGCGTTTGGACTTCGGCTCGCCGCGCACCTGCAGCGGAAACGCCACGTTGTCGCGCACCGTCATGTGCGGGAACAGCGCCATGTGCTGGAACACCATGCCGATATGGCCGGCCCGTATCGCGCGCAGTTCGTCGTCGCTGACTTTCAAAATGTCGCGCCCGAGCACCTCGATGCGACCGGCGGTCGGCTCGATCAGCCGGTTGATATGCCGGACCATGGTCGACTTGCCCGAACCCGACAGGCCCATGACGCAAAAAATTTCGCCGCGCGCGACGGTGTACGAAACATCGGCGATGCCGACGACGCAGTCGAAGCGGGCGAGCACTTCGGGTTTGCTGAGGTTTTCGGCGCCGATGGCCTGCATGGCTTCGGGCGCCCGGCGGCCAAAAATTTTCCACACGCCCTCGAACGCGATCACCGCTTCTGCCACGCGCATCATACCTCCGCGCGAAAATTTTGCCTCAACGACAGAAGCGATACGGCTCCATCACCTTCTCCCTCTGGGAGAAGGTGCCCGAAGGGCGGATGAGGGGATTGCGGCCGGAGTAGTGGCACGTTCGCGCCGCAACCTTGGGGCCAATCCCCTCATCCGGCGCAGCGCGCCACCTTCTCCCAATGGGAGAAGGAAGACGCCGCGTCAACCGACGGGGCAGAACTTTCGCCCCACGGTATCACCGTTGCGTTTCAAGCCATGCGCTGATTTGTCAGGGGTCGCGGCTACCAGTGGCTGACATCGCAAGCCGACAACTAACAGCGCCACCCCCGAAGGAAGCGGCACTGTTTCGTAGGCTGACCTTGACGACAGGTCCTCGGCGTGCTGATCAACAACCTACTTCAGCCAGGAATCGACCAGCGCGGCGTTGCCGGCAACCCACTTCTTGGCGAACTCGGCCGGGTCCTGCTTGTCGATGGCGATCGCCTTGGTGAAGGCCGAGACCAGGCTGGTGTCGAGCTTGACCTTCGACAGGAAGGCGGCGGCGGCCGGCTGGCTCTTTTCGAGCGCGGTGGCGTAGTCGACGTGCAGATAGGCGGTATCCCAGGCACCGCCTACGGTCGACTTCTCAAGCCAGTTGGCATCGTCCGTTGGCTGAATGACGTGCCACTTGGCGGCGTCGTGAGGTGCCTCTTTCAGTATGACAAGGTCATGCACGGCGAACATGTAGTGCGGCGTATAGCAGAAAAACACGATGTTCTTTTTCTGCGTCACGGCATTGTCGACCTCGGCCAGCGCCACCGTCTCGTCCAGCTCCTTGAGGTTCATGGTCTCGGCATAGCCGTAGGCCTTGGCGCGGATCTTCTCGACGTTGGTCGAGCCCCAGCCCTGCACGCCGATCCACATATCGCCCTTGCCGCTGCCATCGGACGAGAATTTCTTGGCCATCTCGGGATTGGTCAAGTCCGTGAGGTTGACGATGCCGGTGCGCTCGGCGGTATCCTTGGTGACGCAGATCGCCTGGCTGGAAGCGACCCCGTTCGGGTTCATCCGTACCGTGCCGTCCTTGGTGACGTATTTGTCGGACAGGTTCGACTGTTAGGCAGCCACACTTCGGGATGGACCTGCATTGAGCCCGCCGCCATGGCCTCGAAGATGACCGGGTTGGTGCCGTTCTGAACTTCGACCTTGAGGCCGAGTTTGTCTTCCATCACGGTCTTGAGGATCTGCGCTGTCGCCTGGGCCGACGGCCAGTTCGGGTAGCCGATGACGACGTCCGCGGCGAGCGCCGGGCCCGCCATCGAAAGTGCCGCAACCATAAAGGCTGCGCGTTTGACGATGTGCTTCATGGACTTCCTCCCTGTTTTTATGACGGATCGGAGCGCTGAGCCCGCGCCGTACGGCGAAGATGCAACAATCGCAAGCTTCTGATAATCGAATTATTGCGTATCTTATATTCGTATTTTTCGAATTTTCGTCGAATGATCCCCCTAAGACAGCCGCTCGACCAGAGCCGGCAACCAACGCCACGCATTCGCAGCGATATCGTTGGTGATTAGAAAGACTTTGCGCGTGAAATCGGGCGCGTCGGCGACGCGATACAGCGTGCCGGCGGCAAGGTAGGGCGTGGCGAGCCGCTCGGGCAGATAGGCCGAACCGCCATGGACCAGCAAATGCTCCAACGCCCAGACGGCGGAACGGAACGTCACCTTGGAAACGTCGGCATTGGTATAGGCCTTGGTGTGCTGGCGGCCAAACTCCTCGCCGGCATCGACATAGACGTAGAGCGGATCAAAGCGCATGGGGCTGCCCTTGCGCGTGGTGAACAGCACCAGCCGCTCCGGCAGCAGTTCGTGGATGCTCTGGTTTTCGACCGCATGCGGCTGATACGTCAACGCCGCATCAATGAGGCCGGTGCCGAGCCAACGATCGAGTTCGCCTTCGTCGCCCGGCCACACGGTGAAGGCCGCTTTGCGGTGGTTGCGATAGATCTCGTCGAAGATCTCGCGCCCAAGGCCTGGCCAGAGATCCATGTGGCAGCCGAAATTGAAAACCGTCTCGACGCTCGGCGGCAGCGCGGTCTCCAGGCGCGCCTGCCGCCAGAGTTCGCTCATGACCTCGGCATAGCGCTTGAACTTCAGGCCGGCGGCCGTAAGTTCTGCGCCGGATTTGTGCCGGTGCAACAGCGTGCGGCCAAGCTCGCTCTCCAGCCCCTTGAGCCGCGCGGTCACCGTGGACTGAGTAATATTCAGCTTTTCGGAAGCCCGGACAAGGCTGCCGGTCTCGACGATGGCGAGGAAAGTTTGCAGCTCGGCCAGGTTCATCGCCTAGAGTCCCGATAATACCAGCGTGCGAAAGTACCCACCCGCTTCCCGGAATTTGACGCGCTTTTTTCGCGGCAAATATCCGGGATCCTTGTCGACTGCGGCTCAGATGCAACTGGCGCCGCACGCATGGAAACAGGGCATGGGGTTGCGGCATTGACCCGCCACGGCCGGTAAGGATCCCGGATATTCGGCGCGCGAAGAAAAAGCGCACCGAATTCCGGGAAGCGTGGAGCAGCGCTTGTCAACACGGGTTGAGACTTTTGGTTGCCGGTTCAATTCGTATTTCCCGAATTTGTACTACAGAATATTTCGATTAACAACATTGACCGCCTCTGCGATGGTCCGTGTCGCCGCCGCAGGAGGATCGTCATGCCGGATGTCCAGGCCTATCGCATGCTCATCGGCGGAGCCTGGGTCGATGCGTCCGATGGCAAATCGTTCCAGAGCACCAATCCGGCGACCGGAAAAGTCTGGGCGACGGTTCCCGAGGCCACTGACGCCGACGTCGATGCTGCCGTGCGGGCCGCTGACCGGGCCTTTCGCGAAGGTCCGTGGGCAAGGATGAGCCCGACCGAGCGCGGCAAGCATTTGCGCCAGCTCGCCGATCTGCTGGCGGAGAAATCGGAGCATCTCGGCCGTATCGAGTCGATCGACACCGGAAAACTGCTGAAGGAAACGCGCTGGCAGGCCAAGTACATCGCCGATTTTTTTCATTTCTACGCCGGTTGCGCCGACAAAATCACTGGCGAGACCTTGCCGATCGACAAGCCGGATCTGTTTGTGTTCACCAAACGCGAGCCGCTGGGTGTCATTGCCGCCATTGTCCCCTGGAATTCGCAGCTGTTCTTGAGCGCGGTAAAAATCGGCCCGGCGCTGGCGGCCGGCAACACCATCGTTCTGAAAGCCTCCGAACATGCCTCGGCTCCGCTGCTGGAGTTCGGCCGCCTGATCGAACAAGCCGGCATCCCGCCAGGTGTCGTCAACATCGTGACCGGACACGGCGAGCCATGCGGCAGGGTGCTCACCTCGCACCCGCTGGTCGCGCGCATTTCGTTCACCGGCGGACCCAATGCCGCGCGCCAGATCCTGCACAACTCCGCCAACAACTTCGCCGAAGTGTCGCTGGAGCTTGGCGGCAAGTCGCCGTTCATCGTCTTTGATGACGTCGACATCGGCGGGGCGGTGAACGGCGCCATTTCCGCAATCTTCGGCGCGACCGGTCAGAGCTGCGTCGCCGGCTCGCGGCTGTATCTGCAAGAGACCATCGCCGATGCCTTCCTGAAGCGGATGATCGCGCAAGCACGCCAGATCCGCATCGGTGATCCGCTGGCTGACGAAACCGAGATGGGGCCGCTGTGCACGGCGGTGCAACTCGCGCATATCGAGCGCGAGGTAGCGTACGCAAAGAGCGAAGCCGGCGAAGTTTTGTGCGGCGGCAAGCAGCCCAAAGGCCTCGGCGGTCTCTATTACGAACCCACCATCATCGCCTGCCCGCGCCAGGACCTGCGGATTGTCGATACCGAGTTGTTCGGGCCGGTGCTCAGTGTGCTGCGGTTCAAGGACGAGGCCGAGGCCGTGCGCCTGGCCAACGATACGCGCCACGGCTTGGCCGCCGGCATTTTCACCCGCGACAGTGCCCGCTCGCTGCGGGTCGCCCAGGCCGTGCGTGCCGGGATCGTCTGGGTCAACACCTATCGCGCGGTATCTCCCATTGCGGAATTCGGCGGCATGAAGGGTTCGGGCTATGGGCGCGAGAGCGGCATGCAGGCCATGTACGACTACACACGTCCCAAGACCATCTGGATGAATACATCGAGCGAACCGCTCGCCAGCCAGTTTGTGTCCCGGTGATGGCGATGATGATGATCCAGAGGAGCGCGTCAGCATGAAATTCCAACTCGCCATCAATCTTGAGCGCCTGGATGACGGTTTGCAGATGCCCGAGGTCGCCCGCCATACGCTCGAAATGGTGCAGATGGCTGAACGCGGCGGCTTCCACATTGTCTGGTCGGCCGAGCACCACGCCCTGGAGATGACGATTGCTCCCAATCCGTTCCAGATTCTCACCTGGTGGGCTGGGCATACGGATCGTATTCGTCTCGGTACGGCAGTAGCAGTGGCGCCCTACTGGCATCCGATCCGGCTGGCCGGAGAAGCAGCGTTCACGGATCTCATCAGCGGCGGCCGGCTCGAATTCGGCATCGGCTCTGGCGCCTATCAACGCGAATTCGACCGTATGCGGCCTGGTCTGAAACAGCCCGATGCCTGGCGCTACATGCACGAGATGCTGCCGGCGCTGAAAGCGCTGTGGGCTGGCGATTACGAGCACAAAGGTGAGTTCTGGTCGTTCCCGACCTCGACCTCGGTGCCAAAACCCTTGCAAAAGCCGCATCCGCCGATCTGGCTCGCGGCGCGCGCGCCGATGACCTACGATTATGCTGTGGAACATGGCTGCAACATCACATGCTGGCCGCTCACTCGGCCGTTCAGCGAGGCGGAATTGTACAAGTCGCGCCTGGACGATGCGATGGCCAAGTTCCCCGGCCGCAAGAAGCCGATCTTCGCCATGATGCGGCACACGGCTGTCTACGACCGCAAAGAGGACAGTGAGGTTCCCGTGCGAGCTGTGCAGCGGGTGCTCGGTCAGTTCGAGAACCTGTTCAAGAACCTTGGCGATGTGGTGAACGGATTTCCCCGTGAAATCCCAATCGCGGAACTGGCCAACCGCAACGAGTATGATTCAAAGATGCTGGTCGAAAACCTGATGTTCGGCACGCCCGCCGAGGTGATCGCCAAGCTGAAACGCTACAAGGCGCTCGGCGTCGACGAGTTCATCTATTACGCCAGCATGGGCCTCGGGCATAAGGAACAGAAGCGCTCGCTCGAGCTGTTCTGCAAAGAAGTCATTCCGGCCTTCATGTAATCGAACGAACCTAGCAGGCTGCTGTTCTTCTTCCCTCCCCCTTGTGGGGAGGGACCGAGGGTGGGGGGAAGAGACGAGTCCGGACCTACCGATACTGCACCGCCTAGTTCTTCACCCCACCCCTAGCCCCTCCCCATCAAGGGGAGGGGAACAAAGTCTACCGCCACAAGAATTTCAGCAGCCTGATAGAGCCAACCTATAGGGAACCAAGCCAGATGCCGGCTGAGATCAGAAGAACATTCCTGCACGTCGAAACCGTCCTGATGGACGAAGGAAAAAAAGCCGAACGGCCGTTGCGTTTGATCGCGGCGGTGGCGGTGTTGAAAAACCCCTGGGCCGGCAAAGGTTTTGTCGCCGATCTCAGACCGGCCATCCTGGAAATCTCGCCGGTTCTGGGGAAACTGCTGACCGGCATGATCATCAACACCGCCGGATCGGGCGACAAGGTCGAAACCTATGGCAAAGCCTGCGTTGTCGGCACCGAGGGCTCGATGGAGCATGCCTCGGCCCTGATCCACACGCTGCATTTTGGCAATCACTACCGGACGGCCGTAGGCGCCAAAACCTATCTCGGCTTTACCTCGTCCAAAGGACCGGCGAACGCTCCGATCATGATCCCGCTCATGGACAAGAACGACGCCGGCAAGCGCTCGCACTACCTCACCATCAACATGTCCATCCCGGACGCTCCGGCCCCTGACGAAATCATCGTGGCGCTCGGCGCCTCCGACGGTGGCCGGCCCCATCACCGCATCGGCGACCGCTATCAGGACCTGAAGGACATGGGGCTCAACGAGGCCAATCCGGCCGGGGTCAAATCGTAGCGTAACTTCGGCAGAGGTTGGAACATGGCACACGAAACTGCCGATGGAACGGCTTACGACTTGAGTGGGCCCACACGCGCACCCGTCGTTGTGCTGATCCATGGGCTCGGCCTGAACCGCAACGTCTGGCGCTGGCATGAACCCACTCTGGCGGCGCGATACCGTGTACTGAATTATGATCTGGCCGGTCACGGCGAAAGTGCGTTGTCCGCAGAAACGCCGTCGTTGACGCTGTTTTCGCGGCAATTGAAGAACCTGCTCGATCACCTCGACATCGCAACATGCTCCGCCGTTGGCTTCTCGCTCGGCGGCATGATCAACCGGCGTTTTGCGCTCGATCATCCGGGCCGCGTCAAGGCGCTGGCGATCCTCAATTCGCCGCACGAACGCAGCCCCGAACAGCAACAGCTGGTCGAGGAACGCGCCGCCCAGTCGTCGGCTGGCGGACCAGCCGCGACGCTCGACGCCACCATCGAGCGCTGGTTCACCCGGAGCTTTCGCGAGACGCAACTGGGTATCATCGCACTGGTCCGAAAGTGGGTTCTGGACAACGATCCCGTCAGTTTTGCGCAATGCCGACAGGTGCTGGCGCGCGGCGTCATCGAGTTGATACGGCCCGAGCCGGCCATCCGCATACCGACGCTGGTAATGACCTGCGAAAACGACAGCGGCAGCACCCCGGCCATGAGCCACGCCATCGCTGCGGAGATCGCAGGCGCACGAACGATCATCGTGCCGGAGTTGCAGCACATGGGCCTGGTTGAGCAACCGACATTGTTTACCACGCCGCTGCTGCAATTCCTGGACGACGTTTACGGATCTCGAGGAGACTGAGCATGCGAAAACTGACCGGCGGCCAGGCGGCTGTCGAAGCCCTCAAGGCCGAGAACGTCCGCCATGTGTTTGGCCTGATCGGCTCGGCGACCATGGAGATTTTCGACGCGCTTTATGACGCCAAGGAGATCCAGTTCATCGGCGTCCGCGATGAGCGCACCGGCACCCACATGGCCGACGGCTATGCCCGCGCCTCGGGCGGAGCCGGCGTGATCCTGGCGGGCCAGAACGGTCCAGGCGCCACCAACCTCGTCACCGGTCTGGCCCAGGCGGCCGCAGCTTTTTCGCCGGTGGTGTCGATTGCGGGGGCGCTATCGTCAGGACACGTCTATCGCAATGCCTTTCAGGAGGTGGACCAGCAGGCGCTGTTCGAACCCATCACCAAGAAAACCTGGACGGTGCCGCAGACCGCGCGCGTGCCAGAGATCTTCCGCGAGGCTTTTCGCGTCGCGCTGACGCCGCGGCGCGGCCCGGTGCAGATCAATCTGCCGCGCGATGTTCTGGCGGGTACGGCGGAGTTGCCGGACTACCCGGCCCCCAAATCCTACCGCTCACAGACCGTTCCGGCCGGCGCCGCGAGCGCCATCGCGCAGGCTGCCGCATTATTGCGCGGCGCAAAGAAGCCGGTGATCATCGCGGGCGGCGGCATCAAGAACACCGCCGGGCATGCGGCGGCGCTGGCCCTCGCGGAAGCGCTGAACGCTCCCATTGTCACCTCGCCCGGCCATGGCGACGCGATCCCGTTCGGCCACCCGTTGAACGCGGGGCAGATGGGTCCGCGCGGCAATGCCGTGGCGTCGCGGCTGGTCAAGCAAGCCGATGTCATTCTCGCCTTGGGCACGCGCCTCGGTTTCAACGCCACCTTCTATTCCTACGACAACATCAACGTCGACGCCCAAATCATCCAGGTCGAACTCGAGCCCACAGCCATCGGCCGCTTCTTCCCGCTTGCCATCGGCATCTGGGCCGATGCGCCGACGGCCGCGCTGCAACTGCGCGATGCGATTGCTGGGTTGAAGGTGCAGGCCGAGGTCGAGGCCTGGACCAAGGCCTACAAAATCGAACGCAGCGCCTTCCTGGAGCGGCGCGATGCCGAGGCCGATATCCGCGAACAACCGATCCAGCCGTCGGGTCTGTTCAAGGAGCTGCGCAAGGCGCTGCCCAAGACCGCCGCTGTCACGCTGGATGCCGGAACGCTCTGCCTGCAGGCCACCGACGCGCTCAACTATTGGGAGCCACGCAGCCTGTTCACGCCGCTCGATTTCGGCCTGGTCGGCTTCTCGTTCGCCTGCGGGCTCGGCGTCAAGCTGGCGCATCCGGATCGCCCGGTGGTGAGCCTGATGGGCGACGGCGGCTTCGGCATGACGATCTCTGAACTGAGCACCGCAGTCGCCTACGGCATCAACACCGTCACCGTGGTCATGAACAACCAGTGCTGGGGTGCGGAAAAAGCCTACCAGCGCGACTTCTTCGGCGGGCGCTACATCGGCGCCGACATCACCAGCCCGCCGTTCGACAAGGTTGCCGAACTCTACGGGGCCAAAGGGTATCGCGTCGAACAGCTATCAGACGTGGGCGGAGCGGTGAGCGCGGCGCTCGCCTGCGGCAAGCCCGCCGTCATCGATCTCGCGGTCGACCCGGCGGCGCTCTACAGCTTTCGCCGCGACAGCTTCAAGCACCGGGGAGGGTGATCAGACGATGGCTGACGATAGCAAACACTATCCGAACACGCAGGAACATCTGGACAAGGGCGATTGGAACCCGGTCTGGGATCTGCTGCGCGACACCGATCCCGATTTTCTGGAAGCCTATCTCGGCTTCCGCGCGGTGCCGCACCGTGCCGGACCGCTGCCGCCGAAATACAAGGAACTGATCCTGATCGCGATCAACGCCGCGACCACTCATCTGTACGCGCCCGGTGTGCGGCGTCACATCCAGAACGCCCTCAAAGCCGGAGCAACCAAGGAAGAGATCCTGGAGACCGTGCAGCTCACAACCGTCATGGGCATCCACTCTTGCAATCTGGCGCTCCCGATCCTGATGGAGGAACTTGCGAAAGGCCAAGCGCGATGACCGGCGCACGTCAAGATGTCAGCCGACCGATAGAATCGTCGGTGCGCTTTGTCGCTGCCATGGGCCGTGCCGTGACCGGAGTCACGATCGTGGCGACCGACGGCGCAGCCGGCAGATTCGGCATCACCGTATCGGCGTTCACGTCGGTATCAGCCGAGCCGCCACTAGTGCTCGTTTGCGTCAACCGCAAGAGCCCAGTCGTCACGGCAGTGTTGGCAAATGGCGTATTCTGCATCAATGTTCTGGCTGACGCGCACCGTCACGTTGCCGATAGTTTTGCCGGGCGCAATGCCGAGGGGCGACCCTACGATTTCGCCATCGGTGCCTGGGACACTGCGGTGACAGGAGCGCCGTTATTGACCGGCTCACTCGCCACCTTCGACTGCTTCCTTGGGTCCTGGCATGACGCTGGTTCACACCGGATCCTGATCGGCAAGGTTGCCTCGGCAGGGCAAGCCGATGCGCTGCCGCTCGCCTACGCCCAACGCAGCTATCGCCGTGTGGTATCCCTCGAGGGCTGATCGTTTGCCCCAAGGCACGATGGCGAGCCGGACGCTTCAATCCACGCCAGGTGTCGGTGCGCTATTCCTTCTCCCTATGGGAGAAGGAATACTGCAGCATCCGTCGATGGACAGGAATTGAAATACCCTGGGGGTACCGCGACAACATCGTCTTTTGGCAGGCCCCTTGGCGCCGAAATTGAACTTCACGTCCCCGCCCACTGCGTGTACTTGCGAAAAATTCCGATATACTTCGAAAACTCTTCTACCGCTGCGGGACGTGCCGACCGTCGGATGCGTGGTGGAGGATGGCGGTGGCCGGGATGCTTGGGAGACTGACGCCCTCGAGACACCCGAAATACCGGCGGTTGCGCCCCTTGTCGGGCCCTTGGCAACAGGGGGAGTCCGGCAGGCGCCAAGGCGGTTGGACGCGGTGGGAGCAAAGGACGAAAGTCCCCAGAGGCGCACCCGGAAGAGCGCGCCCCGGCAAAACTCTCCGCAGTGGGGGCGCCGGAAGGCTGCACGTCTCACCACTACACTTCGCGGCCTTTCGGCGCCCACGCTCCCGTATCCCCGGCGGCCCGTCCGTGCGGGGACAGCTGCGCGTGTTTACTCCGCTAACTGCATAACAATTCCAGCTAGGGTGGTTTGCACTTCATCTGCATCAACCTAGAATCGGCAGTTGACCGGCGTGCCTCGCAGTTTTGAGGCTGCGGTTCAACCCTTGGGTGTGGACGCCGGCATCAGGCCGGGGCTGTTAGACGGGGTGGCGCGCGCAACTGGCGGCCGTGCAGCCATGACTTCA
>JANLQJ010000371.1:0-38219 GCA_031367715.1 Hyphomicrobiaceae bacterium | reverse complement strand
CGCCGATAGCGACACCGGCCAATAAACTGCGCCTGTTGAAATAGATCATTGAGCTTCCTCCAGAATCGGCAGTCCCGTTGCTCAGGACTAGGTGTTTGCGCGATCACTATCGGGCACCTGCGACAAGCTGTCAAACCGGCGGTATAGAAAGCATCCAACCGCCAAATAAGGTGCAGGACTGAGTTTGGGACACCCCCGCCCCCAGCACTTACGGATCAACGGGTTAGCAAACTAGGGTTGGGACAACCAAGTCGATAATCAATAAGGCTCCCCACCCTCCTACCGACGCCACGACGGTGACGAGAGGGTAAGCGCTTGTCGCCTCGACTTTTGCAGCAACCCCCAATCCGCGTGCGAGGGCGCTCGACAGCGCGGCACGATGCGACGCCGGTAGCGGCGCCGACAAGACAATGGCCGACCCGCCTAGCTCCGAGTGGAATTCCAGCAACCGCTCAAGCTCACGCCCTATGTGAGCGTCATAGGCATGGGCCCAATCGACGATCAGCACACGGTCGCTGAGGCCGCACAGCCGCAGCGCTGGATAGCACGACGGCAACGCGCCGAGAAACGCCTGATCGATGGTGCCCACACCGACATGCGCCGGGACGACTTGCGGCGATCATCGGCGACCCAGGCGGCGCAAACGGCGCTCGACTGGACACCTTGCGCTTCTGCGACACGTTCGGATCGTTGACTTAGACTTTGCCGCAGGATCGAAGCTTGGAAGCCAGTGTGAAGCGCGCGCCGGCCGTGGGCCAGCACCAGGGACGGCGGGGCAGCAGCACAAAACAGACGCCGATAAGTTTCGCCGAGCTGTTCGAACATTGCGTTTGCCGTGGCCATTGTCGGCAGTACGAAAAACAGGCCGTAGGCGCGGCTGTCGCCGATGAGACGTGCTGCCAGCAACATGGCCGCTTCGGTCTTGCCGCTTCCGGTGACGTCTTCGACAATCGCCAACAGGGGACCATCCGGCAATGCGACCGCCGACATCAGCGCTTGCAACGGGCTCGGCTTGGAGAGTGTCGGGAAGAGCGATGCCGCGGAAGAGTGCTCAGCAGCCGCCACGGGTTCAATTCCCGAAACGGCCACCGCTCTCTTGGCGACGGGCTGGATATCGGACCAGTAGTCCGCCAGCGTCTTGTCCGGTCTGCGATAGGGAAAGAAGTCCCTGTTCGATCCAATCCAGTCGGCAAGGACGGCGAGCCCGGCAAGACTCCATGAGAGTACCGCCAAATCCGGCGCCTTCGGTTTTCCCAAACCCGAGAAGGGCCCAAAGAGCGACGCAGCCTCTGTTGCGAACGCCAGTGCGTTGGCGATCCCGGCCCGGCGCGCTCCATCGATAGTCTCCGTTGAGCCATTGCGGTCTACCGGTTTGCCATGGTGTCCCGCGATCGCTGACCAGATCGCCGCGACATGGCTTGGCCGCCAGCCAGCGTCGAAGCTTGGCCCAAGCAGTTCGAAGAAATTCAGTTTCTCGCGCAGATCGAAACCGGTCTGATCATGACGCGGTCCGTTGCTATGCTTGAAGTCTCCCAGCGCCGGCTGCGGCCAATGCTCTTGAACCTTGCACTGGAAGGCTTCGGCGAATTTGCCCACATCGTGCAGCGCGATCAGCGTGACGATGACCTGGCGCGCGTTAGCTGGCGAGGCGCCGAACAGCCGCGCCATGCTGGCCAGCCGGCGTGGATTGATGTCCAACAGCACGCCGGCGACCGCCGCGACGTCAAGGTTGTGATACGCCGCAGGATGCCACGCAGGTTCTCCCGGCAATTCGCCTCCGGCTTTGCCCCAGAACAGCAGGTAGTCGGTGCTTGTTTTCATTCCGCGAGATTAGTCGGTCGGGAAAAACCGTGCAATGATTAACGGTCCGTAGCATCGGACCGCCGCCGTCACTGTTGCAGTTTTGCACGGAACTTCCGGGATGTTTCAGAGCAGTGTTTTGGACAACAGGATAAAGGAGCGGCGCCTGTTTGACGTCACAGCCGGCAAACACAGTCTGATCGGGGACGTCAAAGAAGTGGTCGTGACGTCATCACTTGAATTTGCCAATTGATTTCAATGTGATTCTTGACAACTGCCGCTAATCAGCAACGCCCGTCGATATTCAGTGACTCAGAAGGCACAGCATTTGGGCGGACATCAGAATCTGGTAATATCGTCTTTTAGTGCAAATTTTTTCCAGTCGGGATTTGAGCGCCTCGCGTCCGAAAGGCGGCCGCGACCGCGTGCTATCGAGCCACCCTGAAACGGGCGGCACGACCGAGCCCCTCGCGGGTGACGCCCGCTGGCGCGAACGTAGCGATTGCCGCGGCGCCAATCGAATAGCGCGATGTTGGCCGTGCGCCTCTTGGCGATATCGAGTCACGAAGTGCATAGCGCGCTCTGATTCACCAGGGGGATGGCCATCCCCCGCTGCGCCATCGCCGCTCGCCTGTTGGCGAGCGAGCGACGATGGCTCCGGGGGGATGCCGGAAGGATGTTCATCTGCGATACCGGCTTAGCCGAAGACATATTGCGATGGGGCGACCCACAGAGCTGATACGTCTCCCGATGTCCCTAGTGTTCCCGCCATTCCCCGCCTTTACCAGTTGCCTTTATTACAAGAGTCGAGGGATACTGAGGCGTCGCACTTCGAAAGATATATGACAAGAAGGGGTGTGCTATGTTCAACCGAACGAGGAAACAGTTAGGATTTTCCTCAAACACTATCGCGCAAACAATGCGAATCCACGCGACCCAACCAAAAATGTTTCATGGTGACGCTGATTTAGCTGTCGCTGAACGAGGGCGTCTTCATTCGTCCAGACCCCGGAGCGCGGCTGGCAGGCGATCAGTCGCCGAACCCTTGCACGGGCGTTCGCCCCGGCTTGCACCCGAATGCCTGATCACCGGCACGCTAGGCTTGCGCTGATGCTGCCCCGCCTGATCCGATTCTGGGATGCGCCCCAATACCTCGGCATGGACCGCAATCGATTCAACACCGAAGTGCGCCCCTACCTCACCGAGGTGCCCGTCGGCAAACAAGGCATCGGCTTTGATCGACTTGAAATCGACGCATGGTTCGAGGACTATAAGTCCTGCAACGGGCGTCCCGCACGGAAAGGAGTTATGACATGGGACGCAAACAGCTATCCGGCCTCATTCAACGGGCCGGCATCTGGCACATCGACAAGCGCATCTGCGGACGGCGCATTTGCCAGAGCACTGGCTCAGCTGAAATCGCGGAAGCGGAACGGTACCTCGCACGAGTGATGGAACAGGCACGTCAAGCCCAGGTCTACGGCGTCAGGCCAACTCGAACCTTCGAGGAGGCTGCGGCGAAGTACGTGCTGGAGAACCAGCACAAGCGGAGCATTTGTGACGACGTGAGCCGACTGAAGGGCCTGGTTCCGGTTATGGGTTCGGTCGCGCTGGATCGCATCCATATGGGAAGCATGCAGTCCTGGCTGGCGGGCAGGCGGCGTGACAACGTGGCGACCGGCACCATCAACCACGGGCTGCAGCTGGTGCGGCGCATTCTGAATCTGGCCGCCGGCGAGTGGGTTGACGAGCAGGGGCTGACGTGGCTGCATGCGCCACCGAAGATCAAGCTCCTGGCCAACACCTCCAAGCGCAAGCCCTATCCGCTGAATTGGGATGAGCAAGCGCGACTGTTCCGGCGGTTGCCGACCTACTTGGAGGAGATGGCGCTGTTTGCCGTGAACACAGGTTGCCGCGACGCGGAAATCTGTAGTCTGCTGTGGGAATGGGAACTGGATGTGCCGGAATTGCAGACCTCGGTCTTTGTGGTCCCGGGCAGCCAGGTGAAGAATGGCGAAGAGCGGCTGGTGGTGCTGAACCGGATCGCGCGCTCGGTCGTTGACCAGTGCCGTGGACGTCACCCGACGCACGTCTTCGTCTGCAAGGGCCAGCCCCTCGCCTACATGTTGGCTTCTGCCTGGAAGACGGCGCGCAAGAAGGCTGGCCTGGAGATGGTTCGGGTCCATGACCTCAAGCACACCTTCGGGCGGCGCCTGCGGGCGGCGGGGGTTGGGTTCGAGGACCGGCAGGACCTGCTTGGACATCGTTCCGGACGCATCACCACACACTACTCGGCAGCAGAACTCAGCAGGCTCGTCGAGGCAGCTGATTTGGTGTGCGAGCGGAACGGAACGAGACCGGAACTTGTGGTCCTCAAAGGGGCCTTGCGGGAGAACTCCCGCAAAACTCCCGCAAAAGTCACGGTTTGTTCCAGTCCGTCGAAAGCCAAGTCATTGATTTGATTGGCTGGGGCGGGAGGGTTCGAACCTCCGAATGACGGAATCAAAATCCGTTGCCTTACCACTTGGCGACGCCCCAATCGGATGGCGCGCAAATGATCACACTTTGCCGCCATGATCAACGGCGCTGGCATCGGCGTTCCGATGCCCATGCCGCAGGGCGCGCTGCGGCAGCCCGGTTCCCGAATAAGAACGTGGAGAAACAATCATTTAACCAAACTCGTGCAAGTATGCTGTTAGCGGGGAGTGTTGTGTTTGTAGGAGTGAGGGAGCATGTGGACGCGCGTTCTATCGGTTCTGACGCATTGGTTGCGCGCGGGCCGGCCAGCGAGTGAAACACCTGATCGGGCCGTTGAGCCGGCACTGACCATGGCGCCGTCCGAGGTCGCTGTGGTTGAAACGGGCGCTGCGCCTGTGGAAGCGACGGCCCCGGCAAATCCGATTGCCTGGGAAAAGGTGGCGCAGCATGCGTTCTGGACGCCGGCTGGCGTGAGCGGCTTTCTGAGCGCGCCGCGACCTGGGGTTGCCGCGCTTAGCGGCCCTGAGCCGTTGCCTGCGATCCCGGCCCTGCTTGCTCCCGCCGCAGTGCTAACGGCTGAGATCTCCCAAACCATTGCCATCCTGCCGGTCCAATCGCCAATGTTAGCCGCGTCTGTCGTTGCTCCGGCCCCTTGGCAGCCGCCGGTGAGTGATGCCGCCACGCCCATCGCTGGTCCGCGCGCGGTTCGCATTGCCCATGTGCCGCTCGCTGCGCGCCTGCAGCGCGTGCAGCAGATCAATCGGCCGGTACGCTTGTTGCCGGGCGCCAAGCGGCTGGCGGGCGATGCCTTGTCGAGGGCCACTGATAAGGCCGAGCGCAGCCACGCGGAGTGGCCGGCAGCCCTTGCGCCGTCGATGCCCGAGATCGCGACCGCGAGGCCGATGGATGCCGTTATTGCCCGCATGACGTTCACCCCCCCGGCGTTGGTGCGGGCCGCCTGAGCAGGCCTTTTAGTTTTGTGCGCGGCCCCAACGCGGGAAGCGCGCTACGCTAACGCCCGCTCCCGGATGTTCCGGGTGATGGCGTCGATGGCCTTGGCCGCGTTGGCCGCGTCGGGACCGCCCGCTTGGGCCATGTCGGGCCGTCCGCCACCGCCTTTGCCGCCGACCGCTTCGGCGCCGATGCGCACCAGCTCGACGGCGTTCCAGGTTGCGGTGAGGTCAGCGGTGACGCCAACGGCGACTCCCGCCTTGCCGTCCTCCGAAACGCCGACAATGGCGACAATGCCCGAGCCAATCTGCTTCTTGCCGTCGTCGACCAGGCCGCGCAGGTCCTTCAGCGAAATGCCTTCGACCTTGCGCGCCATAAGTGTGACGCTGCCGAAGGTCTGCACGCCGTTGGCCGTGCCCGCATTGGAGGCGTCGGCAGCTGCCGGCGCAGCCGCACCCATCGCGATCTGCCGTTTCAAATCGGCAACCTGGCGTTCGAGCTTCTTGCGCTCGTCGGCCAGGATGGTCACCCGCTCGACCAGATCGGCCGGGGCGATCTTCAGGACACCCGCCGCGTGCCTCACTCGTGCATCCTGTTCGGCGAGATAGCCGCGCGCGCCGTCGGCGGTGAGCGCTTCCAGGCGGCGCACGCCCGATGACACCGCCGCCTCGTTGACGATGCGGATGAGGCCGATATCGCCGGTGCGGCGGACATGCGTGCCGCCGCACAATTCGATCGAATAGGCCTTGCCGGCCTTGCGCCCGGTTGTCGCCTCGCCCATCGAGACGACGCGCACCTCATCGCCGTATTTTTCGCCAAACAGGGCCATGGCGCCGGTCTCGCGCGCCTCGTCCAGCGCCATCAGGCGCGTCACCACGGGGAAATTCTGCAGCACCATGGCGTTGGCCAGATCCTCGGCGGCCGCGATCTCCTCTGGCGCCATCGGCTTTTGGTGCGAGAAATCAAAGCGCAGCCGACCGTGATCGACGGCCGAGCCCTTTTGCGCCACATGCTCGCCGAGCACCTGCCGCAACGCCTCGTGCAGGAGGTGGGTAGCCGAATGGTTGGCGCGCGTGGCGGTGCGGCGGGCGTGGTCGACTTCGAGAATGGCGGCGTCGCCGACTTTCAGCGCGCCGGTCTCAAGCGTCCCGGCGTGGGCCCAGACGTCGCCGAGCTTCTTGTGGGTTGTTGCAACCTTGAACAGGCCGGATTTGCCGACGCGAATGACGCCCTGATCGCCGACCTGGCCGCCGCTGTCGCCATAGAACGGCGTCTGGTTCAGGACCAGTTGGCCCTCATCGCCAGCCCGCAGGGATTCGACCTCCTTGCCATCCTTGATGATGGCGCGGATCTCGCCTTCGGCGCTCTCGGTGTCGTAACCGAGAAATTCGGTGGCCCCGAAGCGCTCCTTCAGTTCGTACCAGATGGTATCGGTGGCCGCCTCGCCCGAACCCTTCCAGGCTTTTCGGGCTTCGGCCTTTTGCGCCGCCATGGCGGTGTCGAAGCCCTTGGTGTCGACGGCGATATCGCGGCGCCTCAGCGCATCTTGGGTCAAATCGAGCGGGAAGCCGAAGGTGTCGTAGAGTTTGAAAGCTGTCGCGCCGGGCAGCGTTGCGCCCCGCACGAGCTTGGCCGTGGCCTCGTCGAGCAGCGTCAGGCCGCGCGCCAGCGTGGTGCGAAAGCGTGTTTCCTCCAGCTTCAGTGTTTCGGTGATGAGCGCCTCGGCGCGCTGCAATTCGGGATAGCTCTGGCCCATTTCGCGCACCAGAGCCGGCACCAGACGCCACAGCAGCGGTTCCTTGGCGCCGAGCAGATGACCATGCCGCATGGCGCGGCGCATGATGCGGCGCAGCACGTAACCGCGACCGTCATTGGCCGGCAGCACGCCGTCGGCAATCAGGAACGATGACGCGCGCAAATGATCGGCGATGACGCGGTGGCTTGGCGCGGTCTTGCCCTCGGCGGAAACGCCGGTGGCTTCGACGGAGGCTGCGATCAGCGCCTTGAACAGATCGATGTCGTAGTTGTCGTGTACCCCCTGCAACACGGCGGCGATGCGCTCGAGCCCCATGCCGGTGTCGATCGAGGGTTTGGGCAGGTCGATCCGGTCACCGGGGCCGCGTTCCTCATATTGCATAAAGACGAGGTTCCAGATCTCGATGAAGCGGTCGCCATCGGCCTCTGGCGACCCTGGTGGGCCGCCGGCGATCGTGTCACCGTGATCAAAGAAAATCTCCGAACAGGGGCCGCACGGGCCGGTCTCGCCCATGCGCCAGAAATTGTCGTTGGTCGGAATGCGGATGATCTTGCTGTCGGGCAGTCCGGCGATCTTCTTCCACAGGGCGTGCGCTTGATCGTCCTCGGAATAGACCGTCACCAGCAGCCGCTGGGCATCCAGACCATAGTCTTTGGTGATCAGGGTCCAGGCGTGCTCGATTGCCTGTTCCTTGAAGTAATCGCCGAAGGAAAAATTGCCGAGCATCTCGAAGAAGGTGTGATGGCGGGCGGTATAGCCGACATTGTCGAGGTCGTTGTGCTTGCCGCCGGCGCGCACGCATTTTTGCGCCGTGGTGGCGCGTTTGTAGTCGCGCGTCTCGGCGCCCACGAACACGTTCTTGAACTGTACCATGCCGGAATTGGCGAACATCAGCGTCGGGTCGTTGCGCGGCACCAGTGGCGAGGACGGCACGATGGTGTGACCATTGCGCTCGAAATAGCGCAGGAAGGTCGCGCGGATGTCGTTGACGCTCGCGTGCGAGGCGGATTTGGGCGCGGTCGGGGTCTTTGCCATGGGCGTGCGGGGTCTCGCAAGGGGAAAGGGGACTGCAATTTCAATTGCCAAGCCGCCTTCTTAGAGACGTCGAGAATCGCTGTCTAGAGTTGCGGCGAAGGCCGCTGGCGTCGGCGTGGCTTGCGGCCGCCTGTTTTCACCAACCGCGTCGCATCAGGGCGGGCGCACCCCGCCCCTATCATGACGGCCTGTTATAGCGGTTCCCGACGAATTTACCCCCGCTTGGCCTTGCCGCGTTTGCCCGCGCCGACTTCCAGCACTTCGCCGGTTTCGGGATCGATATCGAGCACATTGTCGGCCGCCTCGTTGGCGTCGGGGGCGACCAGCAACTTATCGGTAATGATGCCGGCGTTCTGCCTGATGGCCTTTTCAATGGTGTCGGCGACGATCGGGTTCTGCTTCAAGAACAGCTTGGCATTCTCGCGACCCTGGCCGATGCGCTCGCCGCTGAAGGCAAACCACGAGCCCGATTTCTCGACTACGCCGGCCTTGACGCCGAGATCGACCAACTCGCCGGTCTTGGAGATGCCCTCGCCGTACATGATGTCGAACTCGACCTGCTTGAACGGCGGGGCGACTTTGTTCTTGACCACTTTCACGCGGGTCTGGTTGCCGACCGCTTCCTCATTGGCCTTGATCTGGCCGATGCGGCGGATGTCGAGGCGCACCGAGGCATAGAATTTCAAGGCATTGCCGCCGGTGGTGGTCTCGGGGTTGCCGAACATGACGCCGATCTTCATGCGGATCTGGTTGATGAAGATGACCATGGTCTTGGACTTCGAGATCGAACCGGTCAGCTTGCGCAACGCCTGGCTCATCAGGCGGGCTTGCAGGCCCGGCAGGCTGTCGCCCATCTCGCCTTCGAGCTCGGCCCTGGGAGTGAGCGCGGCAACCGAGTCGATCACCAGCACGTCGATGGCACCCGATCGCACCAGTGTATCGGTGATTTCCAGCGCCTGCTCGCCGGTATCAGGCTGTGAGATCAGCAGATCCTCGACCTTGACGCCAAGTTTGCGGGCATAGACCGGGTCGAGCGCGTGCTCGGCGTCGATAAAGCCGCAGGTGCCGCCGTTCTTTTGGGCCTCGGCGATGACGTGCAGCGCCAAAGTGGTTTTGCCCGAGGATTCCGGGCCGTAAATCTCGATGATGCGGCCCTTCGGCAGGCCGCCGATGCCGAGCGCGATATCGAGGCTCAGCGAGCCCGAAGATATGGCCTCGATGTCCATCGAGGTCTCCTTGGCGCCGAGCTTCATGATTGAGCCCTTGCCGAACGCCTTCTCGATCTGGGCGAGTGCGGCTTCCAGCGCTTTTTGCTTATCCATGCCTGTTCCCTCGACCACGCGAAGCTGCGGGTGCTCTTTCATGATTGCTCTCCTTATTCCATGCCGGGGCGGGTCTGACAAATCGACTCGCAGGCAATGTACTCGATTTGTTCCCCATCGCCAACAAGGTATTTACCTAGATAATTCTCCGTGATCTCAAAGGCTCACAGGTGTAGGATCAACTATTGAGGTCACGGTCGCCAAAAAGGTCGGTTCGGCGATCAGCCCTGGATGATCTCCTTGACCTTGGTCACCAGTTCGGCGAGTTGGAACGGCTTAGGCAGGAAGGCAAATTCCTCGCCACTGTCGAGACTGGAAAGGGCGTCGTCGGCATAGCCGGACATGAAGATGATCTTGAGGTCAGGGTTGGTCTTGCGCAGTTCCTTCAGCAGCGTCGGGCCGTCCATCTCGGGCATGACGATGTCGCTGACCACCAGGTCGATGGCGCCGTCATGGGCGGCCTTGACCTCCAGCGCTTCGATGCCATTGCCCGCCTCCAGTACCGCGTAGCCTTGGCGGCGCAGCGCCCGGGCAGCGAACTTGCGCACCGAATCTTCGTCCTCGACCAGCAGTACGGTGCCCGAGCCGGTGAGGTCGCGGGCCCTTTCCTTCTTCTCGATGACCTTGACCGGCGCTTCGATGCTGCCGGCGCCAGGCATGTGCCGCGGCAGGAAGATCCGGAACGTGGTGCCCTTGCCCGGAGCCGAGTCGCAAAACACATAGCCACCAGTTTGCTTGACAATGCCGTAGACGGTTGACAGGCCGAGGCCAGTTCCCTTGCCGACCTCCTTGGTGGTGAAGAACGGCTCGAAAATCTTGGCGAGAATGTCCGGCGTCATGCCGTGCCCGGTATCGCTGACCGCACAGACCACATAGTCGCCCGCGACAAACCCCCGCTCGGTGATGCGCTGGCTCTCCTCGCGCCCGACATTGGAGGTGCGGATGGTCAGCGTGCCGCCTTGCGGCATGGCATCGACGGCGTTGACGGCAAGGTTGACAAAGACACGGCCAAGCTCGGTCTGGTCGGCCTTGACCAGCCACAGGTCTCGGCCGTAGTCGCGCTCCAGCTTGACCTTTTCGCCCAGCGTGCGTTTCAGGAAGACCGTCAGGTCCGAGATCGACTCGTTCAACGATAGCACTTCGGGCCGCAGCGTCTGGCGGCGCGAGAAAGCCAGCAATTGGCGCACCAGATTGGCGGCGCGGTTGGCGTTCGACTTGATCTCGACCAGATCGTGGAAGGCCGGGTCGCCGGCGCTGTTGACCAGCAGCAGATCGGAAAAACCGATGATCACGGTCAGCACATTGTTGATGTCGTGGGCGATGCCCCCTGCCA
Organism: Hyphomicrobiaceae bacterium; assembly: GCA_031367715.1. GTDB lineage: Bacteria > Pseudomonadota > Alphaproteobacteria > Rhizobiales > Hyphomicrobiaceae > JANYHF01. Next base: position 27,544 of record JANLQJ010000371.1, on the reverse strand, counting down.
GTTGGCCGATGGCCTGCATCTTCTGGCTCTGGGCGAACTGGGCCTCCAGCTCCTTGCGTTCGGTGGTATCGAGCGCATAAAGAATGACGGATTCGCGCTCGGCCGCCGCCGCCGCGTTGCTGCTGAGATAGAGTTGGCCAGAACTCAGGCCCTTGGCGCCATAGTTGATCTCGATCGGTTGCGCCGGCTGCTCGCCCGCCAGCACCTTTTGCAGAGCGTCGAGCAAGGCCGCCTGGCTACCGGACGCCAGGCCCTCCATGACATTGAGCCCGCTGGCCGACATGGCGTTGGCCGCGCTGAAGAACATGCGCGAAAAAGCCGGATTGGCGCTACCGATGCGGCCCTGGCTGTCGACCGTGGCGATGGCGACGGGAGCGGCATGAAACAGCCGCGTGAAGCGCGCCTCGGCAGCTTGCGAGGACTCATCGAGCCGGTCGCTGGGCGCGCGGTTGAGCACCAAGCCGAGGTCCAGCGCGCCATCGCCGCCGCGCGCGCGAACCATCAGCCGCGCCGGGCTCGGCACGCCATCGTGCCGCATTAGATCGACATCCTGCGTCACGACGGTATTGGGGCCCGAGGCGGCCAGCGCCTGGCGCATGCTGGCGAGCCCTTCGGGGGCCAGGAACCGATCCAGCGGAATGGCTGCCTGTTCGCTGGCTTTGCGATCGACGCCGAGCCAATCGGCCAGCGTGGCGTTGAGATAATTGAGCCGACCGTCCGCGCCGGCGATGAACAGCCCGGCTGGCAGGCGATCGAGTTGATCCAGGCTGCGCTTGAGGCGCTGCAGGGATTCGGCTTGGCGCGTATGCTCCTGGGTCACATCGCTCAGGCGCCAGGCACAGTAGGCCTCGCCGTCGGGCGTGCGGTGATGACTGAGCGTGATGCGCAGCCAGCGGCTGGAGCTGCCGGTCTGGCGCCCGCCCGGCTGTTCGATGACTTCTTCCCAGTCCTCGCCGGCCGCCTGCGCCCGCGTCAACCGGTAGATCGCCGCATTACCGCCGCCGAGGTCGCCGAACGCTTCGCCGGGTTGGAAACGCCGCAAACTGCTCTCGGCGCGATCCAGCAAGCGATAGAAGACGCGGTTGGCGAAGGCCACGCTGCCATCTGGGCCGGCTAGCAGCAGGCCATCGTCGAGGCTGGCGGCAAAGTGTGGCAACAGATCCGAAGTCGGCACCTGGGCCGCGCGCGGCACGGTTTCCAGTGCCAGAGCCGCCAGCGTGAACGCACCGGCTGCGGCAAGCCCTGTCAAGCCCAGCAGCGCGACCATGCCGCCGAGCTTCTGTCCAGTCGGATCGAGCACGGCGACGGCAATCGCCAGCAGCCCGAGCAGCGCCAAGCCAAGCAGCGCCAGCCGGCCGCCGGTCGAGCGCCGCATCCACCCAATATGTGCCTGCATATCAATCATTTCCGAGACCTACCTGATTCGCGCGCGCTTGGTGGCCCGATTGTCACGTCGCCACCAGCGCAATGGAGCCTATGAATGATGGGTGCTGGCGCTGCTTGCTCTGGCGGTCAAGACGGGGACGGGAAGGTGCCCCGGTGGACAGGCTGGCAAAAGCGGTTAACGCTTGGCGCCCGCTCATGTATAAGGTGCGCCGAGACCGATCCAGCCAGGCGACTGGTGGGTGATCGGCCGCTTGCTCGCAACCCGGCTGATGGGGCGCCCGCAAGACTCGTTCTCCGGAGGGGCCTCCCATGTTGATGACCGCTGTCTTCTATCTCCTGATCCTGGCCGTGCTGGCGGGCGGGGGCTGGTTTGCCTGGCAGCAGTTTGGTGGCGGCGGAGTTTCGCTGTTTGGCGGCGCGCGCGAGTCGCGGATCGGGGTCAGCGAGATCGCCACTATCGATGGCAAGCGCAAGCTGCTGTTGATCCATCGCGATGGGGTGGAGCATCTCATCATGACGGGCGGGCCGATCGATGTGGTGATCGAGCAAGGCATCCTGCCGCAGCGCCGGCCACTCCAGGCCCAAGCCCCCCATGCCGCCGCGGCGCCGGCCTACGAGCCCCGCTTTGCCGCCCCGCCCACCAATCTTGCCGCCGAAGCGCCCGGCGTCGACGGGCCGTCGACCAATTTCGGCCGTTTGCGGCAGCGGCCCGCGCAGCCCCAGCCGACTACCGCCGATCCATATCCGCGTGGCGAGGGACCAGGGCTCGCCAGTGGTAACGGCAACCGTTGAGCGGGCGCCGGAACCCTGTGCCAATCGAGTCGCAAGAGACGCTCCCGGTTTGTTGCCGGAGCGCAACAGGGCCACGGGGTTGACGTAAAATTATCAAATAAGTCAATGCGTTAGAGCGAAAAACGCAACGCTTGCCTTTCTGCGCCGCGCGCGGCATCTTGCCCGCTTAGAGGTTCTGCGGGTGCAAGGTGAGATGAGACGAGACGGTCCGATATTCGCGGCTATGTGCGTGGCTGTTCTGGTCGCGTTCGGCCCCGAGGGTGCTTTGGCATTCGAACAGCAGGTTGTGCCCATGTCGGGTCCCGCGGCGGCTAAGGCTGCCGGCGGGCAAGACCATCCGCAGCTGACTCAGGGTCTACCTGGCGTTGAGCTGATGGTTCCGGCGCCGAACGCCAATGGCCCGCAGACCGGCGCGACCATCACTATTCCCGGCCTCGGCTCGTTCGGCACGCTGCCAAAGCTCGATTTCGGACTTGAGCTGTTATACGGGTCGCCCGAGACGACAACGCCTGGCGAAACTCCGAGCGGTGAAGAGCTGCCGGATGCCTTCACGGTACACGGTTCGGTCAAGAAGACATTCTAGTCAAATCGAGCGGTTAGAAAGTTTCAACATTTGGGCGCGACTTGGCCGCACCCAGTCACCCCCGTAATACCGCGGCACGCAAGATTTGACCGATGTCTGTCATCGGGGCTCGGCATGGCCGTTGTCGGAGTTCGCGGCCTAGGGGCGACCGGCAAGCCGCACTCTCAAGTCTTGCCTTGTCGCACCAAGGCGACCACCAGTCATCCCTACGGCATGGTGTTTCTTCGTCCCTTCGCCAAGGTGTGCCAAAAGGCTGCACCGCAAGCTGGGGACAGAGTTGGCGACACGTCAAAAGATAGTTTGCTTGGTATGATGGCCCCGAAGTAATGGCCCCTGAGTAATGGCCTTGACGCCTTACGCGATGGCGTCTATCCCAACGTCAGCGCCGCTGGCCTTGGGTGTTGTCCAAGCATGCGGTCGCTGACCAAGACGGTTTCCCAAGACCGTTATGAGACTGGCAAAAACAAAACCACTGGATGGGGTCGTAGCTCAGTTGGGAGAGCGCTTGAATGGCATTCAAGAGGTCGACGGTTCGATTCCGTTCGGCTCCACCACTGGTTTGCCGGTCGATTTGAAACCATTGCTGGTTCGCGACAGCTGATACGGTCCAGCCTGACTTTTGACCGGTTGCCGGACGAACACCGAAGGGGCGCGGCCGTGCTTTCAAACGGATTGGCGTTAAGACGAAGAGGCCTCATGGCGGAGGCTGCTTGCAGCCGCCCTGTCAGCGCACGCACTATACAGGAGGGCGAGCGCAGCTTGCCCGACGCAACGTATTGCGACAAAAACCATATCCAAGTCTGAATGAAAGAGAGCGCGCAGAACTTTCGGGGGCCGGTATTGGCCCGCACCGGACCGGTTTTGCTACCGGTCGCGGCCGCGTTGCTTATGCACAACACAATTACAAGTCTCGCAAAAATACCTCATTCTCTGTGTCCAAAGGTCGCCACGGAACGGATTGTTCGCAAGCGCCCCAATCACGCGGCGTCACGCTGACAATCTGCTCGGTGCGGGGCCATTTCGGGCCGATCTGTACAGTAGTGTGGGTTGCATGGTGTTGGCGCGTTACGCACGGCTGTTTCTGGCCGCCGGTCTGATCTCGGTGACCGCCTATGCGGCGTCGCAACCGGCCCAGCCGTTGCTGCAATATATTTCGCGCGGCAAGTCGAACCGAATCATCATTTTTGTCGATGGCCTGACCACCGAGCCGGACAAGACCTTCCGCTGGGGCCAGGGCGTGCCGTCCTGGCCCGAGCTGATGGCCGCCGATATCGCGTCGGAGAAAAAGCAGCTGCCACTGGCGCGCTATGATCTTGCCGAACTCAGCTTCAATGGCGCGCCCGAGGGTCAACGCTCGATCCCGCAGCTGGCCACCAAGGGGTTGGCCGAGCTGAAGGCCAAGGGTGTGCTCGAAGGTTATGAGAGCATCGTCTTTGTCGCCTATAGCGCCGGCGGTCTGGTGCTCAAAAGCATGCTGATCCAATCTTCGATCACCGGCGCCTCGGCGCTGGGCGGCAAGACCAAATCGGTGTTTCTGTTGTCGGTACCGGCCCAAGGTCGCGCGGCGGCCGACTTCCTGGCGCTGCTCAATGCCAAGCGGACGCTGACCACCAGTTTTGCCGGCAATGACGTGGCCGTGTTCCTGCAAGGGTTGGAATCGCTGTGGTCGGAGTATCTGGCCAGCCGCGGTCCCACCCGGCCACTGAAGGTCTACTGCCTGCATGAAACCGAACCGACTTACGGTGTTGCGGTCAAGCCAGGCCAGTATGCGACCGAGGGCTGCGATGAGAGCGGCGAGCAGAGCGGCGCCGATCACAACACCATCGCCAAACCAGGTTCGCGTGATGCCGGCGCCTATCGTTGGGTGCGCGGCAGCCTGGCCGACTATTTCCAGCGCTTCCCGTCCGATCCGGGCAAGCCCAAGCCGGGTAGCGTTGCCGTCGCCAGCACGGAGACGGCGGCGCCAGTTGTGCCAGCTGCCAAGGCGCTGCCGCTGAAGGGTCCGATTCCGCCCAAGGCTACCGATAGCGCCGAAGCGGGCGCGCTCACCACCCAGTCGAGCAGCAAGCTTGCGGTTCCCTCGGCAGGTGTCGCGGCGGTCACCGCTGGTTCAAGCGTGGCCATGACGCCGGTGCCGGCACCCAGTGGCGAAGCGAGCGCCGCGCCAAAGCCCGTGGCAACGCCGGCGGCCGAACCGCCCGCCAAGGTCGCCTTGGCCGCGCCGCGTCCGGTTCAGTCCACTCTGGCACCGCCCACAGTTGCGCCACTGCCGCAGACACGCTTCGATGTGCCGGCCGCGGTGCCGCGCCGCGCCGCGTCATCGCGCCCGCCGGTGCCACCAATAGCGCAACTGGTCAAGGTCGGCGATTGGACCTTTGCGCTGAAGGGCGCCGATTGCAATCTGCCCGTGCAGCTCTGGGTGGTGCAGGTTCAGGACCGGCAAGTCCGCAGCGACAATTGGCGGACGCGTATCGGTGTTGACGGCAAGTTCGCCGTGCAGACCTCGTCGTCCTGTGCGACGGAGCTGGTGCGCGGCACCATCTCGGGTAAGCGCGGCACGGGCTGGTATCTCTACGCCGACCCTTGCCATGCCACCTACTGCCGGGTGCGTTTCAAGATGACGTGGCGGTTGCCGGAATCGGCCTGGAAAAAGCGCTGATCTGCTCCACGGCGATAGCGTCAGGCGCGAGATCTGGCTATGTTGCGCCGCAACAACAGGCATCGGAGATCATCATGCTGAACGGCAAAAGCGCCATCGTCACCGGCTCCACCTCGGGCATCGGCCACGGCATCGCCGTGGCGCTGGCCAAGGCCGGCGTCAACGTGCTGATGAACGGCCTGGGCACCGCCGACGACAACAAGGACGCCATCGCGGCGGTTGCGGCGCACGGCAGCAAGGTGCTGTTCTCGCCGGCCAACATGCTGAAGCCGGACGAGATCGCCGCCATGGTGGACCTCGCCAACAAGGAATTCGGCGCGGTCGATATCCTGATCAACAATGCCGGCATCCAGTTCGTGTCGCCGATCGAGGATTTCCCGCCCGAGAAGTGGGACGCCATCATCGCCATCAACCTGACGGCGGCGTTCCATGCCATCCGCAAGGTGGTGCCGGGCATGAAGGCGCGCAGCTGGGGCCGCATCATCAACACGGCCTCGGCGCATTCGCTGGTCGCCTCGCCGTTCAAGTCGGCCTATGTCTCGGCCAAGCACGCGCTGGCGGGGTTGACCAAGACGGTCGCGCTTGAGGTGGCCACCAACAAGATCACCTGCAACTGTATTTCGCCCGGCTACGTCTGGACGCCGCTGGTCGAAAAGCAGATCCCCGACACCATGAAGGCGCGGGGCATGACCAAGGAGCAGGTCATCAACGAGGTGCTCTTGAAGGCGCAGCCGACCAAGGAGTTCGTAACCGTCGAGCAGGTCGCCGCGCTGACCATGTTTCTGTGCTCGGACGATGCCGCCCAGATCACCGGCGCGAACCTGTCGATCGATGGCGGCTGGACGGCGGAGTAGGGTGGGGACACGATGGTCATTTCCCTGCCCTCCCCCGGTCGGACGGGAGAGGGCGCGCAGCTTACAAACAATCCGTCGGCAGTACTTTACTTCGACTCCGCCGCCTTCATGGCCTTCATCAGGTCTTCGCGGCAGCCTGCGAAGTCGCCGGCAGAGGCCATCTTGCTGGCCATGTCAAGCTCGTGCATTGCCTTCTTCATCATGGCTTTGTCGGGGTTCTTTTCCGCCATCGCCATGATGTGTTCCTTGTTGGCTGCCGTGCACTTCACGGTGTCCTGCATGGCGAGCGCGGGCACGGCGAACGAGACAGCCAGGGCGGCCGACAGAACGAGTGACTTGATCATAGGGTATCTCCTGAACTTGGGACAAGGACGTCCGCCCAGGAGCCTGTGGGCTCGGCTCATCAACAGCAAAACACGACGACGCGATGCACGCGGATGTGAAGGCGGCGTGATGGTGCGGCGCTGGCACGATGCGAGGGGGGCACTGCTAAAAGTCGCCATAGATCTGCGCGGGCGTTGCCATCTGAACGATGGCGTCAATCGTCCGTGGCGCCGCCGTTTTGAATTGGAGGGTCACCGCGATGTGGTCATCGATCTTCAAGGCGCGCGTCAGCCCCAGCAGCATGACGTGAACGCCCTTTGGCTCCATCGCGACGTTGGCAAGTGGTGGCAGTTCCAGCTCCGCCAAGGGCAGCATTTTCACGATGCCATTGTCGTCTTTTGAGACGTGCAACTCGCAACGGGCGGCGGCCGGAGTGGAGATCCCAACCAGGGCGTCCGGTTGACTGCCGTTATTGCGCAGCCAAAGGTAAAGTACGCTGGTGTTGCTGCTTCCAAGACTGGGGCGCGCCCAAGCGGACGCCCGTATCAGCTCGTTTGCCAAAACCGGCGCGGCAGCAAGATTCAGCAGCAAACTGATTGCCAGCCACCGGCAAACTGGCGTCGCTCGCATTGGATTGGCCCCCCTCTTGTCCCGAAAGTCTAGAGCGTGCTTGCGCTGGTTTCAAACGCGAGCACGCTCCAGTGGCCACGAACCAGGAGAGGGAGGACTCCATTTCGCGGCAACGAGAGATCGGGCGCCAAAACGCCAAGCGCCGCCCTGCGCGTGGCGCAAGGCGGCGAGATCAGCGGAGTGGTGAGGAAGCGGGGATCCCCACCACTCCAGGAGGCCGGACGCTGGCTGCGTCGCTTCCGGCCACCAAGCTGTCGAGCTGCCAAAGAGGACCGACGCTGAACAAGATCCCGTTCGGTGTCGCTTTGCAGCGAATTCCTACTGATGCAACCGCTTGCCATGACTGCACCACGCCGTAACAACGTGGCGACGGCGTGGAATAGTCCGGCCGATTTTGCGGTCACGGCGCAAAATGGCAGGGATGTAGATCACTTGATGTGTCTGTTTTGTAATAATGTTCAACAAATACGGCCTGTGGACGTTATCCACCAACAGATTGGAATACCGACATAAATCGGCGTTTGAGCAGAACGGCGCCGGCAACCGGCTCATGTGCGTGTCGCCGCGCGGCACCGCTTTTTGCATTGTGGCGACGGTGTCAGGAGCGCAGCGGCGCGCTGCGCTCGCCCCTTCCCCGTTGTCGAGCGGCCACGACAGGGACTGATCCGTCCTTGGATTTGCGCCGCGCTTCCGGCACACTGCGTCGCAGATCACGCCAACGCCGGTGACCAGCGGGAGACCAGCCAAGTGCCGTATCACTTCCATACCCTCGACGTCTTTACGACCGACCGTTTCGCCGGCAACCAGCTCGCCGTGGTGATGGATGCCGGCGGCCTCAGCAGCGTGCAAATGCAATCGATCGCGCGCGAATTCGCCATCTCGGAAACGGTGTTCGTGCTGCCGCCCTCGAATCCGGCCCACTCGGCTAAGATCCGTATTTTCACGCCTGGCCAGGAGCTGCCGTTTGCCGGTCATCCGACCATCGGCACGGCAGTGCTGCTGGCGGCGCTGAAGGCGAACGGCGCGCCCGGCATGGACGAGTCGCTGATCGTGTTGGAAGAAGCCATCGGCATTGTGCGAGTCGGCGTGCGTCAGAAGGCCGGTGAGGCCGCGTTTGCCGAATTCGATACGCCGCGCCTGCCGGAGCCATTGGCGACGCCGATTTCACTCGATCGCATGGCCGATGCGCTGGGCCTGTCGCCGGGCGAGATCGGGTTCGAAAATCACCGCCCGACCCGCTATTCGGCCGGCGTGCCCTATTCCTTCGTGCCGGTGCGCGACCTCGCCTCGATCGCACGCACCAAATTGATCTCGCCCTATTGGGAGAGTGCCTTTGGGCCTCACGGCGCCTATGTCTATTGTCGCGAGACGGCGCATACCACGGCCAGCTTCCATGCCCGCATGTTCGCTCCCGACCTGCTCGCTGAGGACCCGGCGACCGGATCCGCAGCCGCGGCCTTTGCCGCCGTGGTGCACCGCTTCGACGATATCAAGGACGGCACCCGCCGCATGCAGATCGAGCAGGGCTACGAGATGGGCCGGCCCAGCACCATCGAGCTGGAGATCGTGGTTGCCGGCGGCCAGCTCCGGCTGGTGCGCATCGGAGGACGGGCGGTGCGAGTCAGTTCGGGGATGATTGAGGTTTGAGGGCTGCCTTGTCTCTTGCGCTGTTACGCGACTTGCGGTTATCTGATTATTGCGCAACTGCGCCACACCAACAGGGCAACGCGCCATGATCGCGTCAGTGTCATCAGCAACTCAAATCCGCGGGCCGTTTGGCCTTGCCGCGATGACGGCTCCTGCCTGCCTCCTCGGGTCCCTGCTGCTAACCAGCCCCTGAGTGTACCGGCGCGCGATGGCGCAAGGGTGCTCAGGGGTTAGCCGAGCCGTCGCGTCGCAATTGCGGTCGCCGGCTGATCAGCGCTAGATCATTGAAACCCGAAGGACAATCAGAATGGCTGCTAAGAAATCCAAGCCCGCCCCGGCCGCAGAGCCGGCCAACAGCGGCCCGGCGCCCGACAGCGCGGGCAAACAGCAAGTCCTGATATTCGACACCACCTTGCGCGACGGTGAACAGTGCCCCGGCGCCACCATGACGCTGGAGGAAAAGCTCCAGGTGGCCCAGATGCTCGACGAGATGGGCGTCGACATCATCGAGGCGGGCTTCCCGATCGCCTCGCAAGGGGATTTCGAGGCGGTCGCTGAGATCGCCCGCTTGTGCAAGCGCGCCACGATCGCCGGCCTCGCGCGCGCCATCAACGTCGATATCGACCGGGCGGGCGAGGCGGTGCGCAAGGCCAAGCGTGGCCGTATCCATACCTTCGTGTCCACCTCGCCGATCCATCTCGAGCACCAGATGCGCAAGTCCGAGGCCGATGTGCTGGCCATCATCAGTGCCACCGTTGCGCGCGCCCGCAACCTCACCGATGATGTCGAATGGTCGGCGATGGACGCCACGCGCACGCCCATCGACTATCTCTGCCAATGCGTCGATGCCGCCATCAAGGCCGGGGCGACCACCATCAATCTGCCTGATACCGTCGGCTATGCAACGCCCGATGAGTACCGCGCCATGTTCCGGCAGGTGCGCGACCGGGTGACCAACAGCGACAAAGCCATATTCTCGGTGCACTGCCACGATGATCTCGGCCTTGCGGTCGCCAACTCGCTGGCCGGCATAGAGGGCGGGGCGCGCCAGGTCGAGTGCACCATCAACGGGCTTGGCGAACGGGCCGGCAACGCGGCACTGGAAGAAATCGTGATGGCCATTCGTACCCGCGGCGATGTCCTGCCGTATCACACCGGCATCGACGCCAGGCAGCTTAACCGTGCTTCCAAGCTGGTGTCGGCGGCAACCTCGTTTCCGGTGCAGTACAACAAGGCCATCGTCGGGCGCAACGCCTTTGCCCACGAAAGCGGGATCCATCAGGACGGTATGTTGAAGAACCAGACCACTTACGAGATCATGACGCCGGATTCGGTCGGCGTGTCCAAGACCTCGCTGGTGATGGGCAAGCATTCAGGCCGTGCCGCCTTCAAGAGCAAACTCAAAGAACTTGGCTACGAGTTGGGCGAGAACGCTTTCGAGGATGCCTTCACGCGCTTCAAGGCGCTCGCCGACCGCAAGAAGCATGTCTACGACGAGGACATCGAGGCGCTGGTCGATGAGCGCATTGCGACCGCCTCGGACCGGGTCAAGGTGATCTCGCTGCTGGTGATCGCGGGAACCATGGGGCCGCAATCGGCGACGCTGACGCTCGATGTCGAGGGTACGCACAAGACTGTACAGGCGATCGGCAATGGCCCGGTGGATGCAACCTTCAACGCCATCAAGGCGATCATTCCGCATGAGGCCAAGCTGGAACTCTATCAGGTGAACGCGGTCACGGCGGGTACCGACGCGCAAGCCGAGGTGAGCGTGCGGCTGGAGCACAATGGTCGCAGCGTGACCTCGCGCGCCGCCGATCCCGATACGCTGGCGGCGTCCGCCAAGGCATACATCGGTGCGCTCAACAAGCTGATGCAACGCAATCTGATTGGTGGCGCCAAGCTGGCGACGGGATAGCAGAGCCGATTGATGAGCGTTGGCTAGGTCCCACTTTCCTCGTCCCGTCAAAACGGGGAGAGGAAAGTGCCGCCGGTCGCGAATTGAATTTTGCCGGCCCGGCACGGGTCTTGCTCTGGCCTCGAAGGACTGGTTAGCGTTGTGTTAGTCATGCGTGTGGATCGGGACACTCTTTACCAATGCTGAATGGCCTGATTGGAGGTTTCAACGACGACTTGGCTGTCGATCTGGGGACGGCCAATACGCTCGTATATGTGCCGCGCCGTGGCGTGGTGCTGAACGAGCCGTCGGTGGTGGCGATCCGCGCCCGCAACGGCACCCGTGAGGTGATCGCGGTTGGCGCCAGCGCCAAGCTGATGCTGGGCCGCGCGCCCGACGGCATCGAGACCATCCGTCCCTTGCGCGATGGCGTGATCGCCGATTTTGTCGCGGCCGAAGAGATGCTGCGCCAGTTCATCAAGCGCGCCAAGCGCACCATGGGTTTTTTGCGCCCGCGCGTGCTGGTCTGCGTGCCGGCCTCATCAACCCCGGTCGAACGCCGCGCCATCTACGAATCCACCCTCTCGGCCGGCGCGCGCCGCGCCATGCTGATCGAGGAGCCGATCGCGGCGGCGCTGGGCGCCGGTCTGCCGGTGCACGAGCCCAAAGGTTCGATGGTGGTCGATATCGGCGGCGGCACCACCGACATCGCCGTCATGGCGCTAGGCGGCGTGCTCAGCGCGGTGTCGATCCGCTGTGCCGGCAACGCCATGGACGAAGCCATCATGCGCTATGTGCGCCGGCACCATAATCTGCTGGTCGGCGAGAGCAACGCCGAGCGCATCAAGCTGGAAGCAGGAGCGGCGATCCCGCATATCAACGGCAAGGCGGTTGACGTGTTCATCCGTGGCCGCGATACCCGCCGGGGCGTGCCGACCGAGGTCGTGCTGAAGCCGGCCGACATCGCGCAGGCGCTAGCCAGCCCGATCGAGAACATCGCCGAGGCCATCCAGCGCACTCTTGAGCAGCTTCCGCCAGAGATCGCCGCTGACATCATCGATCGCGGTATTTGCCTGACCGGCGGTGGCGCGTTGCTGGAAAAACTCGACGTCGATCTGCAGCGCCGCACCGGGGTGCGCTTTTTTCTCGCCCCCAATCCGCTACAAAGCGTGGTGCTGGGATGCGGCAAGGTGCTGGAATCGCAAGGCGAATACGAAGAATTCCTGATCCGGCCGGCGTGACTGCCACTGTCCCTCACGCACAATGTTTGCTAGTCTGGCGCCCTGTCGGGCTCCGGCACAGCCTTGGCGTGCTTAAATAGTCGATTGTTAACTTGAGAGTATTGCGTGAGTTTCACAGCCGCCGTGAGCATATTGCGTAAGGACGGAATGAGCAGGGATCGCGGCCGGCGGCGTGCCAGCGGCGTGGTCGGCCTTACCGCGCTGTTGGTGCTGATGTTCCTGTCGGCGGTGCTGTTGGTGCTGGAGCGTGTCGATCACAAGATCGTCCGCAATCTGCGCGCCGCCTCGTTCGATCTGGTTTCGCCCGTCATGGAGACGGCCTCGCAACCGGTCTACTACGCCCAGCGCTTGCGCCGGCAATTGACCAGCTATGTCGACCTGGTGGCCGAGATGGATCACCTCAAGGCCGAGAACCAGCAGCTCAAGCAGTGGCGCTGGCGGGCCCAGCAGCTGGAGACCGAGGCGCGCGAGTATCGCAAGTTGCTGCTGGCGGTCGATGACTCGAGTTACGGCTTTGCCACCGGCCGCGTCATTGCCGATGGACGCAGCCCGTTTGTGCATACCGCGCTGATCAACATCGGGCGCGCCCAGGGCGTCACCAACGGTTATGCCGTGGTCGATAGTGAAGGCTTCGTCGGGCGCGTTATCGAGACCGGCGAACACTCGGCCCGCGTCTTGCTGTTCACCGACATCAACAGCCGCGTGCCAGTCGAGATCGGGGCCGGCGGCGTGCGCGCAATCATGCGCGGCGATGCCGAGAGCTATCCGGTGGTCGAGTTCGTGCCATCAGATAAGGCCATTGCCGCCGGCGATGAGGTCGTGACCTCGGGCCAGGATGGCCTGCTGCCGCGCGGCCTGCCGATCGGACGCGTGGTCAAGGCCGACAATGCCTTTCGCGTGGTGCCAAGGGTCAGCCTCGATCAGGTCGACTTTGCATCCGTGCTGTTTTACGCCGCGCCTGGTCTGGAATTGGCCAATGGTGGTGGTCTTGGTGCCGATACTGAGACGATTGCGGCGCGGGCGAAATAGGGGAGTAGCAAAGCAATTAAGTACGACGTGACTTCGCCAAGTCGCAAAATCGGGTGGGCAGACTTTGTTCCCGCCTTGGCGACTTGACGATTTGGCGTCTGTCGTTCCAAGCGTACCAGGATCCGATCCCACCAATGCTGCGTAAAACCTGCCTCGTCCTTCCCGCGCTGATCTCGTTGCTGGCTGCCATCTCGGCATCGCTGCCTTGGGGCGCGCCGGCTAGCGTTTCGCTGGCGCTGCCGTTGATGGCGCTGTCGGTGATCTTCTATTGGGGCATCCATCGGGGGGCTCAGCTGCCCTCGCCGGTGGTGTTCCTGATCGGTCTGGTGACCGATCTTGCCACCGACGGTCCGATGGGATTCTGGGCGCTGAACTTCCTGATCGGCTACGCCATCGCCGTTTATGGACCGCGCTGGAACGGCGAGCGTCGCCAAGGCATCGCGGCGTTGTTGCTGTTCGGGGTGGCGATTGCAATTGTGTCGGTATTGAGCTGGCTGCTGACCTCGCTGTTCTTTCTCAAAGTCATGCCGTTGAGCCCGTTGCTGACCGCGGCGATTGGCGCGCTACTGGCCTATCCCATCGTCAGCTTTGTGCTCACGCCGTTCGAGCGCATGGTCGGCAATGCGATGCTGTATGCCCCCGATCGCAAGGATCAGTGGCTGTGACGGGTCCCCGCCTCACCTTTCGCGCCCGGCGCCGCCGCATCACCTTCAAGATGTTACGCTGGCTGATGCCGCGCCCGCCCACCCGCGGCGACGAAGAGCGCGTGATCAAGAACCGTTTCACGCGCCGCGCCCTGGTGGTCGGCGGCCTGCAGGGTGGCATGATCGGCCTGTTGGGCTTGCGCCTGTATGAACTGCAGATCACCTATTCGCCGCGTTACCGGCTGCTGGCCGAGGCCAATCGGATCAACACCCAGAATGTGCCGGTAGTGCGCGGCGGTATCCGCGACCGCTTTGGCGTGGTGCTGGCCGAGAGCCTCGAAAACCTGCAGGCGGTGCTCATTCCCGATCTTGCCGACGATCTCCAAGGCACCGTGCGCCGGCTCGACCGTGTGGTCTTGCTGGACGACGAGGACCGCACGCGGCTGCTCGACGCCCCGGCGCACCAGAGCCGCCTGCTGCCGGTTCTGGTCAAGGACGATCTGACCTGGGAGGAATTTTCCCGCATTAATGTGCTGACGCCGCAATTGCCCGGCGTCGAGGCGCAGGTGGGTTGGCTCAGGCGTTACAACCATGGCGCCGAAAACTGTCATGTCATCGGCTACGTCGGTCGGGCCGATGCAGTCGAGACCGACCACGATCCGGCGCTGCGGCTGACCGGCCAGCGCGTCGGCAAGGCCGGGGTCGAGCTTGGCATGGAGTCGGCTCTGCGCGGTACGCCCGGCACCGTCCGGCGCGAGGTGGATGCGCGCGGCCGCGTGGTGCGCGAGCTGGAGCGAGTTCCCGGCGAGGCCGGCCGGCAGATCGTGCTCAGCATCGATACCCAGACGCAGCGCTTCGTGCAGGCCCGCCTCAGGCGCGAGGATTGGTCGGCCGTGGTTGCCATGGACGTGGGCTCGGGCGAACTGTTGGCCATTGCCTCCTCGCCCGGTTACGATCCCGCCATTTTCAGCAACGGCGTCAGCGTGGCCGACTGGCAGAAGCTGCAGGCCGAGGACGGCGACCCCTTGGTCAACAAGGCGGTGCGTGGACAATATCCGCCCGGCTCGACCTTCAAGATCGTCACCGCATTGGCCGGATTGTCAGCCGGCGTCATAACACCCGAGACGCGCGTCACCTGCACCGGCGGCTATGACTATGGCGGACAGCATTTTGGCTGCTGGAAGAGTGGCGGCCACGGCACCGTGCAGCTGCATCAGGCGATTGCCGAAAGCTGCGACGTCTATTTCTACGAGACGGCGCGCCTGACCGGCATCGAACGGCTGGCTGCGGCCGCGCGCGAACTGGGCTTTGGCACCGTGCACGATATCGGCCTGGCTGGGGTCAGGGCTGGCGTCATGCCCGATCCGGCCTGGAAGCTGAAAATGCATTCGCGGCCCTGGCTGGGCGGCGAGACGGTACAAGCCGGCATTGGCCAGGGCTTCGTGATCGCCTCGCCCTTGCAACTGGCCGTCATGACGGCGCGGGTAGCCAGCGGTCTCAAGCTGGCGCCCAAGCTGATCCGCAGCGGCGGCACGACCGAGCTTGCCAAGCCCGAGCCGCTTTCGTTCTCGCCACAGGCCCTCGATGCCGTGCGCAAGGGCATGATCGGGGTGGTGAACGAGCCCGGCGGCACGGCGGGCAGCGCGGCCCTGCCAGGCATCATCGTGGCGGGCAAGACCGGCACCTCGCAGGTTTCGCGCGCCTCGCATGGCGTGCCCAACGAGGCCGTGACGCGGCTGCTGCGTGATCACTCGCTGTTCGTGTGCTACGCGCCGGCCGCCGCTCCCCGTTATGCGGTTTCGGCCGTGGTCGAACATGGCGGCGGCGGCTCACGGGCGGCCGCCCCCCTGGCGCGCGATATCATGGCCGATCTGCTCGCCCGCGATCCCGGCAGCCGCCCCGGCTCCTACGCCACCCCGCCCGGCCGCCCGAACCGGGAGGGCTGAATGCGCGAGCAACCCGTGAAAATAGAGTCTTTCGGCCCACCCACCCTACCGCTCCGCCGCAAGGCGGGAGAGCTAGGGAGCTTGCGTGCCGCGCCACCAGGCTTGCAAGGTTTGCCGAGAATGTTCGTCGCCAAAGAAAGGCTTCGCCCGTGTCACTGAACTGGCCGCAATCGCATCGGATCGAGCCGGGCGCCTGGGCCTCGCTGCTGACCTGGATCATTCCGCCGCTGGCCGCCATCATCGGCGCCATTGGCGTGGCCACGCTTTATTCGGTCGCCGGCGGCTCGATGGAGCCGTGGGCGATGCGCCATGTCACGCGCCTGATCATCGGCTTTGGGCTGTTGTTCGCGCTCATGCTGGTGCCCGCCAAGCTGTGGATGCAACTGGCCTATCCGATCTATCTGGTGGCGCTTTTGTTAGTGTTCGCGGTGTTGCTGCGCGGCACCCAGGCGCTCGGTGCGCAGCGCTGGCTGGTGGTCGGCCCGCTCAGCCTGCAACCGTCCGAGATCATGAAATTTGCACTCATTCTGGTGCTGGCCCGCTATTTTCACGATCTGCCGGGACGGCTGATCTCGCATCCGGTGGCGGTGTTGATGCCGCTCGGGCTGGTGCTGATGCCGATGCTGCTCATCCTCAAGCAGCCGGACCTTGGCACTGCGGTGCTGTTGGGCGCCACCGGCCTGGTGCTGATCGTGCTGTCGGGCACCGCGCTGCAATACCTGGCCGCTGGCGCCGCCGTCATGGGGCTGGCCGCGCCGCTGCTGTGGACGCTGTTGCACGGCTATCAGAAGCAGCGGTTGCTGGTGTTCTGGGACCCTGCCATCGATCCGCTCGGCAAGGGCTATCAGATCTACCAGTCCAAGATCGCACTGGGCAGCGGCGGCTATACCGGCAAGGGTTTTTTACAGGGCACCCAGACGCAGCTCGATTTCGTGCCGGAAAAGCACACCGATTTCATCTTTGCGCTGTGGGCCGAGGAAACGGGCTTTGTCGGTTCGATGCTGCTGATCGGGCTGTTTCTGGCCCTGGTCTGGTGCCTGATCCTGCTGGCCCTGCGCGCGCAAACGGTGTTCGCGCGGCTGCTGATCGCCGGTGTCGCCACCTCACTGTTCCTGCATGTATTTGTCAACATCGCCATGGTGGTGGGCCTGGCGCCGGTGGTCGGCGTGCCGTTGCCGCTGATTTCCTATGGCGGCACATCCTTGTTCTCGCTGCTGGTCGGGCTGGGATTGTCGCTCGGCATGGCGGGCAAGGTGGAGGACGTGCGGCGGGCCACCGAGTTGACGCGCGGCGGGTAAAGAGCAGGCGGGAAAACCGGTTGCGGTGGCGATCCCGCCCGACCAAGATGGCGCGAATCAGAACCGGCAGGGACCATGACGGCGCACAACGGCTGCAGGCATATCACGCGGACCAGGTTGAGGTTTCCGGCCACGGCCGCGCTCTGCGTTGGTGCCGTCAGCCTGCTGGGCGGCTGCACCGCTGGCGGCCAGACCGGCAGTGTTTCGGCCTCCGCGATGCCGCTCGTGTTGCCGGGCTTCGGCATCGCCGCCCCCGGCAAGCCGGTGGAGGTCTACACCATGCTGGCGCGGCTGGCCAAAACCTGCTGGCTGAGCGCGCCCGCACCGCTGCAGACCGGTTACCTGTTCACCGCCGAGGCCAGCCCCGAGGGGCGCGGCGGGGCCGCCAGCATCATCATCTTCGAGAAGAATGCTGCACCCGGCGTCCACGGCCAGCGCGGCCTGGTCGCCTATTCGCTGTCCTTGTCGCCGTCGGGCGAGGGCACCTCGATCGGGGTCGAGAACGGCCGCATCGCGGAAGGGTTTGCAGCCAAATTGCACGCCGACATCGAACGCTGGGCCGCCGGCGAAACCGGCTGCAACGAAGCCGCCCGCTGGCCGACCCAAGCGGCGGCTGGCGAGGCGGTTGAACCAGCGGCGGTGCTGGCCACTGCCAAGCCGCGCGTGAAGTCCAAGGCTGGCGCGAAGGTGGTGCCGGCCAGCGTGCAGTAGCGGGCGGCGCGCCGGAGATCATGACTCAGGGACAGCATGCCTATTCTCGACTTAATCGGGGACAGTATACCTATTCTTGCTCTTCGACCTTCCGTTTCGGTCGCCCCGCAGGCTTCGGCGCCAGCGCACGACCAGCCAGCTGTTCGAGCCGCGCCACGAACTGAGCCGTGCCCAATGGCCGCCCGGTGCGCTCGTGCTGGCGCAGCGTTTCGTCGACATGCTCAGACTGTTTGGTCCCCATGCCCGCCGCCAGAAACGCCGGCCAGGGACCGGCCGAGTCGAGCGGCGGTGGCCGCGTGCGCGTCACCAGCCCGTCGCCGCGGCGGGCCAGCCGCGCCAGCGTGCTCGACCACGGCCAGGATTCTGGCGTGCGGACCAGCTTGGCGCGGACCGGATTGAGTTCGACGTAGCGCACCGCTGCGATCAGGTGCGGGTCGTCGAGTGGAAACGAATGAAAGCGCTCCTGCCACAAGTGGCCGCGCCAGCCTTCGCGTTGGTTGATCGACTTGGTGTAGCGCCGGTGCGCCTCGGCCAACGCCCGCCGCAAACCGTCGGCATCGGCCGGCACGGCGACCAGATGCACGTGATTGGGCATCAGACACCAGGCCAGCACCGCGACCTTGGCGTTGCTGCAGCCTTCGGCGATCAAGTCACGGTAGAGAACATAATCGGCCTCACCGAAGAACACCGGCAAGTTCCGGTTACCGCGCTGCGTAACGTGGTGCGCGATATCGGGAATGACGATGCGGGCGAGCCGGGCCATCGGGGAAGGTTAGGCTGGGACAGGGAGATCGGCAACAGGAATAGGTGTACTGTCCCTGGATTTTCGAACGATACCGATGGCGTCAGGCCACCAGCAGTCGCTCCAACTCGGCTTCGAATTGGCTGCGCAATTGCGCCGCTTCCGCGTCGGGCAGCCAGTTGGTCATTTGCGGAAACACCAACCGGTAAAACGACTGATCCTTGGCCGGCCACGGCTCGCCGGGCGCCGCCTTGGCGCGGGCGAGGATGGCAAGCACCTGAGTGCGGACCTTCGCCGGGTCGGGGAGGTACGATGGCGCGGGTTGCGGCGTCGCGCCGAACAGGTCGGGCTGGTGAGGGTGTGGCATTGGCGGCCGATCCTGTTTGGCGAAAATCCTATCGAAACCGATTCGCCGACGTGCGTCACGGAAAATGGCACCTGGTTTCCACAGGCAATGGCATCGTTGCGTCAGTCAGCGCCAGTTTTGGCAGCGGCTTGAATGACGAGGCCTTCGCGGCCCAGCAGCTTGGCGCCGAGGATGTCATTCAGCAGCTTGTCCTGCTGCGGCTCCAGCGCGACCAGCCGGCCAAGCACATTGAGCAAATCAAGCAGGTCCGTCGTGTATTCGGCCGGCCAGTGTTCGGGCTGGATGTCCGACAGCGGCGAGGGCGGGCGGCGGTCGCCGACAATGGGGCGCGAGCGGTCGCGCTTGCGGTAGCTGAACCACTGCTTCAGCACGTTCATGCCGGAGACGTCGTAGGCCCACATGGCGGGCGTGACGTGGTCGACATAGCCCGTGCCGATGTGGAGACGCTCGGCGGCGGGGTCGTAGCTCATGGCGTCGGGCAGCGGTTGTGGCGCGCCGGGGATGGCGCCGGATTTCGGGATCGCCGGCATCTCGCCCTTGGGCAGGCGCGGCGCGCTCGCTGGGCGGCCAGCCTTGGGATCGGCGAAGCGCTCGCCGTAGGTGTGCAGCCAGACCACTTCGCGGCCGAGCGCGACGGCGCGGGCGAACAGCGCGGCGTCGGCAGTGATGGGCACACGCAGGCCGGGGCGCACCAGGTCTTTCCGGAACCGCGCCGTGAAGGCCGGATGCGCCATGACGGCGGCGAGATACGCGATCATGTCTTCCGGGTGGACGGGGATACCGAGCAGGGTCGAGAGCTGGGCCAGCAGCGCGGGCTGGACATTGGAGACGGTGGCGGCGGCGTCGCGCCAGAGCGGGTACACGCGGCCGCCGAACGAACCTTTGTAGTGATGGAGGTCCGGAATGAGTTCCGTCAATGACACAGCTGGTCCTGCGTCCGGAGAGTGGGCTTCTAATGCCGTCATATAAATTTGGCGATCTGAATGCCCATCCCAAAGCGTCGGGTTCGGACGATTAATAAGTCGGTTGTCCGGTACAATCCATTGCCGGTCCAGCGTACGAAAGGCGTATCGAGTTGGCGCAATAATCGCATTTGTGTCTGCACTGACGGCCTCGGTGCGGGCCTGATGGCCAGTTAGCCCCTTGGTCGCTCTCTTCGTGCTCGACTTGTCGCCGCCCTCATGCGGGTGAAACAGCAGCTCTTTGCGAGTCGCGTCCCGCTCATGAATCAGGGCGGTCCAGCGTTGCGACAGCGACGCTTCATCCGGCGCGATCACCCAAGTTCGGCCCGGCATGACGCCCGACCCGTTGTAGTCGAACATTTCCTCCAATCGCAAAAAGTTCGCCCACGCCCCTTCTTGCTCGGGCAAAAACGGCTCGCGCCAGCCGCTGGGGCCATCAACCCAATCGGTTCCGTCAAGACTGAATTCGGCGAGCGCCTCGAATTTCGCGCCGCGCCGCCCCTCGGGTAGCGCCATATAACGCAACTTCGCAGGCGTTTGACGATCCTTGTTCGGCGTGCGCGCCGCAAGCACAATGCACACCGGCTGCTGCACGCCTTGGAAAATGCGCGTCGCGACTTCCGGCTGATGCCCCTCGGGCGAGCAGTCGATCACCCAGATCGCCGCGCAATCGCGCCTCAGATCGCTCCGCATGCCTTGGAAGCCAGGGCCATTCAGGAAACCCGCGACCGTGATGTAACAGACAATTCCGGATTTATCCGTGTCCTTTTCGCCCGTCGCGCCGTGCCAGCCCGAGCCGAACACTTTCAGCGAAGCCCAACGCCAGAAGTAGACGTAGAGATTCTTGAGGTGCTTGGAGTGCGCGCCCGCACCCCATTCCGGCAGTGGATCCCAGCGATCCATGGGCGCGTCGCGCCCCTTGCTGCCATCTTCGATCCAGCCGCCGCGTCCCTTCGCCTTCTCCTTATACGGCGGGTTCCCGATCACGACCGTGATCGGCTTCTCGCGCTTGATCTTGTTGGCCTCGCGGCGCGACGCGCCAATTGGCGCAACCATGGCCGAGAACTGCGCCTCCTCGGCATACGGATCGCCCAGCGTGTCCGTCACATACAGATGGGGTGTCGCTGCGGTAGTCCCCGCGCCCATCAGGCTTTGCATCTCGGCGATCAATCGCAGTTGCGCAACCGCATATGGGCCAAATTGCAGCTCGAAACCCAAAATGCGGTCCGCCGCCGCCGCGATGGCTGCGGGAACCGCGCCCGGCCCCTGATCTGCTTCGACGGTCGCGGCGATCTTGCGCAGCACGCCCAGCAGGAAGGTGCCGGTTCCGGTCGCCGGATCGCAGATCGTGACCGACGGCGCAGCCAGTCCCATCGGCCGGTTGAACAGCTTGGGATCGCGCAAGGCCTCGTCGGTCAGCCTCACCATCGCGCTCACCACTTCGGGCGGCTTGTAGTAGCTGCCGGCCTTCTTGCGCAGGTCGTTGTCGTAGACCTCGAGGAAATCCTCGTAGAAATACAGCCAGGCATCGGGCCGGCCCTTGCTGACGGTCGGCCACTCGACCACGGTCAGCACCCGCGTGGGCGTGCCAAGCGAGGTATCCAGCGCGTGCTTGATGTTGACATCGTCGATCAGCAACCGCAGTGCCGAACCGATCAGCGTGCTCGACTTTTTTTGTTCGTTCGCGGCTGCATCGAGCCCCTTCGATAGATCGACGTTTCTTACGCGCGCCACCAGCAGTCCGAAGGTAACGGCTTGGGCATAACCACCGGCAAACTGCGCATCGGACGCATCGGGAAACAGCAAGTGCCGCCACTCGCCCGCGAGCGACGCCAGACCAGCGTTGTTGTGTTCCAACTCCTCGGTAACTTCCTCAAGCAGCAGCCGGCACAATCGCGCGCTCACTTGCGCCAATTGTTTGGCCGTGCGTGGAGGGATCGGCTGCCAGCTGAAGAAATCCGAAAACAGGGCGACCAGAGCGGGCGGCGCGCTGAGCGCTTTGCCAGAACTTTCGACATCGCCGTCGAGCTTGATCACCGAACCTTGCAAGGCGCCGTCACGCCAAAGACTGAACGCGTTGCCATCGGTATAAAGAATGTTTGGCAGCGTCTTGAGTTTGACTCATTGCTTCTTGTCGTGATCGTCGGAAAAACGGCGCGGGTCGGCGCCTTTGCCGGGGGCCTTGACCTCGATGAAGCCGATCAAGGCGTTGTGCATCGTGACCGCATAGTCCGGGCGTGTCGCCAGATGCGCGAGCGAACTCTCACCGACAAGATCGACCACGCCGCCTGGCAACCCGGACAGCACTGCGATGTCTCGGATCAGCGTTTCAAGCGGCGCGCGCAGCTGGTCCTCGGGCGCGCCGGAGGCTGCCTTGTTGGAGAGCTTGCGCTTGGTCGCTGCGCCGAAGGTCGAGACAATGTCCGCAAGACTGCCTATCGTTGTCACTGTCCGCCCCAGGTGAAGACTCGTGCACACACCATCACGCATGGGGCGACAGCGATCAAGGGCATTGGGATGGACAGGCAACCTGGGCGGTGGGGTGTATCGGCTTGAACCCGGCGGATCATTCGCCGAATTGTGAGAGACACCCGCAGCCGGCGCACCAGGGTGGCCGACGGTGCGAATGGGGGCTATGCCAGTTTCATCGCGACGATAGCACGACGATAACGGGGTCATGGCAGGGTGATGCACGACAGTATGCAGAGCCAACTCAACATGGCTCCGCAGTCAAGCCTGTGCGTTTTCGCAACCCCTAGTTGCGGTATTCCTGCACGCGGGTGGCGCGCAATCCGGCAAGGCCGTGCTTGTCGATCGAGCGCTGCCAGCTGAGGAACTCGTCCACCGTCAAGCGGTAGCGCTCGCACGCCTCTTCGAGGCTGAGCAAGCCGCCACGGACGGCAGCGACCACCTCGGCCTTGCGCCGGATGACCCAGCGCTTGGTGTCGGGGGAAGGAAGATCTGCGATCGTCAGCGGGGACCCATCGGGGCCGATGACATAGCGGACGCGCGCCCTGTAGTTTTGTTCGGCCATTTGACTTGTTACTATCCTGACCTGATTGTGAAGGGACCTTACCCCATGCCGATTAAGATCGTCCTAAACGGCGCTCGCGAAAAGCCTCGCAAGTTCTGGGCCAAGTGACGGGAATGTCTTGCGAATTTGGTTAAGGCGGGATGCAATATGGCGCACACGGGGGCGATATGAGCGGCGGGCGGCACCGGCGGAAAATCGAACCAGGCGCACCTGGCGCGGCGCACCCGAACCCAATTGGCCCGGCCAATCCGGCCCAGCAGGAGTGGGCGGCGGCAGGGCTGGCCGAGCCGGATATGCCGGTGATCCGGCAGTACCGGCTGGATCGGCTGCGCGCTGAACTCAAGCGCGGCGGCCATGCCGGGGCGTTGCTGTGCGATCCGCTCAATATCCGCTATGCGACCGATGTCTCGAACATGCAGGTGTGGTGCCTGCACAACGCGACGCGCTACGTGTTCGTCGCCACCGAAGGTCCGGTGATCCTGTTCGACTATGCCCAGGCGACGCACCTGTCGGCCGGCTTTGCGCTGATCACCGAGACGCGGCCCTGCAAGGCCTGGTTCTATATGTATGCTGGTTCGGCTGCGACCGAGCGGGACTGGGCCCGGTCCTGGAGCGCCGAAATCGCGGACCTCGTGCGTTGCCATGGCGGTGGCAATCTCCGGCTGGCAGTCGACAAATGTGAACCGCTCGGCATCGATATGCTGCGCGCAGAGGGCATTTTGCCGGTCGCCAGCCAGGAATTCTGCGAAGAGGCGCGCAAGATCAAGCACCCCGAAGAGATCAAAGCGATGCGCCGGGCGATCCATGCTTGCGAGGTGGGGATGGCGCAGATGTGGCGCTATCTCAAGCCGGGCGTGACCGAAAACCAATTGTGGGCGCAACTGCACGAGGCCAATATCGCGCGCGGCGGCGAGTGGATCGAGACCCGGCTGCTGGCGTCGGGCCCGCGCACCAATCCATGGTTCCACGAGTGCTCGGACCGGGTGATCGAGGCCGGCGACATGGTCTCGTTCGATACCGATCTGATCGGCCCGTATGGTTATTGTGCCGACATTTCGCGCGCTTGGATAACGCCTGGGAGCGTGCCAACCGCAGCGCAAAAAGCGCTCCATGCATTGGCAACCGAACATATCGCCCACAATATCGAGCTGTTGAGACCAGGCATGCGGTTTCACGAGTTCATCGATAAGAGTTTCCAACTGCCGGACGACTATCTAGACGGTCGCTATGGCGTGGTGATGCACGGCGTCGGCCTGTGCGACGAATACCCCTCGATCCTCTATCGCGAGAACAAGCTGGACGCGCATGACGGCGTGTTCGAGCCGGGCATGGTGTTGTGCGTCGAGAGCTATGTCGGCTCACGCCATGGTGGCGAAGGCGTCAAGCTCGAAAATCAGGTTCTGATCACCGAGGCGGGCGTCGAGGTGCTGGATAAATTCCCGATGGAACTACAACCCGAACTCGGCTAGCGGCTCAGGCCGCGACACGCTTACGCAATGACACTTTGCAGCGGGACGCATCGGCCAGCAGCAATCGCGCCCGCATCAAGGCCGCCGCCTCCGACAGGAACGCGCCGGCAAACTGGTGCTGCTCGCCACGGCTCACCGAACACAACAGCTCTTCGGCCCGCTGCGGATTGCCAGCGACGCTGACAGCGATGCGTGCGAGCGCACGATCGAGGGCGGCAACCGTATCGTGTAGCAGGCGGTCGTCCACGGACGTCATCTCCGGCAGAATCAGTACTGTCCGAGTGTGCGGGCGGGTTGGTTAATGGCTGGTTACCAGACCGCATGCCGCAGGCTGCGGCCCAACGCTCACATGAAATGACCGCCATGGAGATAACGGTGGTCAAGGCGATTTATTCTGGGGACGGCGCAATATCGCCGCCGCCGCGGCAGGCCGCCAAGACACTACGGGTCGGATGGCGGCGGTCGGCCGAGATCGAAGCCAGGCGTGCGTCAGCGGGCAACAGCGGCCGCAAATGCTCCAGCAACGCGACACCTCCACGTTTGCTTAGACCAGCCCGATGCGTTACCACCGCCCTCGCGGCCGATTTCCGGGGCCGCGAGCGATAAGCAGGACAGTTAGCATGCAGGGAACATTGGCGGAACTCGGCGACCGGGTCGGTGTGGCCTTGGGTGCCGGAGCGACGAGCCGTTCAACCAGCTTCGGTGAGCTGACGGTGACGGTCGCCCGCGAACAGATCGTGCCGGTGCTGACCAAGCTGCGCGACCAACCTGGGCTGCAGTTCGAAGTCCTGATCGACATCTGCGGGGTCGACTATCCGGCGCGGCCCGAGCGCTTCGACGTGGTCTATCATTTGCTCAGCCCACGGCTGAACCAGCGCGTCAGACTGAAGCTGACAACCGATGAGCAGACGCCGGTTGCTTCGGCCGTCGATGTGTTCGCGGCTGCCAACTGGTTCGAGCGCGAGGCGTTCGATCTTTACGGAATCTTGTTTACAGGGCATCCGGATTTGCGGCGGATTCTGACGGATTACGGGTTCAAGGGGAGTCCGTTGCGCAAGGACTTCCCGATGAGCGGGTATGTCGAGGTCCGCTATGATGATGAGCAGAAACGGGTCGTTTATGAGCCGATCAAGCTGACCCAGGAGTTTCGGAAGTTTGATTTTGAGAGTCCTTGGGAAGGGATGCCGGCGGTTGGGGTACTGCCGGGGGATGAGAAGGCAGGCAATAGGCAATAGGCAATCGGAGATGGAAATGGGCGTTTTTTCGATCTGGCATTGGGTCATATTGCTAATATTAGCCGTGGCTTGGATAGTTCCTTTCTGGCGAATATTCCCTCGTGCCGGTTGGGCAGCTCCCTTGTCTTTGCTGATGGTCGTGCCTGTATTGAATTTTGTACTGCTCTGGGTTCTTGCATTCAAGCGTTGGCCCGTCAATACAAACTAATTGCAAAGGAGAATTCTAGATACAGTGACCGAAACACCAATAAATTCCTATCAGGACTTGCGTGTGTGGCAAGAAGCTATGAGTCTTTTTGAAAACGTATATCGAGCCGCGCGCGAGTTTCCGAAGGAGGCGTTGCACGGGATTGCCTCCCAGATTCGGCGTGCAGCGGTTTCTGTTCCAGCCAACATAGTTGAAGGCTATGGCCGGGAAGGCGCTGGATCATATTCAAGGTCGGGCGAATGATTGCCCACTGCTGATTGCACATTGCCGAATTGTACTCGTATCCCGCCGACAAGGAACGACTGCCCCATGCAAACCGACATCCGCCAATTCAATATCAACTTCGGCCCGCAGCATCCCGCAGCCCACGGAGTTCTTCGGCTTGTTCTTGAACTCGACGGCGAAGTCGTCACCCGCGTCGATCCCCATATCGGTCTGCTGCATCGTGGCACGGAAAAGCTGATCGAGCAGAAGACTTATCTTCAAGCGATCCCCTATTTCGACCGGCTCGACTACGTCGCTCCAATGAACCAGGAACACGCCTTCTGCCTCGCTATCGAGAAGCTGCTTGGCCTCGAAGTGCCACGCCGGGCGCAGCTCATCCGCGTGCTCTATTCCGAGATCGGCCGGCTGCTCTCGCATCTGCTCAACGTCACCACCCAGGCCATGGACGTTGGCGCGCTGACCCCGCCGCTGTGGGGCTTCGATGAGCGCGAGAAGCTGATGGTGTTCTATGAACGCGCGTCCGGCAGCCGGATGCATGCCGCCTATTTCCGGCCGGGTGGCGTGCATCAGGATCTGCCCGAAGCGCTGATCGACGACATCGAAAAATTCTGCGCCCATCACCCGAAGGTGCTGGACGACATCGAGGGGCTGCTGACCCACAACCGCATTTTCAAGCAGCGCAATGTCGATATCGGCGTTATCTCACTTGCCGATACTTTCGCCTGGGGCATGTCGGGGGTGATGGTGCGTGGTTCGGGCGCGGCCTGGGACTTGCGCAAATCGCAACCCTATGAGTGCTATCCCGAAATGGAATTCGATATTCCCATCGGCAGGAACGGCGACTGCTACGACCGCTATCTGATCCGCATGCTGGAGATGCGCGAGAGCGTGAAGATCATGCAGCAGTGCATCAGGAAGCTGCGTGAGCCCGAGGGCCAGGGCCCGCATGTCGCCGACAACAACAAGATCGTGCCGCCCAAGCGATCCGAAATGAAGACCTCAATGGAGAGCCTGATTCATCACTTCAAGCTCTACACGGAGGGCTTCCATGTTGCAGCCGGCGAAGTCTACGCTTGCGTAGAAGCGCCCAAGGGCGAATTCGGCGTCTACCTGGTTGCCGATGGCTCGAACAAGCCCTATCGCTGCAAGATCCGCGCGCCCGGCTTTGCCCATCTGCAAGCCATGGACTTCATGAACCGGGGGCACATGCTGGCCGACGTCAGCGCGGTGCTTGGCTCGTTGGATATCGTGTTTGGCGAGGTGGATCGGTAGGCCGGGACTACGGGGCCAGTTTTGCGG
Source organism: Hyphomicrobiaceae bacterium (assembly GCA_031367715.1). GTDB lineage: Bacteria > Pseudomonadota > Alphaproteobacteria > Rhizobiales > Hyphomicrobiaceae > JANYHF01. The sequence continues at coordinate 362 of JANLQJ010000371.1, read as the reverse complement.
CGGGAGCCTGAAACTCTGCGACCTGCCCCAGCGGTTCGCCACGATCCTGTAGGGCCCAGAGCCAGCATTGGTTTAACGTCTGCCTGTTCCAGATTTCCGGATCAAAGCTTCTCCCGATCATTTCGAACATTTGTTTGGCGAGTGCTTTATCGCCAGCCAGGCAAGCAAGCATGGCATAATTGTTGCGGAGCACATTGCGTCGTCAAGTCGTCGTGCAGATTGGGCAACGGCCCCCTAGGGCGGTTTGCACCTCATCTGCATCAGCGGTGGCCGCAGAAGTGGGGGGGGGGCCCCCACGAGGAACCACCCCCCGGGGGGCGGAAGAAGGGGGTGTGGCCACCCAAACAAGGAAGGCAGGGGGG
>JANLQJ010000359.1:0-6139 GCA_031367715.1 Hyphomicrobiaceae bacterium | reverse complement strand
TCATCCGGTTTTGGAACAACGACGCGATGACGCGCACAACGGCGGTGCTGGACGCGATCCTCGACAGCGTGGTTGCGGCGACGCGGCGTGGCAAGGGTTGAGCGTACCACGGGCAGCAATCCCCTCATCCGGCCGTTGGCCCCCTTCTCCCAAACGGGAGAAGGCGATGGAGCCGTGCGTGCGGAGTGTGTTATTCCGGCGCGACACAGCGAATTGGAGGTATTGATCCTCCGACGCCGGACGCCCACGGATCTTCCTTCTCCCTTTGGGAGAAGGTGGCGCATTTCAGCGCCGGATGAGGGGGTTGGCGGTGCGGATGTGGCACGTGCGTGCGAAACCCTCCGGCCGCGATCCCCTCATCCGCCCTTCGGGCACCTTCTCCCAAAGGGAGAAGGCGATGGAACCGCGCGGTCCGGAGTGACCCGCAAGAGTCGCAACGCCCGCAGATCTTCTTTTTCCTAAGCCACGACCGGTGCATCTGGCTGTGCCGACGGATGTGCGCGATAGAAGGCCTCGTGATTTGAGCAACACGCGTCAACCCTCCGCACCTTCGGAAATAGAGCAAGATCCACTCCAAAGCGACGAGCGGCATAGACTTCAGGCACCAGAAAGATATCCGCCATTGTTACAGTGGTGCCGAGGCAATAGTCCGCATCGGAGAGCATTGCTTCGATCACCGAAAGACTCCTCGTCACCCAGTGGCTAGTCCAACAATCTATTGCAGAAGGTTCGAGATCGAGCGAATTCGCCAAATAGGTAAAGACGCGAGTCGTATGCAGCGGATGCATGTCCGAGGCCACGATTTGCGCAATGGCACGCACACGTGCTCTGGCTGCGGCTTCGACCGGCAATAAAGACGGCACTGGTACCAGCTCTTCAAGATACTCGATGATCGCCATCGATTGTGAAAGTACGGTTCCGTTGTTCAGCACTAGCGTTGGTACCAATCCCTGAGGATTGACAGCCTTGAACTCTGGCCGGTGCTGTTGGCTCTTGGTGGGTGCAAGATCCACTGTGGTTTGTAAATAATCTACCTGCTTCAAGTTCAAAGCAATTCGCACCCTATAAGATGCGCTAGACTGCCAGTGCGAATACAATTTCATGGGCATTTAACGATTTCTCATTTACAGGCGCTGTACCTAGTAATTCGGATACTTCAATCCGTACCGTCAGTGTCTGGCTCGAGTTCACCCCCCAGCCAATGCCGCCACCCCCGGCAGATCCCGCCCCTCCAGCCACTCCAGAAACGCCCCGCCCGCCGTCGACACGTAAGTCATATCCTCCGCCACGCCCGCCATGTTCAGCGCGCTGACCGTATCGCCGCCGCCGGCCACCGACACCAGCTCGCCCGCCCGGGTCAGCCGCGCGACCTCCTTGGCCAGCGCGAAGGTGCCCGTTCCAAAAGGAGAAATCTCGAAGGCGCCGACCGGGCCGTTCCAGAGCACGGTCTTGCACTTGCGGATCAGCGCCGTCATGGCGATCACCGACTTCGGGCCGATGTCCAAAATCATCCCATCGGCCGGCACATCCGCATTGTCGCGCGCTTCGGACACCGCGCCGGCCTTGAACTCTTTGGCCACCACGCCGTCCACCGGCAACACGATCTCGCAACCTGCAGCCGCAGCGGCGGCCATCACTTCGCCGACCACCTGCTCCTGGTCGGCTTCGGCCAGCGATTTACCGACGTCCACGCCTTGCGCCTTGAGAAACGTGTTGGCCATGCCGCCGCCGATGATCAGCTTATCGACCTTCTTGACCAGGTTCGTCAGCACCGGGATCTTGGTGGAGATCTTGGCGCCGCCGACGATCGCCACGGTCGGGCGCTTGGGGTTTTCCAGCGCGGCGCTCAGGGCGTTGATCTCGTCCATCATCTGCGGGCCGGCGTAGGCCGGGAGGACGTGGGCGAGACCCTCCGTGGACGCATGGGCGCGGTGGGCGCACGAGAAGGCGTCGTTGACGTAGAGGTCGCCATTCTTTGCCAACATGGCGACAAACGCCGGATCGTTGGCTTCCTCGCCGGCGTGAAAGCGCGTGTTTTCAAGCACCAACAGCTCGCCATCACGCACATTGGCGACCGCCTCTTCCGCCACCGGCCCTATGCAATCGGCAGCGAAATGCACGGCGTGTTGCCCGGCATAGACCCACATGACGGCGGCGACTTCACGCAAACTCATTGCGGGAACGACCTTGCCGTCGGGGCGGCCGAAGTGGGCCAGCACGATGACGCGCGCGCCGCGCTGGGTGAGCAGGTGCACCGTCGGCATGAAGCGTTCGATGCGGGTTTCGTCCGTGACCTTACCGTCCTTCATGGGCACGTTCAGATCGGCGCGCACCAGAACGCGCTTGCCCAACACATCAACTTGATCGATAGAGCGCAGTTTGCTGAGGTCGATGGTCATGGTGTGGAATCCTCGTTAGACGGAACTCGGTGTTTGCGGCTCCAGCGCCCCCTCTCCCTTGGGGAGAGGGCCGGGGTGAGGCGTTGCGCAGGGTGCGGACCTCAGTGCAGTCGCCGCGCTCCAAACCCCTCATCCGGCCTTTAGCCACCTTCTCCCAAAGGGAGAAGGGCTGGATCGCTTTGGTTGCGGCGTAGGATAGAGATCGTTTACTTTTTTCCAGTCAGTTTGCGCGCTGCCTCGACCACCTTGGCCGACGTGATGCCGAAGTGTTCGTAGAGTTTCTCATACGGCCCCGAGGCGCCAAAGCCCGGCATGCCGATGAACACGCCGTTGTCCCCCAGCCAACGCTCCCAGCCAAAGCCGATGGCCGCCTCGATGCCGATGCGCGGGGCGGCGCCCAGCACCTCCGAACGATAGGCCGCCGGCTGCTTGTCGAAGATGTCCGACGCCGGCATCGACACGACCGCCGCCTTGATGCCGTCCTTGGCCAGCGCCTCGGCCGCCTCGACCGCGATCTGCACTTCCGTACCCGTCGCAATCAACGTGACGTCGCGCTTGCCGGCCACCGAGCGCAGGACGTAGGCGCCCTTGGCGGACATATTGTTGCCGGCCTCGCCCGTCCGCAGCGTCGGCACGTTCTGGCGCGACAGGGCCAGGATCGAGGGCGTGCTCCGCGCATGGATCGCGATCTCCCAGCATTCGGCCACTTCCACGGGGTCGGCGGGGCGCAGGATGTGCAGGTTGGGCATGGCGCGCAGGGCCGCGAGGTGCTCGACGGCCTGATGCGTCGGCCCGTCTTCGCCCAGGCCAATGGAATCATGCGTCATGACATAGATGACGCGCTGGCCCATCAGAGAGGACAGGCGGATCGCGGGACGGGCGTAATCGGTAAACACCAGAAAAGTGCCGCCGAACGGGACCAGGCCGCCGTGCAGCGCCATGCCGTTCATGGCGGCGGCCATGCCCAGTTCGCGCACGCCGTAGTGGATGTAGTTGCCCTCGAATTTTCCGGTGTTGACGGCCTTGTAGTGGCTGGTCTTGGTGCCGACCGAGCCGGTAAGGTCCGCCGATCCCGCGATCAGCGCCGGGGCGGCGGGGATCAGGGCTTCCAGCACCTGCTGGGACGATACGCGGGTGGCGATCTTCGGCTTGTCGGCGATGAACTTGGCCTTGAGGACGGCGGCGGCCTTGGTGATGGCCTCCGACATCTCGGTATCGATGGGATCGTGCAAGCGGGCGAGGCCATGCTTGTCGAGCTTGTGCGAACCCTTCTCCCAGGCCGCGAAATCCTTGGCGCCGCGCGCGCCGGCGGTGCGCCAGGCTTTCAGTATCGGCTCTGGCACCACGAACGGCGGCGCGTCCCAGCCGAGCTGCTTGCGGGCCGCGGCGATCTCGTCCGGGCCGAGCGGCGAGCCGTGTGCGCCGGACGTGCCCTGCTTCTTGGGCGCGCCGAAGCCGATGATGGTCTTGCAGGCGATCAGGGTCGGGCGGTCGTTTTTCCTGGCCGCCTCGATGGCCGCAGCCACCGCCGCCGGATCGTGCCCGTCGCACTTGGCGGTTGCCCAGCCCGAGGCTGCAAAGCGCGCGCCCTGATCGTCGGACACGGCAAGGCTGGTCGCGCCGTCGATGGAAATGGAGTTGTCGTCGAAGAGAACGATCAGCTTGGACAACCGCAGATGCCCGGCCAGCGAAATCGCTTCGTGGGAAATGCCCTCCATGAGACAACCGTCGCCGGCGATCACGTAGGTGTAATGGTTGCAGATGCTATCGCCGTGGCGGGCGTTCAGCATGCGCTCGGCCAGCGCCATGCCGACGGCGTTGCCCAGGCCCTGGCCGAGCGGCCCGGTCGTGGTTTCGATGCCTGTGGCGTGGCCGTGCTCGGGATGGCCGGCGGTCTTGGAGCCGAGCTGGCGGAAATTCTCGATCTCCTTGATCGTCATGTCCGGATAGCCGGTCAGATAGAGCAGCGAATACAGCAGCATGGAGCCGTGGCCGGCCGACAGCACAAAGCGGTCGCGGTCGGACCAATCGGGGTGCGCTGGATCGAATTTCAGGAATTTGGTGAACAGCACGGTCGCCACGTCCGCCATGCCCATCGGCATGCCGGGATGGCCGGAATTGGCCTTCTGCACCGCGTCCATCGAGAGCGCGCGGATGGCGTTGGCCATGTCCTTGTGGGCGATTGCTGCTGGCATGATGCTGTATCCTTCGATGCGACCCAACGGCCAATCCGGCATCTGTTGCGGTGTCTCATGCCATGCGCTATGAAGCGGCGCAATATGGCGGGTCGATACCGCCACTGCCGACGTTTCTCGCAGACCCTCCCTCGGCCCCGCGCCGTCTCTGGGCCTTGCCCTTCGCAACAGGTCACCTGCGCGGACTTTGCAACCATGACATCCTCTTCCGGGGCGCCTGATGGCGCCGGTGCGGCTGTGAGCCAATTCGGCCGCTATGGCGTCTTGGCCCTGCCGGCCTTCGCCAGCCTAGGCGTGGTGTTCGGCGACATCGGCACCAGCCCGCTCTACGCCTTTCGCTTTTCGCTCTCCCATCTGGCCAAGGGCGGGGATCCCGGCGCCGAAGTGATCGGCCTGCTGTCGCTGTTGCTGTGGGCGCTGATGGTCATGGTGACGGTGAAATACGTGTTGTTCGTCATGCGCATGGACAACAAGGGCGAAGGCGGAACGCTGTCCTTGATGGCGCTGGCGCAAACCGCCATTGGCCGGCGCACGCTGCCGGTGTTCATGCTCGGGATTATCGGCGCGTCCTTGTTCTATGGCGACGCGATCCTGACGCCGGCAGTCTCGGTGCTGTCGGCGGTCGAGGGCGTCGAGGTGGCGCTGCCGGTGTTCGCCTGGTTCGTCGTCCCAGTGACTCTTGTCATCGTAACAGTTCTGTTTGGCGTGCAGTTCCGCGGCACCCAGAAAGTGGCCAATTTCTTCGCCCCGATCATGTTGCTGTGGTTCGGCAGTCTATTCCTGATGGGGATAGCCAACATCGCCCTGAATCCCGGCGTACTGGCTGCCGTGAACCCGTTCTACGCCGTCAAATTCCTGTTCGGCCATGGCTTTGTCGGCTTGGCGATCCTGGGATCGGTCGTGCTGGCCGTGACCGGCGGCGAGGCGCTCTACGCCGACATGGGCCACTTTGGCCGCCAGCCGATCGCGCTGGCCTGGATGGCCGTGGTGTTGCCGTCGCTGGCTGTCAACTATCTTGGGCAGGGCGCGCTGGTGCTGGCCCACCCTGAAACCGTGGTCGATCCGTTCTATCTGATGGCGCCGAAGTGGGCGCTGGTGCCGCTGATCTTTCTGGCCACCGCGGCAACAGTGATCGCCAGCCAGGCCGTCATAACAGGCACCTTCTCGCTCACTCAGCAGGCCATTCAACTTGGCCTGCTGCCGCGGTTGCAGATTTTGCACACTTCGGAAACCCAGGCCGGGCAGATCTACGTGCCGCGCGTGAACATGCTGCTGTTTCTTGGCGTCGCCGCCCTAGTGTGGACGTTCAAAAACTCGGATTCGTTGCTCTCGGCCTATGGCATCGCCGTCAGCTGCGCCATGATGATCGATACGCTGCTGGCCTACATCGTCGTCTCGATGCTCTGGAAATGGCCCCCGCAATGGGCGCTGGCCATCTGTGGGCCGCTGCTGCTGGCGGACATCGCCTTTGTCGGCGCCAACAGCCTGAAGTTCCTGGACGGCGGCTATCTGCCGATTTCCTTCGGCCTGGTCCTGATGGCCATC
>JANLQJ010000355.1:0-15484 GCA_031367715.1 Hyphomicrobiaceae bacterium | reverse complement strand
GGGTCGCCGAACCCGGGCGCCCGGTGCGTTGGCGACGCTCGACGATGCAACCGCATCGCCTTCGCGCCGCCGCCTGCCGTTCGCTCCGGCCTCGGCGATCGGACGTGCCAGGGATTTGCGATAGTGGGTACTAGCGGCATGTTGTAGGCAGTTTCGCGGGCGCACGCCAAGTCCAGCCTTGGAGCAGACTATGTATGACGCACAGATACGCGGCTGGATCGATCCGCCCTTGAACACACTGGGTCATCTTTTGGCCCGCGCCCGCATTGGTGCCGACGAGGTGACGCTGACCGCCTTTGTCTGCGGCATGATGGGGGCGGTGGCCATCGTGTTCAGCCAAATGTGGGTGGCGCTGGGATTGATCCTGCTCGGACGGCTGCTGGATGGGTTGGATGGAGCCGTCGCGCGGGCAAGCGGGCCGACCGATCGTGGTGGCTTTCTGGATATTGCGCTCGATTTCATCTTCTATGGCTCGGTTCCGCTCGCCTTCGCCATGCTTGACCCCTGGCACAATGCGTTGCCCGCGGCCGCGCTGATCGCCAGCTTTTATGCCAATGGCGCCGTGTTCCTGTCGTTCGCCATCATGGCGCAGAAGCGCGGCCTTGAAACAAAGTTGCAGGGGAAAAAGTCACTGTACTACATGGCTGGACTTGCCGAGGGCGCCGAGACCATCGCCGTGTTCGTCGCCTGCTGCTTGTTTCCTGTGGTGTTTCCCTGGCTTGCCGGGGCGTTCGCCGCCGTGTGCTATGTGTCTGCCGCGGCCCGGCTGATCCTGGCCTGGCGGGCGCTGGCGTAACATCATGATCCAGAATTTCGCCTCGGTTGGCCTGTCAAACGGCAGTGGGCGTTCTACGGACCTGCTGGGGGAGCCATGACTCGTCGGAATTTGAAGCGGAAGCTGACCTATACTTTCGTGTTTCTGGGCACGGTGCTGCTGCTGGCGGCGGTTGCGCGTTTCAGCTACCCGCTGCAGGAAAATGGCAGCCTCGGCTACATCGCCTGGCTGGCGACCTACGACTATCTTAAGGACATGTCGTTGCTGATCGCCACCGGCGGGGTCGCCTATCTCACCAACGTCTACCAGAAACGTTCGTCCTTCATCGACTCGCTGAAAGAGGAGTGGCGGGACGTGCTGCACGCCAAATCGGCGCTGTTGGAATTCACCCATCTGGAACAGCCGACCAGCCAGCAATATGTCGCCGCCTTCAACATCCTGAGCGAGACCATCGACAATATGCGGACGGTCTACCGCAATGTCGGGGAGACGCGTGGACTGGTGGGTGCCTATCCCTACGAACCATTGCATGACATGAGGCGCGTCCTGCAGACTCTAAATCCGGCCAAGCCGTTTGTTGTCTCCGTCGAAGGACGCAAGCAGGTCCGCGATGCCATTTTGCATTCGTTCTATGCGCTGCGCGAAAGCTTCCTCGATGAGCTCGATCTTGAAGAGCCCAGCAAACCGCTCCTCCTGCCGGGAAGTCGCCGACTGAAGAGGTCTGGCACGACGCGCTATGCAGCGCAGTGGCAAGCAAGGCAGGGCAAGCGGCAGGCTCGCGCTGCTCTGCCCGATCCCGCGATTGATACGATGCATAAAGATCTCTTTGACAAGGAGCAAAATACTCCCAAGCCCTGGCGCGATGTGCCTGCGACCAACGGGGATGCGCGAAAGGCTTGAATTTTTCTCCTCTCCGCCTGGTTCTGCCAGGGAGCGAGGAGAGATCCGTCCAGGCGTCGACTTCAAGCCTTCGCCGACGCTGCCTCGCGCTTCAGGCCGCCGTTGAGAGACGTGTAAGCCGCATTGATCCGGCGCGCCATGGCGTTGAGATAGTCCTTCACCTCGGCCGGCAGCTCCATGTTCGAGAAGCGGTCCGGATGGTACTTCTTGAGCAGCGCGTGATAGGCCTCGCGCACCTCGTCCTTGCTTGCCGTATCGGCGACGCCCAGTACGGTCCAGGGATTGAACAGTTCGCTCTTATTTTGCGCCCGGGTCAGGTGGTCGGCGCGCGGAATCTGCTTTGGCCGCACCACCTGCACCGAGCCCTTGCTCAGGAAGAAGCGGTCGCCGTCGAACGCCTCGAAGTCAATGAAGCCGCTGGTCTGGTTCAGCTCGTCGCCGAGCGAGCGGGTGCCCGGAAAGAACATGCGCCCGGTGACGGTATCGCCATCCTCCAGCATGACTTCCACGGCGGTGGAGGATTTTTCGGCCTCTTGGGGCCGGTCGATGCGATTGCGTTCGAACATGAATTGCTTGCCTGCCGTTCCAGAATGACACGAATGGGTGTTGCTGGACGGGAGGTTGCAGGGTTCGTGCCGGGACGGGGGCAGTGGGCACTGGAAAGATACGATTGCCAATCTACGGCCGCCAGGCCCAGCGCGCGACTGCGCGCTCGGCGCCCGTGCGCCGGATTACACGACGTTCACGGTCGTGGGTCCAATCTGGCTCAGCCTTAAGGCATCAAGCCGCGTTTTCGGCCATGGCCTGGTGGCCGGCCACGGTCATGCGCAGCTCGGAATAGGCGAGGTTGACGCGGGTTGCGACGGCGCTGAGATATTCGGCCACTTCGGGCGGCAGATCGGTGCGCAAAAAGCGATCCGGATGGTAGATCTTGGCCAGCGTGACATAGGCGTTGCGGATTTGCCCGGCGTCGGCGCCCTTTTGGAGGCCGAGCACCTCGTAGGGGTCGTATTGTTCGAGCGCCGAGGTTCGCCGACTCATCTGGTCAACTCGCGGAATGTTGAATTCCTTCACCGCGGCAATGGCCGTGCGAGCAAGGAACATCTTCTGGCCTTCCATCGGCTCGAATTCGAGGAACGCCTCGCCCTTGTTGAGCTCTTCCTGCAGCGTGCGCTGCTTGGAGTGGAACACGTTGCCGCGCATCTGCACGCCGGTTGCCAGCGTAATCGTCACTTGAACCGTGTGCCGGTTCATGCGGGCGTAATCGCCTTCACCCTTCATCATCGTCGATGCGTCCCGTAAGTTCGGGGCGAAACAGCGCGCAACAGCAGCGATGATCACCCACGCAACTCACGAAATCTAACGGGTAAGCCTTTATTTTGTGTTGCTGGGCGGCGGTCGCGGCCAGTGTCATCCCCGGACAGTCGTGCGACAAGCCCGAGTATGACACCTGATGGAAACCAGCATCCGACACTTCTAACCCACAATCGACGGACGTCAGGCGCAGCCATTAACCATTTTATACTTTTATTTGTTGCGTTTACTCAAGTATTACTATAGTCTTGCCTCATTGCCTGCCAATACGGGACGTCGTCGCGACCGTCGTGCACGTGGCAGGGGATTGCGGTGGCCGGATGCTCGGGGCCGTGCGCTGGCATGCGCATGGACGGACCCAGGAGACCCGGAAGCCGGGCGGTCGTGCCCTCCAAAGTTCGGCCCCGTCGCGGGGACCGGACGGCGGACGCCAAAGAGGCAGGGTCGGGCGTCAAACCCCGACCCGAGAGCACAGGCCACGGTAAAAATCTCCGCAGCATGGGCGCCGGATGGCCGCCATAAAGTATCTACCCTTGCGGCCGTCCGGCGCCCGCGCTCCCGTCACGTTCGGCCCGCTGGCAACACCAGGCGGGCAGCAAAGCCGTGCCTGTCGTGCTTCTCCATAGCGTGCAATGCAGCAATGTGCTAAGCGCTGCCGGAAAGCCCAACCATCAGCAATCCTTACAGAAAGCCACGGGTCCCCGCATGGAGCTCCGAAATATTGCTATCATCGCCCACGTCGACCATGGCAAGACCACCATGATCGATGTGCTGCTCAAGCAGTCGGGATCGTTTCGCGACAATCAGCGCGTGGCCGAAAGAGCCATGGATTCCAATGACTTGGAGCGCGAACGCGGGATTACCATTCTAGCCAAGTGCACCTCGCTGGTGTGGAAGGATACGCGCCTCAACATCGTCGATACGCCCGGCCATGCCGACTTCGGCGGCGAGGTGGAACGCATCTTGAGCATGGTTGACGGTGCCATCGTGCTGGTCGACGCCTCGGAGGGCCCGCTGCCGCAAACCAAATTCGTGGTCTCCAAGGCGCTCAAGCGTGGCATCCGGCCGATCGTCGCCATCAACAAAATCGACCGTCCCGACGAGCGCCACGGCGCGGTGCTGGACGAGATTTTCGATCTGTTCGCCGCCCTCGATGCCGACGAGCACCAACTTGATTTTCCTGTGCTTTACGGCTCGGCCAAGGAAGGCTGGATGGCGCTCGACCCGAACGGACCGAAGGGCGACATGGGGCCGCTGCTGGATATGGTCATCAAGCACGTCCCCAAGCCGACGGTCGAAGCCGGGCCGTTCCGCATGCTGGCGACCACGCTGGAAGTCGATCCGTTTCTCGGGCGCATTCTCACTGGCCGCATCTCGTCGGGTTCGGTCAAGCCGAACATGGCCATCAAGGCCCTGTCGCGCGATGGCAAGGTGCTTGAGACCGGCCGCGCCTCCAAAGTGCTGGCCTTCCGCGGCCTGGAGCGTCAGCCGATCGAGCGTGGCGTTGCGGGCGACATCATCGCCATCGCTGGGCTGTCTTTGGCAACGGTTGCCGACACCTATTGCGCCATCGAAGTCGACACTCCGATCGAATCGCAGCCGGTCGATCCGCCGACGCTGTCCATGACCTTCCGCATCAACGACGGCCCGCTGGCCGGCCAGGAGGGCGACAAGGTACAGAGCCGAGTCATCCGCGAACGGCTGATGCGCGAGGCCGAGGGCAATGTGGCGTTGCGCATTTCCGAAACTGGCGAAACCGATGCCTTCATGGTGTCGGGCCGCGGCGAGTTGCAGCTGGCCATTCTGATCGAGACCATGCGCCGCGAAGGCTTCGAGCTGACCGTGTCGCGCCCGCAAGTGGTGTTCAAGATTGATGAGGCCACGGGCCAGAAGCTGGAGCCGTTCGAAGAAGTGATCATCGACGTCGATGAGGAATTTACCGGCGTGGTGGTTCAGAAAGTTTCAGAGCGCCGCGGCGATCTGCTGGAAATGCGGCCCTCGGGTGGTGGCCGCCAACGCCTGGTGTTCAAGGCGCCGACACGCGGTCTGATCGGCTATCAGAGCGAACTGTTGTCCGACACGCGCGGCACTGCGGTGATGAACCGGCTGTTCCACAGCTACGGCGCCTTCAAGGGCGAAGTGCAGGGCCGCCGCAATGGTGTGCTGATTTCCAACGCTGCGGGCGTCGCGACGCAGTATTCGCTCTGGTATCTGGAGGATCGCGGTAAGCTGATGATCGGTTCGCAGACCACCGTCTACGAAGGCATGGTGATCGGCCAGCACGCCAAGGACAACGATCTGATCGTGAACGTGGTCGAGAACAAGAAGCTAACCAACGTGCGCGCCGCCGGCAAGGATGAGAGCACCGCCCTGTCGCCGCCGATGCAGATGACGCTGGAAAAGTCGCTGGCCTACATCGAGGACGACGAGCTGGTTGAGGTGACACCCGCGAGCATTCGGATTCGTAAGCGGTATCTGGACCCGAATTTGCGGAAGAGGATGGAGCGGAGCAAGTCGGCGGAGGTGGCGTGAGGGGTGAGGGTGCGGGGGACGAGGCGTGCCGAAGAAGATCCGGGAGCTGATAAGAAAGCTTGAGGCCGCCGGTTTCCGCAATGACGGAGGGAAAGGCAGTCATCGCAAATTCAAGCATGCCAAGTCAGGCTCAAAAGTGATAGTATCGGGCAGTCCGGGTTCGGATGCCAAACCTTACCAGGAACAGGAAGTGGACGCCGCGTTACGGAGAGCTGGCAAATGAAGGACAGTGATCGGTATATCAAAATCGTCGCCTGGTCCGAGGAGGACGGCTGCTATGTCGGTCGCGTCCCGGGCCTGTTTTTCGGTGGCTGCCATGGCGACGACGAGAAGGCCGTGTACGCTGAGCTCTGCGACATCGTCGAGGAAGTGATTGAAATGGAAAAGGCCGACGGTGATCAATTGCCGCCGCCAACGACACTTGACGATCTCAAAATGTTTCTTGGAGAACACGACCGGGCGAATGCGCTGGAGGCCGTTCCGGCTTAGGGGATCGATGCGGTGCAGGCTTTGGGTGGGGCGGGGCGTGCCGAAGAAGATCCGGGAGCTGATTGCTGAGCTTGAGGCTGCCGGTTTCAAGAACCTGGGCGGCAAGGGTAGCCATCGCAAGTACGAGCATACCAAGTCGGGTGCAAAGGTGGTAGTATCGGGCAAGCCGGGCGCTGATGCCCATGCCTACCAGGAGCGGAAGGTCGCCGAAACGATACGGAGAGCCGACAAATGAAGGACCATGATCGGTACATCAAGATCGTCGCTTGGTCGGAAGAGGACCGTTGCTACATTGGGCAGGTTCCTGGCATGTTCTATGGCGGTTGCCACGGCGACGACGAAAAAGCCGTCTACGCTGAACTCTGCGAAATCGTGGATGAGTGGATCGAAATTTTTCGGGCCGATGGCAAACCGTTGCCGCCGCCAACTTCCCTGGCCGATCTCACGGAATTTCTCGCAGACCACGACCAAGCCAATGCGTCGAACGCGAAAGTAGCCGTCGCCGCAGAATAGGGTTTGATCAATTGGTCGAATCCGCAGGACTTGCAGAACTGGGGTGAACTCCCCATATCTCCCCTCGGGCTCCGTCGGCCAAGGAACGCCGCCGCCCCGCGTGACATATCCCGCGCTCCCGCCGGAACCACCGCGCCCCCTTGACGGGCTGCGAACGCCGGCCGCCAGCGCTTTCCAACTCCAAGGACATAAACCATGTTTGACTTCCTCACCTCGTGGGGCGGCTATCTGCCGTTCGCAATCGCCGCCCTCGCCCTCGTCCTCATCTCGCTGCGCGTCGCCAACGAATACCAGCGCGGCGTCGTGCTGCGGCTTGGACGTCTCGTCGGCGCCAAGGGGCCGGGGCTGTATTTCCTCATCCCCATCCTCGACCGCCAGACCATGGTTGACCTGCGCGTCGTCACGGCCAAGGTCGAGCAGCAGGAGGCCATCACCAAGGACAACGTGCCGATCAAGGTCGACGCCGTGGTCTGGTACCGCATCAACGATCCCGTGAAATCGGTCATCGCTGTAAAGGACGCGCATTCCGCCGTGACGCAGATCGCGCTGACGACGCTGCGCAATGTCATCGGCCGCCACACGCTGGACGATGTGTTGAAGGAGATGGAAAAACTCTCGACCGAGATGCGCGCCACCGTCGATGGCGTCACCGAGGCCTGGGGCGTCGAAGTGCAACTGGTCGAGATGAAGGACGTCGTCATCCCGCAATCGATGCAGCGGGCAATGGCTCAGGAGGCCGAGGCCTTACGCGAAAAGCGTGCCCGCATCATCAAGGCGGACGCCGAATTCGAGGCGGCGCAGCGGCTGAACGATGCGGCCACCGTGATCATGAAGAGCCCAGCCGGCCTGGAATTGCGCCGGATGCAGATGATCACCGAAGTCGGCGCCGAGCAGAACACCACGACCATCATCATGATGCCGTCGGAGTTCGTCAGCACGGCACGCGGCATCGCCGATGCGGCGGCGTTCCTGGTGCCGAAGAAGGATGCGGCGTGAAACGCGCGTTCGTCCTCTCCCCTCGCCACTTGGCGAGGGGAGAGGAGACCGTCCCTCGCAGGCGCTTCGCGCGCCAAAGGCTGGGCGGACGATGAGCGTCAGGAGCTGGGAGAAGAAGAGCTACGCCGTCCGTGAGCCGAACCACCACTTGATCACGATCGGCAGCAGCGAGACGGCAGCCAACGCGCCAAGCGCAATCAAGATCTGCGGCGTCACCAGCTTGCCGGCCTCAACCGTCAGATGGCACACGGCAGCCTCCGCCCCGGACTTGCCCGCAAGGCAGGCTTGATAGGACGCTGTGGCCGCTGCAATCACGCTTTCAAGTCCCGTACCGACATAGGAGAACGCTAGCGTACCCGGAATGATGCCGATAAACGTCGCGACCACATAAGACCACAGCGGCATGCCAAGGATGGCCGGAACCAGATTCACGATCACGAACGGAAACGCGGGCACCAGACGAAGGAACAGGAGATAATTGAACGCGTCCTTGCGGAAGCCCTCGCTGAGCTTCTCGGCCCAGGGCCCGGCCTGTTTCACGAGGCCCGCGCCGAGCGAGGTCTGCGCCACCTGGAACAGAATGGTGGCACCGATGGTGGCGCCGATTACCGTCGCAGGACCACCCACCGCCCATCCAAAGAACAGGCCGCCCGCAACCGTAACCACCAACCCGGCAGGCAGCGAGAGAGCGGTCGAGGCAGCATAGAAGACGATGTAGGCCAGGAGCGCCAACAGGTAATGCGCACTGATCCAGCCTTTCAAGGTGGTGTAATATTGGGCCAGCACCTCCAGCGAGAACAGTTTGTAGGCGCCGGTGGCATAGGCCAACACCGGCACCGCCAGGAGGGCGATCAGCGGCAGCAGCCGCTTGACGGTGAGGCGGTCATTGGCCGCCGCAGCGGAGTCGATTTCGGCAGCCATCTTGCACCTTTCGGAATGGCAGCAATTCCAGTCTTGCACCTGGAAGCTGCGCGCTTGATGCCATATGTACGTGAGCAACCCGTTGTCGCAAGCCGAACTCAAGCAGCTGTGACCGGCAGCCGACGAGTTGTGATCGGCGCATCGAACCGTGCCCACCGCCGCCGACCCGAGCGACGCGCCAAACGCAGCAGACCTTCAGGAGCCCTCAATCATGACCCTCGCCCTCACCGGACTGCACCATCTCACCGCCGTTACCGCGCACGCCTCGGACAACCACCGCTTCTACACCCAGGTGCTGGGCATGCGGCTAGTGAAAAAGACCGTCAACCAGGACGATACCAGCGCCTATCACCTGTTCTTTGGCGACGGCGCGGCGACACCCGGCTCCGACATCACATTTTTCGATTGGCCAGTCGGTCCCGAGCAGCGCGGTTCGCATTCGGTAGTGCGCACAGGGCTTCGCGTCGCGGGCAAGGGAACGCTTGGTTACTGGGAGAAACGGCTGAACGCCGCTGGCCTTGCGGTTGACGCCATCGCCGATCGCAACGGCCGGCCGAGTCTTGCCTTCGAAGACCCGGAAGGCCAGCGCCTGGTGCTGGTGGATGATGGCGGCGCTGGCGAAGCCTTCCCGTGGGACAAGAGCCCAGTGCCCGCCGAGCATCAGATCCGCGGCCTCGGCCCAATGACGCTCAGCGTGCCGCGCATTTCCAAGACCGAGCGCGTGCTGGTCGAAGTCATGAACATGCGCAAAGAGCCGGTTTATCCCGACCCTGCGGTTTCCGGCCAAAAAGTGCAGGTTTTCGCCATGGGCCCGGGCGGGGCCGCCGCCGAGTTGCATGTCATCGAGGAACCAGCCGCGCCGATTGCCACGCAAGGAGCAGGTGCCGTGCACCACGTCGCTTTCCGCACGCCCGACCGCGCTGGCCTCACGGCCTGGGCCGAGCGTGCCGCCACGTTCGCCATGCCCAGTTCCGGCGAGGTCGAGCGCTACTACTTCCGCTCGCTGTATTTCCGCGAGCCCAACGGCATCCTGTTTGAGATCGCGACGGATGGACCGGGGTTCGCAGCCGACGAACCGCTGGCGACGCTGGGGGAAAAGCTCTCGCTGCCGCCGTTCCTGGAACCCAAGCGCGCAAGCATCGAGGCGAAACTGAAGCCACTTTAACGTCGACCTTAAGGGGCGCTTCAGCAGTTTGCGCCATTCTGGCAGGCAGTGGCTGTGGGGCCACTCCCGCCACTCGAGGATCTACCGTGAGCGAACATCGCCGTTTGCGCTTCTCCGATATTCTGGGTATCGAGCGCAGCGACCTGCCGTTCGCCTGCGATATCTGGCTCGAAGATATCAACCGCGCGCCATGGGTTTCGCGCGAGGTGATGAAGCTCTCGGCTTATTTCGTGCGCTATATGATGAAGCCGGATGCCAACGCGCTCAGCCTGCGCGAAGTCGAAACGCAGATCCAGATGCCGCCCGAGGAATTGCGCAAGGCGCTGGTGCTGATGCGGAACTTCAATGCCGTCGAGGGTTTTCTGATTGAGCGCAACGACATTCGTGTCGGTCTGAAGCTCAGCTATATGCAGCGCTTGCGCACGCTGGAAGCGCGCAGCCGGTTCGCTGCGCTGCTTGCCGAGCCCATTGCGCGTAATTGGCCCTGGACCACGGCCGAGGAGCGCTGGGTGCCGGGGCCAGCTGCAGTGGCACCTGTTGTGACCGCAGCTGTTGCCGTCGAGGCAATGGTCGCCAGCGTTCCAGCAGAAGCAGTCGTTGCCAGTATTGCAATCGCGCCGGTTGTTACAGCGAGTATTGCAATGGTTGAGCGAGCGCCGGTTGTGGCTCTGGCCGCCGTTGCCGAGGATGTTGTCTTGCCAGTCCTGGCAGCCGGTGAGCAGGTGCCAATTGCTCCCTCGGAGCTGCCGGTCGCAGTTCAGGCTGATATCATTCCGGTCGGACAAATCATTGAGATTCCAACAGAACCGGTCAATGCTAGCGAACTTTCTGCGGCCTGAGTGACGTGCACGAATAAAAAAAATAGGCGACGGTATTTTCCCGTCGCCCGATCGTCCTGGTCTTAGCGTCTGTCCGGTTACGGACAGACGGACTAGATCGACTCTTTCAGCTCCTTGGCGGCGCGGAAGGCAACCTTCTTGCTCGCCTTGATCTTGATGGCTTCGCCCGTCGCCGGGTTGCGGCCCATGCGCGCCGGGCGCTTGCGGACCTGCAGAATGCCGATCGTGTTGATGCGGATGCGCGAGCCCTTCTTGAGGTGCTTGGAGATCAGTGCCGTCAGATCGGCGAGAATGGTGGCTGCCTGCTTCTTGGGCAGCTGATGCGTCTCGGCAAGATCCTTGGCGAGATGGCTCAAAGTAACTGTCGGCGTCTTGGCGACGGCTTTGGCGTCGGCCGATTTTGCCGGAGCGACCTTGGCCGGAGCGGCCTTCACCTTCAATGCCCTGCCCTTAACGACAAGCTTCGCCTTCATCGGGGTCTTCATGCTGTCAGCGTCCTTTCCTTTGCAAACCATTTTCCTCTGGGCAAAACGCCATCCGTGCGGCGGGCACAGTCCGGCCAATTTTCGTGCCTGCGACTGGCCGAAAGGCCGAAGTGGCAACACGCAAGCCCGAGGAAACGCGCGACTCCTAGCGCAAATGCCAAGCAAACCAGCACGGCAAGTTGTCGCGCTGCGCCCTGATACACGCGTATTTGCGGGGTTTTGCAAGCGTGTCCTGTAGGAAAGGCCCGTAGATTGGGCGCTTTTGCGTTGAAATCTTGGGAACACAACACGTTCAGAGCCGCAAAAATGCTCCAATGACTGGGAAAAAACCGACGGGGGAAATCAGTTGCGCCAGCCAAATTCGCGCCGTTGGACACATACGATGCACAGGCCGGATTATAGTTTGTCGACGTCGCATCGAACCGAGAGTCGATGAACTCTACAGATGCTGTACGCCTGTGATCAGCTGGTGCACCGGATCGGCATCCTTGGGAGCGCACAACACATTCGACTTGGTCGCCCGCTGCAGCGGCCAGCGGAAGTCGGCCGGCTGGAAAGTGCCACGCTGGGTTTCGAACGAGGCCGTGATGCGATCGACACGCGGCGCGGCCTGCGTGTCGGCCGACATCACCCGCAACAAGCCGTCACCGGCCTTGGCCAGCGGACCCGACAGCCCAACCGCGAGCCCGGCGAGAAAACTGAACGCGACCAGCAGCAGTGTTGTCGGTTTCATCGGGGCCTCGGTTGATAGCAATCCCTGGCGGCATATCAGTTCGGCAATGCGGGCCGATCAATTGGACCCGTCGTCCTAATCGTGTGCTCGCCCTATCTGAGTTCGGCAAGCGCAGACTGCAAGTTTGGTTGTTGTTCTTACCCGCAACTTGCTGTGAGTTGACGGCTCAATTGTGGCATTGCCAACCTGATCTGTGGCTAATTTGCCAGCTTTCGGGCAGAAGGCCCGGGTTTGTTGCAAGAATTCCGGCGTGCGCCCGGGTCCAAAGTAGGTTCGTGTGACCAGTGTAATCGCACCATTGATGCTGCTTGGTTTGCTGGCCGCCGCTTGGACGGTCTGCGAGCGCTGGCTCGGTGGGAACAGCCCCACGATCGACGCCGGATCGGACAATTCGACTGACTTTCCCGGCCGGGTGATCGGAGAGCCAGACCGTTCCGATGAGTTGTGCAACGCCTATCGGGACTTCAAGAACCGGCCAATGCCGCCGCTGCGTGCGGCGACGGGGGATGACGGGCGGCGGGAAATCGTGCTCAGCCTTGCGGTTGCCGAGCGTGATGGACGTGTGGCAGCCGCATATCGCGGCTTGGACTGCCTGCGACGTTGCGCAGAAACGCCGTGGCCAGACTGTGACAGGCACGACATCGAACAGCGGCTGCGGCGTGTCATTGCAACCTACGAGAGCGGCACGGCCAGCAGTCGGGTCAGCCCGCGTCCTTAGCCGAACTTCCGCTCGCCAGCGCTGCTCTGTGTGCGATACAGATCGGGCCGGTAGTGCACCAGCAGCGCTTCCAGCTGCGGCCCCGAGCAATCCAGCTGCGAGATGTCGAAAACCAGCTTGGCTGGCCCGAAACGGCGCCGCGCAATCGGACTGATATGCAAAATGATCTCGGAAACTTCGCGATCGAGCCGATTGAAATCCATCCAGCGATAGCTTGCCGAGCCGAACGTGCCGAGGCTCTCAACACCTGTGCTATCGATATGATAGAGTTTGTTTCCGTGGCCGCTGAACAGCCAGATGCCGGCGGCCGCGATCAGCGAGGCGAAGGCCATGCTTAGGAAAATTGGCGGAATGTCTTCATTGGACATCCATTCGAATTGGCGCTGGAACCAACGTGGCGCCATATCCTGGACGCCGATGTTGATGGCGACCACCCAGACGAACAGAAAGGCGATGCCGAGAAACAGCGCCATGCGCTTGTCATTGTCGGCGACCTTGTGGATATCGACCGCGTATCCGGCATTGCTCATCTAGACCACCGCGAAACATATGGTTGACCGCGATTTCATCATATTGCAAAGCCATTAAGCGACGGTAAAGGGCAACCCCATGACCCAGACGATCCACGTCTTTGACGCCTATGGAACGCTGTTCGATGTGCACGCGGCGGTCGCCCCGTTGGCGCCCGAGATCGGCCCAGAGGCCGACCGGCTGTCGGCGCTGTGGCGAGCCAAGACGCTGGAATACACCTGGATCCACGCCCTTACGGGCAAGCCCGAGACGTTCCGTAAGCTATTGAAACAAAGCCTTATTTACGCCATGGCGGCGACTGGGGTGACGGCGCCGGAACTGACCGACAAGCTGCTCGCGGCTTATGACAGCCTGGCCGTCTTCCCCGAGGTCAAGGAGGTGCTGACGGCGCTGCGCCGCAATCGCTCGCGCACCGCCATCCTGTCCAACGGCGATCCCGACATGCTCGACAAGGCCGCCCGTTCGGCCGGCATCGAGCCGCTGCTGGACCACATTTTGAGCGTCAACGAGGTCGGCATCTTCAAGCCCTCCAGCCGCGCCTATCGCCTGGCCATGACCAAGTTCGGCGCCACCCGCGAGCAAATCACGTTCGTATCGGGCAACCGCTGGGATGTTGCGGGCGCGACGGCGTTCGGATTCGCGACGGTGTGGGTCAACCGCAGCCATGCGCCCGACGAATACCCAGACCTGCCGGCGGGTGCCATTGTTCCTGATTTGCGCGGCTTAGTGAGGATTTAGCCTTCGAGATAACGGAGAACGGCAGTATTTGTATCAAGGAATGCGCAATTTTTTTGCCGTCCATGAGCCTGCCAAAGCACACTGGTGCCCACTTTAGGCCATGCAACGTCTGGCAGATGCCCGCATCGGCAACCTGCAGGTCGTGCGCTGACCGACGTCGAGCCGAACGGCTTGCGGCCGCCCTCGTGCAACGTGCGTGAGCTGTGCGGGCGGCCGCAAGCTGCCCCCTACGCCATTTCGACCTTGTGTCCCATCAGAAGAGCGAACCGAACGACTTCATCACAACCCGGTTTTCGGAATATCTGAGAGCGACGATCCGGCTACGCAGCGTCAGAACCTGGAGACCCGCTTTTCGCCCACGCTGTGGGTCGGCGGCGACACCGACGGCGTTGGTGCCAAGCCATCGCACCTGTGAGCGCGCGACCTTCACACCTTTTCCACCGGCACCAGAGTCATCGCCTGCATCACGCCGCGCCTGAGCAGCCGCACATCCACCTCGCGTCCGATCCGTCCGGCATCGAGCACGCGCAGCAGATCGTCCACCGCCTCGATAACCTGCCCATCTAATCCGACCAGGATATCGCCCGGCTGCACACCGGCCAGATCCGCCGGGCTGCCAGTTGGCACCTCGACCACCTGCACCGCTGTGGCCTGGGTCAGCCCGTTGGCATGGGCGATGCGGCGCGGCAGCGGCACATGGCTGCCGGCAATGCCGATGCGGGCGCGGCGGACGCGGCCGTGCGTGAGCAATTGCGTCAGCACCAGCAGCGCTGTGTTGCTGGCAACCGAAAAGCAGATGCCCTGCGCGCCCATGATCATGGCCGTGTTGATGCCCATCACACGGCCGTGCGAGGTCACCAGCGCGCCACCGGAGTTGCCAGGATTGAGCGCGGCATCGGTCTGGATCACATCGTCGATCAGCGCACCCGACTGCGAGCGCAGCGAGCGGCCGGTGGCGCTGACCACGCCGGCCGTGACGCTCGATTGAAACCCGAGCGGATTGCCGATGGCGATGGCAAGCTGGCCTGGCCGCACGCGCTTGGAATCCTCGAACTCGGCGGCGTGGAAGCGCTCGGTGCTTTCTGCCCGCAGCACGGCAAGGTCGGTCTCAGGGTCCTGCCCCAGCAGGCGGGCGCCGAGCCTGCGGCCGTCTCCGAGCGCGATCTCGATGCGCTCGGCGCCGGCGATGACATGATGGTTGGTGAGCAGCAGGCCGTCGGGGGAAATCATGACGCCGGAACCCGAACCGCGCGACTGTTGCCGGCGCCCGCGCGCGCCCTCGACCTGGACATGCACGACCGCAGGGCCAGCGATCTCCACCGCCGCGATGACCGCGCGCGAATACGCATCGAGCAGCGAGGCATCGGACGCCGCGCCATCGTCGGGACGTTGCAAGGCCAGGGACATGCTGCCTCCAGGTCGTGGGTCTCTGAACTGGACCATGTGGGAAGCGGGCGTGGCGATGTGAAGGCGGCGCTGGCCTGGACAATCGGCTAGGGGTAGGTCAACCTGTCGTGATTGGGCAAGTGAAGGGGCCACAGCTCGTGTTCTGTAACATTCAAATGATGCCCATAATACCAGCCCACTTATGGTTTGACCTGTCACTTTGAAGGTTCGTGACAGAGGTCATGGCGTAGGGGCGCACAGCAGTGCACCCCCCGAGCTGCGCGGCAAGCGCTTGGACGGGCGCACTGCGGTGCGCCCCAACGTTTGCGAGCACGAGTCAAACGATAGGTTGGACGGTATAAGACTCGTTATCCCGGCGTCGGCCGATAGGCGCAAATTTGAGTGCGGCGGCGCTTTTTTCTCAACTCCCCGCCAAAACGGGGAGAAGA
>JANLQJ010000344.1:0-1937 GCA_031367715.1 Hyphomicrobiaceae bacterium | reverse complement strand
GAAGTAAGAGCGCGTCCCGGGACGTGATGCAGTAGGTGGGGCAGCGAGCTGGAAGGAACACGGCGCGTTCCCTGACGGCGTGGAGCAAAAAGCGAGATTTTCTCAGCGATCTGGTGAGCGGATATCCTTTGTCCGACCGACTTTGATGCGCCGTTGTCGCTTCAAACAACAGGCGCGCACTTGAGAAATACTCAATAGCTGGCGCGGACATCGGAAGGAGCACTGTCATGAGCTATGCCGCACATCGCCGGACTTCGGACTCTATCGGACTCTACCTTGACACCGCGCGCCCACGACGCCTTCATCCTGGCGCATCCTATCATTGTCGAGGTGTTGAAGACAGGCAGTACCATCGTGGGGCCGGACAAATGCTTGTTCGAGCCGTTGTGCCGGTAGAACTGGATGCCTCGCGCCCATTGCAGCCGCCCGGCATGCAGCCGCACACGCTTGTGCGTTCCCTGATCGTCGGCCATCTTCCGGTTCCTCAGTGCGGAGACCAGCATGGCCCTGTCTCTCAATCTGAATGGCGTCTCGACCAGCGCCTGTGAGGAGGCGTTGGCTGCGTTGCTCGGCAAGGATGCGCCGGGCTTGTTGGCCTCGACCATCACGCGACTGACGAAGGTCAGGGCCAATAGTGCGTGCCGTCAAACCGAAAATAATGTTAGAACTCACGGCGGACAGCTCAATCGGTCCATCACAAACAACGGGTCAGGAGGGCGGCACCCATGAGGTTTTTTAGTAGGAGGTAGGCCTCGATGTTCACGAAGAAGCCCAGCAGGGAAATCAGTCCGCTCGATATCGCTACGGCGCTACCGCCCTTGCCGCCAGCTAGCCAGGGCGCCGGCTCGCCGATCGCCCGCCCGTTGACCAGGGGGCGAGCTGGCAACAAATCGACCTCATCCATCATCGACAGCGATCTGACCGTGATTGGCAAACTCTTGTCGAAGGGCGAGGTGCAGATCGACGGCGAGGTCATGGGCGATGTGCACGTCACGAACATCAGTGTCGGCGAGAATGCGCGCATCACGGGTGGGATCGTCGGCGAAAAGGTCGTGGTGCGTGGCACCGTTTAGGGCTCGATCCGCGGCAAGCGCATCGTGTTGCAATCATCGAGCAAGGTCGAAGGCGCAATTTACTACACGATGCTCACTATCGACCAGGGCGCAATCTTCGAGGGCGAGTCGCATCGCTCCGAGGATCCGACCGCTAGCGTAGCCAAGCTCGACACCGTCGCAGGATCCGGGCCAATTTCCTGAGGTTCGTGCTGACATCGAGACCGGAGAGGCCGCCGATACGTTGAGGCAACGCCACCGACGGCGCAGGTAACACAAAGTGCACTTTGTGTGAAATGACATGCACCACTGCGATGATGTTCGTCACTGATCAGTGCCGTGGTCCGTCCGGTTGCCAGTTGATTAGGTTGTTCATGTCTTGAGCAGCCAAGCGCTGTTTCGTTACGCAATATGGATGCGACCAGCTACGTCATGAAATATGGCCCGAGCGTCAATCATTGGAATGAGTACATCTTCTGTGCCTATGTCGGGCACTGCAAAGAAGCCGTGTTCCTTACAGGCATCCCGGACATCAAGGAGTCTTTGCCGCACGCGTAAGCGAATGCGGTGAGCGCGCACTACCGTCCGCTTCGACCAGCTGCGGAAATTCGAAGAACAAATCTCGACCGGTCGGTACGGGTCATGATCGAGCCTGGCGGTGGCCAGCCAAACACGGTCGGTCTCCCTCAACAAGCGGTTGTCCGCGATCAGTCTGGGACCAGAATGGCATTGATGTTCACCTGGTCACGGCGGAAGCGGGCGATGCTCCGTGGGCTATCAGTGGGACAGGGGTGCAACTGACTGGGCAACATCGTCGAAGCTCTGAAATCTGCAATGGGCGCGGGATCAACGCCGGACGACAGCCGCTCGATTGCCCGGTTTCAT
>JANLQJ010000323.1:0-2176 GCA_031367715.1 Hyphomicrobiaceae bacterium | reverse complement strand
CACCAGCCTGTTCGGCGGCAAGGGCACGATCATCGGCACCTTCGTCGGGGCGCTGCTGATCGGCACCATCAACAACGGGCTGATCATCATGGGCCTCGACGTCAGCGAGCAGAACATGGTGGCTGGCGCCATCATCATCCTAGCGGTGGCGTTCGGGCGGAAGCCGGCGAACTGAGTGGAGGATGCCGATGGGTCTTGGGGTCCGTGTAGCAACGGAACAGGATTGCGAGGTAGGGACCGACCGCTGATGGGCCTGGACCGGGCGTGCCCAGCGATGCCTTGTCACGGTCGGCGGCCGTCGCTTATGACCTTGAACCGACAAGCTCCATTTTGTCCCGGTCGCACAAACAGAAATCAATAGGGACCCACCCATCTCCCCGCTGAGAGTATCCGAGCAGGCCCCACCCCGCATGCAACCGCTACCGAGGCACTGTCATCAATAGTACATCTTCGACAGCTGTTCCGTGGTGTTGCAGGCACAATGTGCAGATTTTTTTTTGCAACCTGAAGTATTCCTGTGCAACCCATAGCGGAGACTAAGTAGCTTGGGCATGGTGAGATGCCCCGGCACCATTTGGCCCACTCCAGTTCGGCCGCCACCTTCCAAGTCCGTAGCTGAGGCTGTCGCGTCGAGGTTGGCTTGACGGTCTCCCGGCGGTCGCTATCGGGCGCGCTTCGAAGATTGCAGGAGACCACGGCGACCATCGAGTCTGACCCTTAGCGGGCCATCTCATTCCAACGTTTCTGCATCTCCGCCGGTGAGACCACAACTTCCTTCTGGCTGATGAACCAGGAATAGCCAAAGGGATCAGCGACCAGGCCTTGTCGGCAACCGTGGAACTGCAATTCTAGCTTGCGTAGCTGCTTGGCACCATTGGCAAGCGCCTTAGCGAACGTCACCTCGGCGTCCACGACATCGAGATGCAGCTTCAAAGTGGTTCCTCCAAGGGTGTCAGGCGCGACGGCTCCGAAATCGGGATACTCGTCCGAGACCATTAGCAGGCCGTTGCCCAAACGAAGTTCGGCGTGGCCGATTTTGCCAGTCTGTGGATCCACAAGCCGAAAAAGTTCAACGGCGCCAAAGGCCTTCTTGTAGAACTCGATAGCTTCGGTGGCGCTGCGCACGGCGATGTAGGGCGTCAGGCCTCCGGCTCCGGCCGCGACCTCGTCAGATTTACGCATTGCTATCGCTCCTTGATGCGAATAGAATTACGTTACGAAACGTAACATAAATAAAATCATGACTGCTGTCAAACCATCTAGCCCGCCACTAACCCGGTCCCGGGGACGACCACGCAGCGAGGTGGCCCGGGGGGCGATCCTCAAAGCCGCCGCCGAACTGATCGAACGTGGCGGTATCGGCGCGGTCACAATGGAGGCTGTCGCAACCCGTGCCGGTGTCGGTAAGCCGACGGTTTATCGAAATTGGCCGAACGCCGACGCTTTGGCGATGGCCGCACTGATGTCGACCACGCGAATGCCCAAAGTGGTTCCCGCCACAGCGCGCGCACTGGACGATTTACGCCTTCAGTTGCGCCGGGTCGCGCGCACGTTCTCGGCACCGAGCGGCCGCAATGCCGCGCTGATGATCGCTTCGGCTGATGGCGACAGCGAACTCGCCAAGGCATTTCGCAACCAAGTTATGCGAGCGAGCCGGGAGGAGGGGCGTCACTTGGTGCAACGAGCTGTGGCCGACGGCGAGGTCCGGCCAGATATCCGGATCGAAGTCGTGCTCGACGTGCTCTATGGTCCGATCTTCTTTCGCCTACTGATGGGGCACGCCAGGATCGGCGAAGGGTTCACGGACGACCTTCTCGATGAAGCTGTTGCTGGGCTGCGAGCCTAATGGTGCCCGTTTCAATACAACGGTCGCTTATGGCCCATAGCGGAATCGTTCTTGATGCGTTCCGCTAACGGACGGTATTCAGGTCTAAACAGAAGCACTCACGCCAGCAGCGTCTCCGCCACATCAAAATCCGTAATCAGCACCTCGGGCTCAAGCAACAGCAGCGCCGACTTGACGGCCGCCGCCTTTTCCCAACCGCCAGACGCCAGGATGATGCGGCGCGCGCTGTGCAGCATCTGAGGTTCGGCCGAGATCACGCGCTCGTTCAGCGGATGCGCGATGACCTTGCCGGAGGCATCGATGAAGCGGCAGAGAATGTCGCCGACGGCG
>JANLQJ010000318.1:0-3359 GCA_031367715.1 Hyphomicrobiaceae bacterium | reverse complement strand
GCCCGTGGCTGGCAGGGGTGATCAATCGCGGTAGTCTCGTGGTGCCGGCATGTGCCGGTGACCTCGATGAGGACCACCTCGATGACATCCCTTCGTAAGCGTATGATCGACGACATGGTCTCGGCCGCATTGGCCCCGACCACCCGGTACACCTATATCCAGGCCGTGCGTGGTCTGGCGGCGCACTATCACCGCTCACCGGACGAACTCGCCGAGGCCGACGTGCGCCGCTATCTCCTGCATCTTCGCGACGAGCGCGGCATCGCGCATGGCACGTTCCAGCCCGTCCATGCCGGCATCCAGTTCCTCTACGTGCGCACGCTCGATCGCGATTGGCCGCTGTTCTCAAAAAAAGAATCCGCTCGCCCAAGCGCCGGCGACTTCCGGGCGTTCTGTCCGACTCCGAGGCCCGCGCCATCATCGGCCGGGTGAGGACGCCGGTCGCCAGGATCGGCTGCCTGTTGATGTACGCGTGCGGCCTGCGCATCAGCGAGGCGGCCACGCTCGAGGTCACCGCGATCGACAGAGTCAACGGCCTGATCCGCGTCGTCGGCAAGGGCAACAAGGAGCGCTGCGTACCGCTGCCTGCCCCGGTTCTCGCCGAGCTGCGCCAGCTGTGGAAGGCGCACGGCAACAGGCGCTGGCTGTGCCCCAATCGCAAGGGTGATGGCCCGATCTCGACGCATACCTTGTGGGCCGCGTTCAAGACGGTCGTCGACGAGGCCGGCATTGAGAGACGCGTCACGCCGCATACGCTGCGGCACAGCTACGCAACGCGGCTGCTGGAAAGCGGTGTCGAACTCAGGATCGTGCAGATCCTGCTCGGCCATGCCTCGATCGGCACGACCGCTCTCTACACCCACCTGACCGAGCCGACGCGGGCCGGCCTCAAGAGGATCCTGGACAAGCTGATGGCTGGACTCTGATCGTCAGGGTCTGTCGTGATCACGCTCGCCGACGTCTTCGGCCGCTTCGCGGACGACTACGTGTCGAGACATGGCGCGTCGATGTTGCCTTCGCATCGTCGCGCCATCGCCGACATCCAGGCCTGCCGGACGCCCCAGCTCGGCGGCCACCGCTGGCGCTGCACCTGCTGCGGCGCCGAGGTGCACTCGTATCACTCCTGCAAGAACCGGAGCTGCCCGACATGCCACCGTAACGAGACCGAGCGCTGGCTCGATGCCCGCAAAACCGAGCTGCTGCCGTGCCCGTACTTTCATGTCACGGTCACCGTGCCGGCGGAGCTGCGCGACGTGCTGCGCGCCAACCAGAAGGACGGCTACGCCGCGTTGATGCAGGCGAGCGCGGAGGCGATCGTCGAGCTGGCGCGCGACAAGCGATACGTCGGCGGTACCGTCGGCGTGCTCGCCGTGCTGCACACCTGGACGGGCCAGCTCGTCTACCATCCGCACGTGCATTGCCTCGTGACCGGCGGCGGCGTGTCGGCCAATGGCCAGAGCTGGTGCCCGGCGCGCCCCGACTATCTGGTGCCGACCAAGGCGCTGGCCGAACTCGTTCGCGGCAAGCTCAAGGCCGCACTCGCAAAGCGACGGCCCGATCTGGCCCTGCCGGAAGCGGCGTGGCGCAAGCCGTGGGTCGTGCACTGCACGGCGTGGGGCGACGGCGCCGAAGCGGTGCTGGAGTATCTGGCGCGCTACGTCTACCGCGTCGCCATCACCAACGGTCGGATCGTCGGCCTCGACGACACCGGCGTCACCATCCGCCACAAGGAGCGCGCCTCTGGCCGCTGGCTGACGACGCGCCTCACCGGTCACGAGTTCATGCGCCGGTTTCTGCAGCACGTGCTACCGAAGGGTCTGCACAAGATCCGCTACTACGGCCTGTGGCATCCCTCGCGGCGCGAGCAGGCGGCGCGCGTCCGATTGCTGCTCCAGCTCGATCAGCCGATCGCCGCGTGCGCCGTGACGCCAGCGGCCGACGCCACCGACGGATCGTCCGGTGACACATCATCCGAGCCGGTGCGGATCTGCCCGTCCTGCAAGCAGGGGCGCCTCGTCTGCATCGGCCAGCTCTACCCCAAGCAGGCGAGCGGACCATGACCCAGCCCGTTTGCCAGGATCTCGGATCTGCCCACTGCGCGTGCTCCAGCCACGCCACGGGTCAGGTATTGCCAGCTGTCGTCCCGGTGCTGACGCCTCGTCCGGAGAAGGCCGGCTCATGCGGCCGTTGGACCTCTTCGACCGCTGCGGGGACACCAGTCCCAGCTCGACGACCGCTCGCGGCTACCCGTCATCGGCATACCGCCGATCGCTCGCCCGGCTGAAAATTCCATAGCACCCAGCCCTTGCCGCCCGCGTTCAATCCAACGGGGTTTGTATGGCGGCCACGCGCCACACAAACCCTTAATTCGTTGCTTGACGACGGATGAGGCGGCCGAGCACGCGCGGCTGGCGGCACTCCAGGCGCAACGCGACAGCCAGCCGGCCGAAAAGCAGCAGAGCCTGCGCGAGGTGCGCACGGCGATGCTCGCCAAGCTCGCCGGCAGCGCTGCCTTCGATGACGACGTGTTCGACGATGAGCTGACGGAGGCGTCGAATGCCGTATTGGTGCTCATCCGCGACGGCAAACTAGACGAAGCCGAGGCGGCCGCCCGCCACCTGCTGGAGCATTATCCCGAGGTGCACGACGGCTGGGACCGCCTCGGCATGGTGCACGAAAAGCGCGGTGAAAACCGCCAAGCCGCCGACTGCTACCGAAACGTGGTCGCGTTCCTCGACGACAACCCCGACTACTCCGAGCCCGCGTTCAAAGACGCCTTCGTCGCGCGCATCGCCAAACTCGACCCGCTCGCCACCGGTTGATCCCACCCCCACGATCACGGTTAGCGACGGCCCCGCACCCGCCACCACCAACAATCGTGATCACCGCGCACGGCGATCATCCTCGATTGCCGTGGCCGGGGTTACAAGGATCGGCGTGGCTAGCGTTGCAAAGTCGTTTTGATAGTCGTGGTTGCGGCGCAGGAATTCCCACGCCAATTCCGAGGTATTGAAGGTATAGAGATGATCATGGGAGCCGCCCGACGGCGGCGAATCTGGATCAGTGTGCAGTTGGTCCATGGACACGCTCCTGTGCGCTGAGCTTGTCCTGCTCTGTCCGACTGTGCGTCCGGAGATCACTGACTTGGCTAGTCTGCAGCGTCAGTGGAGGGACGCAAACGTTTGAGCAACGCGAAAACAAGCTGGCTGAAGATACTTTGTGTCCCGCGCCAGTTACGGTTCAAGGATCGTGCCGACAACGGCTAGGTGATTACCTAGGACGGCCGCGACAGATTATGCTGAAATACGAAATAAGTGGAAGTGATTATGGATTAACTTCGGAGCAGGAGCTGGTGATGT
>JANLQJ010000304.1:0-6194 GCA_031367715.1 Hyphomicrobiaceae bacterium | reverse complement strand
GATCGCGCTCCGCCCCGCTTCCCTCCGGAGCCGCCGTCGCGCGCTCGTGCCACCCCCGGGGGGGGCGCGACGGCGGCGCAGGGGGTAGGCGCTTCCCACTGGTGGGCCAGTGTGAGCGGATGTGTCGAACGCTGGGCGCCGTGGATGATTGAGGACGTGCCTGAGCACCGACTTCAGAAGGATGTTCTACCGTCTTCGCCCGTCACCTGGACGAACCCGTTCGAACCCTCGGTCTTGCCGCTGCTCCCCTTCGTCGAAGGAACGTCCCGTGCGCCATCGCCACGCCCTCTATCTGTCGGACAGCCTGACACGGCAGCTGGAGCTGACGGCCGAGGCGCATCGTGTGCCGAAGTCGGCAATCCTGGAGCGGGCACTGCTGAGCTTTCTGACGCCGAACGGAACATCCCCACCGAGCGAGCTGTGCCGGTTGCAGCAGGACGCCCACGCGCGGTCGCTCTTCAGGCTGGAGCGCGATCTCGCTATTACCACCGAACTGTTGGCGGCCTTGACGCGCTTCTTTTTGACGGTCACCCCGCCGATGCCGGAGAGCGAGCACGCGGCAGCGCGCACGCTCGGCCAGTTGCGCTTCGATCAAGCAGTCGAGGACGTCGCCAGGCGGCTACGGACCGATCGCAGTTCGATGGCGCAGGTCATGTTGAGACTGGATGGGATGCGACAAGAGACGGCATCGGACAATCCCGGACGGAGCTCTGACCATGCAGCGGCGACGTCCCAATCTGTCTCAGAGGGACCGGCGCAAGGTGACCGGAATGAATGATCTCTTCGAGGTGGCAAGCCGGTCCTCGTCCAGACCGATGGACGAGGAACTCTGGGGTCTCCGCACCATCATCTCCAAGACGGGCCTCGCGCGGTCGACGATCTATGCCTATGTCAAGCTGGGCCTGTTTCCAAGCCAGCGGCGGCTTGGTCCCGGCCGGGTTGGGTGGCGCGCGTCCGAGGTGCGCGCCTGGATCGAGAGCAGATGAACAGATCAATCTGATGACACCCAAAGTGGGCTTCACCGGCAGGTAGCTTGACGAACAGATCGCTCTTGGCTCTGCCGGGCGACAACCTTTGGCGAACGCGCGACGGCGTCAATATGGGGCCATTCGCCGTAGCCATAAACTGTTCGGCTGCATGCCAGCGGCAGCTGCTGCTGAGACCCAAGCGAACGCGCTGACTGGTCCTTGGCGCTCGGCCTTTTCGAATGCCCGCTTGCTTCGGATTGATTGACTTGGGCCTAGGCGCCGGTATGCATTACCGTGAGTTGGGTATGGTCAAAGAAAGCGGGTACGCTTGAGGGTACGCAATTGTCAAACGTCACACGTCTGTATGAAATTCGTATCGAAAACAGATACTTAGAGATTCAATGCTGACCTTGATCGATAACTACGACAGCTTCACCTACAATCTCGTCCACTATCTGGGCGAACTGGGCGCGCGCTGCCGTGTCTACCGCAACGACCAGATCACGGTTGCCAAGCTGTTGGCCGAAAACCCGAGCGCCATCGTGCTTTCGCCTGGTCCTGCCACGCCCAATGAGGCGGGCATTTGCCTGGACCTGGTGGCCAAGGCCGGCGCCAAAGTGCCGATACTAGGCGTCTGCCTCGGGCACCAGACGATTGGTCAGGTCTATGGCGGCAAAGTGCTGCGTGCGCCAAGAGCCATGCACGGCAAGCGCTCGACCATCCGCCATCGCGGCCTCGGCATCTTCGAGAGCCTGCCACCCGCATTCCAGGCCACGCGCTATCATTCGCTGATCGTGGAACGCGCCTCACTGCCGCCCGACCTGGAAATCACCGCTGAGACCGACGACGGCATCATCATGGGCCTGCGCCACCGCACCCATTGCGTGCACGGCGTGCAGTTCCACCCCGAGAGCATCGCCTCGGAACAGGGACACGCGCTGCTCGCGAATTTTCTGGGGCTGGCCGGCGTTGCGCGCAACGCGGGGCGGGCGACGAAGGTGGCGTGAGAGCCTGGCCCGTGGTATCCTTAGCCCATGAGCACACTCGAACGGCCGATCAAAGACAAGCAACTTGCCTTGCTGGCGGTGCGCATCGAAGCGCTTGAGCTGGAGGTCGAGCGGCTGAAGGCGGCTGCCAAGCCAAAGGTGAACGCTTGGCTCGACACCCTTGGCAAGCAGCCTTGGACCGAACTCGACGAGGCCGCAGCGGAGGCCGGCCGTCAGTGGCGCGAGAAGGAAAACCGGCGCGGAATGCCAAAGCAAGCGAAACTTGCTGGTTCTTGATACCAACCACCTATCCGAGCTTGATCGCGGTTTCGCGCTCGGCATCGCCTTACGACGGCGGCTCGACCAAGCGCGTGAGCCGGTCGCCACGACGATCGCGACCGTCGAAGAGCGGCTTCGTGGATGGCTGACGGCGATCGCCAGAGCGAAAACGCCAGCCGATCAGGTCGCTGCTTATGCATGGCTGCAGGGCGGGCTGCGTGACCTGTCGTCTTGGACCATCCTCCCTTTCGATC
The DNA here is from genome assembly GCA_031367715.1 of Hyphomicrobiaceae bacterium. Classification (GTDB taxonomy): domain Bacteria; phylum Pseudomonadota; class Alphaproteobacteria; order Rhizobiales; family Hyphomicrobiaceae; genus JANYHF01. The sequence continues at coordinate 3,707 of JANLQJ010000304.1, read as the reverse complement.
AGAGTGCCGCCGCCAAATTCGTTGAACTTCGTTCGAGCCGCCTCCGCGTCGGCACGATGGATTTGAAGATCGCGAGCATCGTTCTCGCCAACGACGCCAAGCTGCTCACGCGCAACCTTAGAGACTTCGAGCCCATCCCCGGCCTCGTCGCCGAAGACTGGCTCTGAGCCGTGTAGCCGCCCTTTCCTCTGGCGCCCTTACGTGACATTGGTTAGCTCTTTGAACCCCCGTCACATCACGGCCCCATCATGCCCGATCCCACCACTCCCCCCGCCCCCGAACCCGCCGCCCTGAAACCCTACATCACCCGCGCCATCGGCTCGGCGCTGATGGGGCACGAGGCCGAAGAGGCCTTCGACATCATCATGTCGGGCAAGGCGACCGCCGCGCAGATCGGCGGCTTCCTGATGATCCTGCGTGTGCGTGGAGAATCCCTGGAGGAGATCGCGGGGGCGGCCAAGGTCATGCGCGCCAAGGCTTTGCGCGTGACGGCTCCGGCCGGCGCCATGGACATCGTTGGCACCGGCGGCGACGGGCGCGGCACGCTGAACATCTCCACCGCCGCCGCGCTGGTGGTGGCGGCCTGCGGCGTGCCCGTGGCCAAGCACGGCAACCGCGCGCAGTCGTCCAAATCCGGCGCGGCCGACACGCTGGCCCTGCTCGGCGTCAACATCAACGCCGATGTGCCGGTGATCGAGCGCTGCCTGGCCGAAGCCGGCATCGGCTACATGAACGCGCCCAACCATCACGCGGCCATGAAATACGTCATGCCCGCGCGCGTGGAACTGGGCACACGGACGGTGTTCAATATCCTCGGCCCACTGACCAATCCGGCGGGCGTCAAGCGCCAGCTGACCGGCGCGTTCACGCAAGCCATCATCCGCCCGATGGCCGAGACGCTGGGCAAACTCGGCTCCGAGCGCGCCTGGCTGGTGCACGGCATGGACGGCACCGACGAGATCTCCATCGCCGGCCCGACCTATGTGGCCGCGCTGGAGGACGGCCCCTCGGGGCCACGCGTGCGCGAGTTCGTGGTCAAGCCGGAGGATGCGGGGCTGCCGGAACATCCGTTCGGCCAGATCCTGGGCGGCGCGCCGGAGGAGAATGCGGCCAAGGTGCGGAGGCTGCTGGACGCGGACGCGGCGCCGGAGTTATTGGCGTTCCGGCACGCGGTGATGCTGAACGCGGCCGCGGCGCTGGTGATCGCGGGGAAGGCGGCGGGGTTGGCCGAGGGCGCGGAGATGGCCGGGCGGGCGCTGGACGACGGTCGGGCGCGGGGGGTGTTGGAGAGGCTGGTTAGGGTGAGTGGGGGGTAGTTAACTCTCCCGGTTTTGGGGACTGATGCCAGAAATCTATCGTTGCGCATAGATTGACTTTGTGGCTTCTTCGGAACTGGAATGGGTTCAATCTCAGGGTGTCTCGGAGATGATTGTGTTTCGTCCAGCGGTGACGCCGGATGGCGCGGTGTTGTTTAACATCACGCGTTTATCGATCACTGAATTGGGCAAGGACCACTATACCGCTCAGCAGCTCGCATCCTGGATGGGTCGCCGGACGCCGGAATTCTACGCGACTGTGGTTGCGAACGGCACCACGACAGTTGCGGAGTACAAAACAAAGATTGTAGGCTATGTGCAGGCTGAACTTGGAGAAATTTTGCGGTTGTACATTCTTCCCGGCCAGACAGGCGTCGGAGTAGGGACTCGTTTGATTGAATACGGGCTCAAAGTTGCTCGTCCAACAGGACGTGAACCGGTCAAGGTGGAATCTACATTGAATGCTGAACCTTTTTATTTGAAGCGAGGCTTTAAGATGATTGGACCGGGCTTCTATACGCATGGTGACGGCACGCCGCCCATTCAGATCGTTCACATGTTGCTCGAAGGCGTGCCAAGCTAAGACTTATCCGACGAGACCGGGCTGTTCGGAGAGACGTGACCGGCTGGAATCGCCCGAGCGAGCTGAGGAATGTGTGCCCGGGACAAGCCCGGCCATGACAGGGCGTGACGTGCTAACCTCTGCCGCCCGTTACTGGAAAAGCTCGCCGCACGAAGCGTTTCATGGTACTGATTGCCCCATGGATAAGACCATCGAAACACTCGAAAACCGGGTCGAAGCGCTGGAGCGCGAGGTCGAGCAGCTGAAGGCTGCCCAATCAAGCCCAGCGCCCAAGGCCAATTGGATCGACGACATCTACGGCATTTTCGCCGACGACCCCGGCTTTGTGGAAATGGTCGAGCTCGGAGCGCAATACCGCGAGAGGGATCGAGCCAAGGCAAGGCAAACCGCGAAACGCAAAAATCGTGCTCGTCCTAGACTCGAACCATCTGTCCGAACTCGAGCGTAAGTCGGCCCATGGCGTTGCCCTTCGGCTCCGGCTGTCGCAATCGGCCGAGCCGATGGCGACGGCTATCGTGTGCATTGAAGAACAAATGCGGGGATGGCTTTCCCAGATCGCACGCCGCCCGAACCCGCTGGCGCAAGTCGCCGACTACGACCGCCTGCAAACTCTGCTGAAGAGCTATTCGAGACTGACCGTGCTCGCGTTCGATGCGTTGGCGGCCGCGAAATTCGTGGAGTTGAGGCAGCATCACAAGCGAACCGGCACGATGGACCTGAAGATCGCCAGCATCGTCCTCGTCAACAACGCAAAGCTCCTCACGCGCAACCTGAAAGACTTCCGTCCGATCGCCGGCCTCGATGCGGAAGACTGGCTATGATATGGCCAATCTCCCGCCTGCGACTTGCGGGGAACTCGCATCACCGGTCATTTTCTGATATTTAATGCCCCATGGACAAGACAACCGAAACACTCGAACAGCGGGTCGAAGCGCTCGAGAGCGCGAGGTCGAGCAGCTGAAGGCCGCCTAACCGAGCCCGGCTCCAAAGACCGATTGGATCGACGAGATCTACGGCAACGCCGCCAACGATCCCGGCTATCTGGAAATGGTCGAACTCGGGCGGCAATACCGGGAGCGGGACCGGGCCCGGGCCAAACGCCGGGCAAAGACCGCACCTTGTGCTCGTCCTTGATTCAAACCCCCTGACCGAGCCTCAGATCCAATCCGGCCTCGGATCGGCCCTGCGAAAAAGGCTGTCGCAGTCAGACGAGCCGGCTGCGACGACGGTCGGTTGCGTAGAAGAGCAAGCTGAGACAGTCAACGCTTCCCGGAGTTTGGCGCATTTTTGCGACAAACATCCGGGACCCTTACCGGGCGCAGTTGAGACGCGGCGTCAGATCCGCAATGGTAAGGACCCCGGCTCTACGCGCCCAAAAGGCGCTCCGGCCGGGGAGCGGGATGCTTGTTGAATCCTTCGCCTAAACGGCATCAGGTGGATCACAAAGTCGGTGGCAATGACGGGCGACTGGCAAGTCGCCCTATGGCCACACCCGCGCTGCCCGTGGGCGATTTGCCAGTCGCTCACAAAATTGTCACCTGTTTTCATGTAAATCAGAAGTACTCTAGGTTCATCGGGCACGATGGACCTGAAGATCGGCAGCATCGTCCTCGTCAACAACGCAACGCTCCACACGCGCAACCGGAAGGACTTCCGTCCCATCGCCGGCCTCGTCGTGGAAGACTGGCTCTGATCTGGCTAGTGATCCTCGCCCGGCACACGGAGCCGGTTTTCGTCATCCCGGCGAAGGCCGGGACCCGCCCAAGTTGCGACCGCACCTGACCGCGATTCCAGGATGGTTTGCGGGC
>JANLQJ010000292.1:0-1749 GCA_031367715.1 Hyphomicrobiaceae bacterium | reverse complement strand
GAAAATTGCCGGTGCCGCAGGCGGGATCGAGCACGCGCGTATGGCAGAGTCGCGAGTGAAAACCGCGAATGACGCCGATGGCCTCGGTGCGCTTGCCCTTGGCCTCCGAAGCCTTGTCGGTTGCGACTTTGCGCTGCCCCTTGAACCCGGCCTCCTTGGCCTCCAGTTCCAGCGCGTCCGCTTCGATCTTGAACCGCTCCGCCGTCGCCTGCACCTGCGCCCATTCCTGGCGCAGCGGCTCCAGCACCGTCACCACCACCAGCCGCTCGACATAGGCGCGCGGCGTGTAGTGGGCGCCGAGCTTGGCACGCTCCTTGTCGTCCAGCGCCTGCTCCAGCAGCGTGCCGAAGATGGCGGGATCGACCTCCTTCCAATTGTATTTGGCGGCGGCGTGCAGTTCGCCGATCTCTTCGCGTTGCAGTTTCAGCACCTGGGCGCTGGCAAAGAAGTGGCCGTTGAACTGCTTCACTTTTGTTTCGGCAATCGTGGCGAATCCGCCCTTGTCCATGGCCTGCCAGAGCTGCGCCAGCTCATGCTGGAACTTGTCAGCATTGGTTTTGGCGCGATCAAGCCAGCTGGTGAAGCAGCCTTCCGGCAGCAGCTTCACGTCCTCGGCGAACATCGTGAACAGGCAGCGCATGAGGAACAGCGCCACATCCTCGGCATTCTCGCCACGCTTTTCCAGCCCTTTCGACACAGCAGCAAGCCGCCCCGCGATCTCGCGCGTGACCTTGGCCGACTGGCGCGCCGGGTCGAGCGTCGCGGGCTCTTCCCAAATGCGTCTTAGCCGGTCCCGCACCATCTCGTCACGCAGCTCCGTCAGAAAGATGCGGAAGCCTTGCCGGTCGGGAAACTGGGCGTAGTTCTTCCCCTGCCCGGTGAAATCGGCATAGACCTCGATGCAGTGGCCGACGTCACAGACCAGCACGAACGGCGGCCAGCCATGGGACTCGGGGAGCGCCTTGGCATAGTCCTCGGCCTGGCGGCGGGCGCTGATCATGAGTTGATCCCAGGCCCGGCTGGCGCTGCGTTGGCCGCGCGGTTGGGTATCGGGGACGAACAAGTCCGGTTGGCCGGCGAGCGCCAGTTCTTTCGGACGGCGCTTCTCGCGGCTTTGCTTGGCCTCCAAGACGAAGGCCCTGCGTTTGTAAAGATCGATACGGCCGGGGCTGGTCGATCCGTCCGCCTCCTTGAACCTTCCGGCGCGCTCGAAGGTGTAGTCGTTGAGGCTGGCGTCCTCGACGGCGGGCGCGGGTTCGGCGACGCCCAGCAGGCGGCAGAGTTGCGACGCGAACAATTGGAAATTGACGCGCTCGGCCCCAGCCGAAGCCGTCCAGCGCGTGATGTATTCGTCTATTGATCGATCGGCGGTCGTTGCGGTCATCGGGGCAACCTACGGCAAGCTCTGAGAAGTTGGAAGGGTGGGACGTTGCCGTGAATGGTCGGCGTTCACGAGTTTGCAGCTACGCTGTGGCTGAAGAGGCCAAATCCGAGTTGGTCAGTGTCAATCGAAAGCTTCGCGTCATCGTTCCTAAATCGTTCCGGCCTATTGACGTCATTGCCTGATCACACGGTGCGTGGCCGCTCCGTCACCGTATCGAGGTCAGTGCCTTCGTGACCGAACTCGATACGGTAACAGAGCGGCTGCGGCTCGAAAGAGCGCGAAAGGGCGAACGGATCGGCTGCTAGCGAGGGGCGATAGGCTGGTCCCCAATCTATTCAGCGGTGCGTGGAAATTTAGTCTACCAT
>JANLQJ010000280.1:0-2418 GCA_031367715.1 Hyphomicrobiaceae bacterium | reverse complement strand
AATCGCGCTTTCGCTCGCAGTGGGCGTCGCGCTTGCTGAGGCGATGGACAATCTGCGCATTGATGACGTAACGCTGAAGTGGCCCAACGACGTTCTCCACGGCGGCCGCAAGCTGGCTGGAATACTTGTCGAATTACAGCCCGGCAACACACATTCTGCAGTGATCGGGATCGGTCTTAATCTAAGTCTTCCGGAGGATATGCCGGTGGACGTCGCGCAAACCGCGGTGGGCCTTTATTCCCTGGGATCGCGGACCAGCCGGGAAAAAGCGCTCGCGATTGTCCTTGCCAGCCTGGCCCGCACGCTGGACCGTTATGCGGCCGGCGGCTTTGCCGTGCTGCGGGAAGCATGGCTAGCGCGTCATGCTTTTCAGAATCAGTCAGTACGAATTACCGGCGACGGCGTGGATTCGGTTGGTACATGTCTCGGCATTGATCACGATGGCGCTTTGCTGGTCGCCACGGCCTCCGGATTGAAAAAAATAATCGGTGGCGAAGTCAGCTTGCGGGCTGTAGCAGGGACTCTGCCATGATCCTCTGCCTCGATTGCGGCAACACACGCCTCAAATGGGGTCTGCGCTCCGGCTCCGATTGGGCTGCCATGGGGACACTGCGTACCGATGATGCGGGCGCGCTACGCAGTTGCCTGCCGGCAGCGAGCTCAATCGAGCGAGCAATCGGCTGCATCGTCGCATCCCCGGCAGCTTGCGCCGCGATCGAAGCAGTCTTGCCTCTCACGGTGGACTGGATCAAGGCCCGCGACACTCAATGCGGCGTTAACAACCGCTACGACAACCCGGCACAACTTGGCGCCGACCGCTGGGCGGCACTGATCGGCGCACGCGGATTGCACCACGGTGCCTGCATCGTGGTCAGCGCCGGCACCGCCACCACCATCGACCTGCTTGACGCCGCTGGTGTGTTTCAGGGTGGCCTGATCATGCCGGGCCTGGCATTGATGCATACGGCGCTGGCCAGCAACACTGCCCGCCTGCCGCACGCGCCCGGGCACTACCGGCCCTTGCCAAGGAATACGCACGATGCCATCACCAGCGGCGCAATCTACGGCACACTGGGCGCCATTGAACGCATGTTCTCGTCCATCGCACAGGAACCCGGCGCCCTCTGTCTCCTTTCGGGCGGTTCCGCCGAGTCTCTGTCGAATGAGATCGCCTTGCCTCATCTGCGGATCGATAATCTCGCGCTCGAAGGATTGGCGCATATCGCCACCGGGATGGGCCCCACTCGCTGACAACACCGAGGAAACATTGTGCGCATTTTTCTGTTGCTGCTGATCTTCGCCAACTTGGGCGCTTTTGCCTGGAGCCAGGGCTATTTTGGCGACACCCACATTGCCGGGCGCGAACCGGAACGTCTCGGCGCGCAAATCAATCCGTCCAAGCTGCGGGTTGTTTCCACGACCAAATCTGTCACGCCGGTTGAAAGCTGCCGCGTTATCAGCAATCTGAAGCTGGCCGATGCACAGCGGCTCCAGACTTCGCTCGGGCAACAACTGGCGGGTGCCACTGTCATGCTGTCGCGCTCCGATGAACAACAGACTTGGGACGTATCCATCCCCGGTTTGGCCAGCCGTGCCGCTGTCGATGCCAAGCTTGCCGAGTTGACAATACTTGGCGTTGACGATGCGCGCGTAACAGCAGCGGACAACAACACGTTTGTCGTGTTGCTGGCGACTTTCCAGAGCGAGGCGGCGGCCCGTGAGCAGCTACAGGCGCTGGTAAAGAGAGGGGTCAAGTCAGTCAAGGTCGCGTTTCGGCAGCCGCGCAGCGTGGTCCGGCTGGTGGTGCGTGGCTCCGATGCGGCTCTGGCGCCATTACCTGATCTGACAAAGGATAGTGCCAACGCCACGCTCGGCGACTGCCCCGCCTCATGACCCCTTTGGTCGTTGGCCTGACGGGCGGCATCGGCAGTGGCAAGAGTGCGGCCGCAGACATGTTTGGCGGACTCGGTGCGGCCATCATCGACGCGGACGCCATCGCCCACGAACTGACTGGGGGCGCCGGCGCTGCGATGCCGGCGATACGCGCGGCGTTCGGGCCTGACGTAGTCACTCCCGAAGGGGCGCTGAATCGCTCCGCCATGCGCCAGTTGGTTTTCAGCGACCCGGCTTCTCGATCACGCCTGGAGGCCATTCTTCACCCGATGATTCGCGCGGAAAGCGAGCTCCGCAGTCACGCAGCGTTAAAAGACGGCGCTCCTTATTTGATGATGGTGATTCCGTTGTTGCTGGAGTCGGGAGATCCGCGCAGCCGCGTGAGTCGGATACTGGTCGTCGACTGCCCGGAGGAAACCCAGATCGCTCGGGTAGCCTCAAGAAGCCAACTCGCGGAGCCGGAGATACGCCGCATCATGGCGACTCAGGCGACCCGTGCCCAGCGTCTGCATGCCGCCGATGACG
>JANLQJ010000278.1:0-20766 GCA_031367715.1 Hyphomicrobiaceae bacterium | reverse complement strand
TCAACAAAATGTGCTCCGGGGGGGCCCCATTTGTTGGGGCAACCCCCATTCCCCCCAAACCCCGGGGGGGCGGCTATTTGGGGGACCCCCCCCACTTCTGCTAGCGTCGCAGTGTCGGGATGATCCACGTCAATCGCAAAGTGCTCTAGCCGCCGATCACCCAGCGGCCAGCTGGTTCGCGGCAGGCGGTGGCGTCGGTCCAGCGCGTGGTGGCGCCGAGCGTCAAGGTCACCGACAGGCGGCGGCAGACCGCGCCAGTGTCGTCACGGTAGCTGGCATAGGGGCGAACCGCGCCCTGCAACGGGCCGTCGGTGCGATGCCAGACATAAGTCGCTCCATCGGCAACTTCCTTCAGGGCATAGTCGACCGCTTCGAGTACGGCGACGGGATCATCGGGAGCGGCATTGGCGTGCCGTGTTTCGGCGTTGTCCGGTGCCGGATCGGCGGAGGCGGTGGTGCCGTCGGGCGCGACGTCGGCCTGCCAGGAGCCAGATTCTTGGCCCGCATCGGCGGAATTGGCCACGGGCTGCCAGAACAGGGTGACAGTGGCGGCGATCAGGCACGCCGCGAAACAGGACGACCAACGCATGACGGAACTCGTACTCGACCATACTTGTACTTTGGACTGTGGTCATGCTGCCGTCGTTGGGTTAAGAGCGGGTAAAGGCGCGTCCGCGCGCGAGTTTTCTTCGACGGTGCCCATGGCCGATCCCAAAGACCTGTCCGCCAACGCTCCGCAGGCCGGCGATTTTTTCGCCGCCAGCGACCCGATGCAGTTGTTCGCCGATTGGTTCGCCGCCGCTGGGGCGCATGAAATCAACGACCCCAACGCCATGGCGCTGGCCAGCTCGGACGCGCAGGGCATGCCGAATGTGCGCATGGTGCTGTTGAAAGATGTCTCGGGCGGCGGTTTCGTCTTCTACACCAACCAAGAAAGCGCCAAGGGCCGCGAGCTGCTAGCCTCGCACAAGGTCGCGCTGCTGTTCCACTGGAAGAGCCTGCGTCGGCAGGTGCGGGTGCGCGGGACCGTCAGCCAGGTGAGCGCTGCCGAGGCCGATGCCTACTTTGTTACGCGACCGCGCGGCAGCCGCATCGGCGCCTGGGCCAGCGCGCAGTCGCGCCCGCTGGAAGGCCGGTTCGCATTGGAAAAATCAGTCGCGTACTATGCCGCGAAATACGCCATCGGCGACGTGCCGCGGCCACCGCACTGGTCCGGCTTCCGCGTTACGCCGCTGGAAATCGAATTCTGGCACGACCGCCCATTCCGGCTGCACGACCGCGTGGTGTTCCGGCGCGTCGGCGCGGGCGAACCCTGGAACAAGGATCGGCTCTATCCGTAATGCCGGGACAGTATACTAATTTCCTGACAAAGATCTTTCAACTCTACGGCAGTCAATTGGAAATCAGTATACTGTCCCCGTATTGTGCACGCTAATCCGGAATCGCAACCGTCACACCGTTCAGCCAGCGCGAACGGCCGCTGGCGGTGTTCAGCAGGATGGCGGCGAGCGAGGCGTCGAAATTGGCGCGCGCCGGAACGACTTTGCCGGCATCGACCGGCGTTTCGAACGGTTCGTCCGGCAGCCCGGGAACGAAGGCATAGACGCACACGTCGTGGCTGAACCAGCGGCGGGCCTGATCCTGCGCCATGGCCTCGAGCCCGGCTTTCAGCATGCCATAGGCGGCCAGCTCCGCTCGGCTTCCCGAGCGCACCAGGCTGACATGCATGACAGTCGCAGGTTGACCGGAATTGCGGGCGTGATCAGCCACCGCGCGGCCCAGTACCAGTGCCGGTCGCAAGGCATCGGCGGCGCGCTGCTCGAAGTCGTCGGCGTCGAGGCCGATCGCGGCCTGTTGGCGCGGCATGGAGATGAAATTGATCAGCAGATCGACGCCGCTGAAGGCGCCAAGGCCCGCCCGGCTGAGCCGCTCGCAGGCTGCCTGATCACTGGCGATGTCGCCGGAAAACAACCGGAGACCGGCCGCCGCGGGCGCCACGCCATCGGCCAGCGCGGTGGCGCGCGCCGGCGCCTGCCGGCTATGCAACACCAGACGCGTGTGCTGGCGGGCAAAACTGCGCGCGATGGCTTCGCCGGTGGCATCGGCGATACCGGTGAGGAACACCCGCTGCCCCTCCAGTTCTGGATGCGACGGCGACTGGGGATAGGAATTGGCAATGTTTGGAGGAGGCGACATCGGTCTTGTTACCATTACGCTGAAGGGGCGGTGGTGCTGCCCCGGACAATCCGGCCGAATCGGTTAAAGCAAGCTTTAACGGCAGCGGCGGCGACATTGCGGCAGCTGTCCAAATCCCGCACGACGTTAGCACTGTGGCGCTGCCGACACTATAGGTGCTGCAAAGCCTCCGCCCGGCACGGAAAGCTGAGGATAGGCCGACCGAGGCTGATTGCGACGGCGCCCGACTGTGAAATCCTGGACCGAAGTTGATTCGGGTTGCAACGTGAAGCCAAGCAGCGTGCAGGGAACGAAGATGCGCAAGTCGACAAGGGTTCAAAACCAGGCTGCCGTGCCGGTGGCGGCGCCAGAAGACCGCGCAAGTGGCCCAGGCGGCATCGGCGCGAGCGATGTCGTGGTGCTCTTGGCGATGGCGGTCGCTGCCGTGGCGCTTGGCCTCGCGCTGCGCTTGCAGGCCGATTTTGGCATGATCACCGCTGCCGCACTTGCCGCCGCAGCGTTCGTGGTGGCGGCGCTGATGCATGCGCAGCGGATGCGCATTGCGAGCCTGCAGCAGACTGCCGCAACGCCGCAAACCGGCGATGCGGGCGCCTTGCCGCAGTTGGCACCGGCGCCATCGGAGCGCGGCTTTGCGCGCCGCGAACCGACCCTGCAGCGTCTGCCAGCCGCGCCCGTTGACCTTGACCGGGCCACCGATCATGCGGCTGGACAGCTGTCGCTGGCAGCTGCCGCGCTGCGCGATGCCAGTCCCGCGACGGTCCGCGAGCCTGCTGACCGGCGCCGTGACGTCATCCAGAAGCGGGCCAAGTTGCCGGCTGCGGAACCGCCGTCCGACCCGATAGCCGATGCCGACCACGGCTGGGCCGAACCTGGCACCGTCGATGCTCTGGTGCGCCAGTATGCCGAGGAACTTGACCGGGGCATCGCCGCTCCCGAGCTGCCGCGCGCGCCTGCGCCGGCCCTCAAGTCTGCGGTTCCAACGCCGCGCCTGCCAAGTCCGCCCGCCGAATCGGGGATAGCGGCCGCCGTCCGCAGAGCGGCTGACGGCGAGATTGAAATTCACTTGCAGCCGGTGGTGGCGTTCTCGGACCGCAAGGCGCGACTCTATGAAGTGTTCCCCAAGATTGCCGATGGCAAGGGCGGCGTGTTGAGCTTGGCCGACTATCAGCCGGTTGCCAGTTCGCTTGGATTTGCACTGGGTATCGAGCGGGCGGCGATCCTGCGCTGCTGCGCCATCCAGCGCAAACTATCCGAGCGCGGCCGGGCGCGCGCCATGGTCATTCGGCTGTCGGCGGCCGCCATTCGCGACCGCGCGTTCCTGCAACGGCTGCTCACCGACATGCACGCCGACCCGCTGCTCACCGATCTGATGATCTTCGAAATCGATCAGGTCGAGATCGAGCAGGGCGACGGCGTCGAACGCGAGAACATGGACCTGTTGGCGCGTGCCGGTTTCCGCTTCTCGCTGGGCTCGGCCGACACGCTGTCGCTGGAGCTGGAGGAACTGACGGTGCGCCGCATCGGCTTTGTGCGCATTGCGGCGGCGATATTGGCGACCGAGGGCAATGCTGCGGCGGTTGGCGATCTCCGGCGTGGAGCGGTCGAGACTATCCTCACCGGCATCGCCAATGAGGATCAGGCCAGGCTTGGTGCCGAGTTCGGTCTGGTGCTGGGCCAGGGGTCGTTGTTCTCCGAGCCAAAGCCGCTGCGCGCCGATGTTGTCCAGACGGCTGCGAATTCGCGCGTGGCGTAGTGCTTGTCATGGCGCAGGCGCGGCGGATCTGCTAATATCGCGGTTGCGCAAAACCGTCGCGATCGTGGATGTTTATCAAGTATGGCCGCCAGTATTCCAATCCTTTCAGGCGTAGGCGACCTGGCCGCGCGCTTTCCGGTCTGGCTGTGCGATATCTGGGGTGTGCTGCACAACGGCGAGGTCGCTTTTGCACCTGCGGCGGCGGCGCTTGAAACCTTTCGCAGCGCTGGCGGCACTGTCGTCCTCATCACCAACGCGCCGCGCCCGCATGACGATGTTGCCCGGCAGATTGCCCGGCTCGGCATCACCCGCGCGGCCTATGATGCGATTGTTACCTCCGGCGATGTCACGCGCGAGCTGATCGCGGACTATGCCGGTCGCAACCTCCTTCATCTCGGGGCCGACCAGGACCGCACGATCTATGACGGGCTGGAGGCGCGTCTAACCGGCGAAACCGATGCGGTGGCGGTGGTCTGTACCGGCCTCATCGACGACCTCGCGGAAACGCCGGAAACCTACGCCCCCCAGCTGCGCAGACTGCACGCGCGCGGCCTGCCCATGATTTGTGCCAATCCCGACATCGTGGTCGAGCGCGGCGCCCAATTGTGCTATTGCGCCGGCGCCATCGGGCAAGCCTATGCGGCGCTGGGCGGGGTGGTCGCCTATGCCGGCAAGCCGCATGCGCCGATCTACACGGCGGCGATCGCCAAGGCCAGAGCCAGCCGCGGCAAGCCCACCGCCATGCGGGACGTGCTGGCCATCGGCGATGGTATGAATACCGATATTCTCGGCGCCCATCGGCATGGAGTTGACATGCTGTTCGTTGCCTCGGGCATCCATCTGGAGGCTGGCGAGGGGCTGCATGCAGCGACGCTGGCGCGGCTGTTCGCCGGCCGGCCCGAGCGGCCGGTCGGCGCCATCGCGGGGCTGACCTGGTGAGCGTACCCGATCCTTCAGAACGCATTTATCTGCGGCCCCGCGGTCTCATGGCCACCAGCGCGGGGTCCCGCGCCATCAGCCCCGACGATGGCGGCTACCCCGGCACATTGCCACTGTGCGGTGATGGCCCGTTCGATTTCACCGCCATCGAGCTGATTACGCGGCGTGGCCCCGCCGTGACGCGACGGTTGCGTCCGTTGAGCGACCTGTGGGACTCGGACGTCAATCCGGCCCTTTTGCCCGTGCATACCATTCTCGACCACTTGACGGCCCCGCGCCGCCGTATCGCTGGCTTGCGGATCGACCGGCCGCGGCTGATGGGTATCGTCAACGTAACGCCCGACAGTTTTTCCGATGGCGGACAGTTCGGCTCCAGCGCCGTGGCCATCGCGCACGCTTTTCGCCTGGCCGAAGAGGGCGCGAGCATCCTCGACATCGGCGGCGAATCCACGCGGCCGGGCTCCGATGCAACGCCGCTCGACGAAGAACTCGCGCGCGTGCTGCCAGTCATCGAGGCGTTGAATGGCAAGACCGAGGCGCTGATTTCAATCGATACCCGCAAGGCCGAGGTGGCGCGACGTGCGCTTGCCGCCGGCGCGCACATGATCAACGACATTACCGCCATGACGCATGATCCCGCCATGATCGACGTGGCGGCGGAGGCTGGCGTCCCGGTGGTGCTGATGCACGCGTTGGGCGACCCCAAGACCATGCAGGCCGATCCGCGCTATGACGATGCGCCGACGGATATCTATGATTATCTGGCCGGCCGGATCGCAGCGCTGCGGGCCGTCGGCATACTGCGTGAGCGGATCATCATCGATCCCGGCATCGGCTTTGGTAAAACGCCAGCGCACAATCTGCAGCTGATGGCCTCGCTCGCGCTGTTGCATGGCCTGGGTTGCCCGGTGCTGCTGGGTGCCTCGCGCAAACGCTTCATCGGTGGGCTGACGAACGAGCCGGAAGCAAGCAAGCGCATGGCCGGCTCGGTGGGTGCTGCGTTGGCAGGAGCGGCGCAAGGTGTGCAGATTATCCGTGTGCATGATGTGAAGGAAACCAAGGCGGCTCTGGATGTGTTTAGTGCCAGTATGGGGGCATGATCGTCATCTTCGACAAGGCACATGTTGTGAAATGATACCGTGGCGAGCGAGCCGAAGATGACGTTCGTGTCCCTTACGCGAGCAACCTCAACGCCTCACACTCGCGCCGCAGCGCACCCGCATTGGCCTCATCGAACAGATGCACCGCCAGCCCCAGGTCCTGCGCTGTCGCGATATTCTTGGCGCTGTCATCGATGAACAGCGTGCGCGCAGGGTCCAGTTCCTGCCGCTCGATCAGCAAACGGAAGATTTTCGGGTCGGGCTTGACCAGCTTGACATCGGCCGAGACGATGATGTCGTCGAAGCGATCGAGGAACGGGAATTCATCCAGCGCCAGCTCGAATTTCCCGCGGCTGAAATTGGTGATGGCGTAGGTCGGCACGCCAGCCTTGCGCAGGGCCGCCAAAATGTCGACGGCTTCGGGGATCGGGCCGTTCAAGGTCTCGATCCAGCGCGAGTCGAAGGCCTGCAAGGCGTCCGCGTGGTGCGGATGCCGTGCCACCAGTTCGGCGATGCCATCGGCGAACGGCTTGCCGCGATCAAATTCGACGTTCTGGACGAGCAACCCGGTCTCATCGAGGAACGCGGCCACCTCGGCATCATCGCGGAACATGGTCCGATAGAGCTTTTCCGGCTCCCAGCGGATCAGCACCTTGCCGATGTCGAAAATGACATTGTCGATTCTGGAATCAGTCATTGCTTCCCCCGTGCCAAGACCCCGCCGATGATAGGGGCTGGCACGCCGGTTGTCATCGGGAAGCTGATGGGCAGGCCCTTGAGCGAGCGCACGGCCAGATAGGCCCAGGCTTCGGCCTCCAGGCCGTCGGAGTTGAGGTCTAGCGCCCCGGCCAGGACCACGGGGGCCTGCAGGACAGTTTCGAGCATGGCCATCAGCGTGTGGTTGCGGCTACCACCGCCACACACCACCCAGAGTTTGGGCGGTTCGGGAAAATGCGCTGCCGCCTTGCTTGCGGCCGCCGCCGTGAAGGCCGTCAGGGTAGCGGCGCCATTGGCTGGCGAGAGCTGCCGGACCAGCTCCCGATTGAATGAATTTCGATCCAGGGACTTGGGCGGCGCCAGAGCAAAGAAGGGGTTCGACAACAGCCGTGCAAGCGTTGCGTCGTCGATCCGGCCGGTAGCCGCGAGCTTCCCGGATTCGTCCCAGGCCTCGCCCGTATGTTCACGCATCCAGTCATCGATCAGGGCGTTGCCCGGCCCGGTATCGAAGTCGATGATGTCGTCTCCGGGGCCAATCCAGGTGACATTGGCGACACCGCCGATGTTCAGAAAGGCGATCGGCCGTTCCGGCCGCGCGGCGGCCAGGGCCCGGTGATAGATGGGCACGAGCGGGGCTCCCTGGCCGCCGGCCAGGATGTCGGCTGCGCGCAAATCGTAGATCACATCGATACCGGTGAGCTGTGCCAGCAGCGGGCCGTCGCCCAGTTGCACCGTCAACGCGGCGTCGGGTCTATGCAGCACGGTTTGACCATGGAAACCGATCACATCAATGGCTTCGGGGGCGAGCGCCTGGTCCGCGAGGAAGCTGAGCACAGCCGCCGCATGGTGTTCGGTCAACTCGCGCTCAAGCGCTGCCAAAGTGCCGGGCCGCTCGTCGCGCTGCACCATCGCCGTGGCCTCGGTCAGCCCCGCCCTGAGCCGGTTTTGAAAGTCTGGCGGATAGCCAAACGCGGCAAAGGCCCCGCGCGTAACGGCGGCCTGGCCATCGGTGGTGAGCATCGCCACGTCAATGCCGTCCATCGAGGTGCCACTCATCAGGCCGATTGCCCGCAGGCGGGTGCGAAGGGGTTTGGTCATGCGGCGTCTCCCATGCTAAAGCGCGCGTTCTCAGCCGAGCTACGAAACTCACCGAACGAGACTCACCGAACGAGACTCACCATGCAGAACTTTAAGTCCGAATTCCTGCGCACGCTCGATGAGCGCGGCTTCATCCATCAACTCTCGCACCCCGAGGAGTTGGACGCCGCCGCCGTCAAGGGCGGGCTGACGGCCTATATCGGCTTTGATTGCACCGCGCCGTCGCTGCATATCGGGTCGTTGGTGCAGATCATGTTGCTGCACTGGCTGCAGAAAACCGGTGGGCGGCCGATTGCGCTGATGGGCGGTGGTACCACCAAGGTCGGCGATCCGACCGGCAAGGATGAGTCGCGCAAGCTGCTGACGGCCGAAGACATCGGCAAGAATATGGACGGCATCAAAGGGGTGTTCGGCAAGTTCATGACGTTCGGTGCCGGCCGGACCGACGCCGTGATGGTCAACAACGACGATTGGCTGAGTCAGCTGGCCTATATCGACTTCCTGCGCGACTACGGGCGGCATTTCTCGGTCAACCGCATGCTGACGTTCGACAGTGTCAAGCTGCGGCTGGAGCGGGAACAATCGTTCTCGTTTCTCGAATTCAACTACATGATTTTGCAGGCCTACGACTTCCTGGAGCTGAACCGTCGCCATGGCTGCCAGCTGCAGATGGGCGGTTCGGACCAGTGGGGCAACATCATCAATGGCGTCGAGCTGGTGCGCCGGGTCGATGCCAAGGACGCCTTCGCGCTCACCACGCCGCTGCTGACCACGGCAGCCGGCGCCAAGATGGGCAAGACGGCGGCCGGTGCCGTCTGGCTGAACGCCGAGATGCTGGCTCCCTACGACTACTGGCAATTCTGGCGCAACACCGAGGATGCCGATGTCGGCAAGTTCCTCAAGCTGTTCACCGAGCTGCCGATCGACGAGATCGCGCGGCTGGCAGCGCTGGCGGGCGCCGAGATCAACGAGGCCAAGAAGGTGCTGGCGAACGAGGCAACCGCGATGCTGCACGGCCGGCAAGCTGCGGATGATGCGGCGGCGGCGGCCAAGACCACGTTCGAGCAGGGGGGGCTGGCGACCGGGTTGCCGACGATTGTTGTGCCGCAGCTGGCGGCCGGGGTCGGCGTGCTGAGCGCGTTTGTCACGGCCGGGCTGGTGGCCTCGAACAGCGAGGCGCGTCGGCAGGTCAAAGCGGGCGGGCTGCGCGTGAACGAGACAGTGGTTGCGGACGAAAAAGCGATGCTGTCGACGCGCGATCTGACTCCCGAGGGCGTGATCAAGCTGTCGCTCGGAAAGAAAAAGCATGTGCTGTTGAAAGTGTGACCTTGAAGCTTTTCGCGACCCAACGTGCGACCAACGGTGCCCGCCACGGTTGGTCGCGCTGAAACGCTCGACCCAACTTACGATCGCTCGCCTTGCCGGGCTTGTTCTTCGGAAACTATGACACTTCACGCATCTGACTTCGACTTCGTGCTGCCCGAGGAGCGCATCGCGCTGCACCCGGCGTCCCCGCGCGATGCGGCGCGCCTGCTGGTGGTGCGTCCGGGTGATCCGGTTTCGGATCGGGTCGTCCGTGAACTGCCCAAACTGTTGCACCCCGGCGATGCGCTCGTGTTCAACGACACGCGGGTGCTGAATGCGGAACTTTCGGGCATTCGCTGGCGTGGTGAAACCGCAGCACGCATTGGCGCCACACTGATCAAGCGGCTTGACCCCAATCGCTGGCAGGCACTCGCCCGGCCGGCCAAGCGACTAACGGTGGGGGATCGCGTTCAATTTGGCGGTGCTGGCGAGATGTGCCTGCTCGGCACGCTCGACGCCACGGTATCGGCGCGCGGCGAAGCAGGTGAGACCGAGTTCGCGTTCGATCTTTCCGGCCCCGATCTGGACATGGCGATTGCCGCGCATGGACATGTTCCGCTGCCACCCTATATCGCGGGAAAGCGACCGGTCGGGCCCGACGACGCGCGCAACTATCAGACCATATATGCTCGCCGCGACGGTGCTGTCGCCGCGCCGACCGCGGGGCTCCACTTCACGCCGGAGTTGCTGGCGGCGCTCGCCGAACGCGGCGTCTCGCAACATTTCGTCACGCTGCATGTCGGCGCGGGGACGTTCTTGCCCGTCAAGACCGACGATCTCGCCGATCACAAGATGCACGCCGAATGGGGCGAGGTTTCCGCCGCGACCGTCGCCGCGCTGAAGGCCGCGCGCCAGAAGGGCGGCCGCATCGTGGCGGTCGGCACCACCTCGCTTCGCCTGCTCGAAAGCGCCGCCGCATCCGGCGAACTCCGCCCTTTCAGCGGCGACACCGCCATCTTCATAACTCCTGGCTACCGCTTCCGCGCCGTCGATCTCCTGATGACCAATTTCCACCTGCCGCGCTCGACCCTGTTCATGCTGGTCGCGGCCTTCTGCGGCCTTGACGAGATGCAGCGCGCCTATGCCCATGCTATCGAGGCGAACTATCGCTTTTACTCGTATGGCGATGCCTCCCTTCTCCATCCGGCGCCCGCACCTCATGGCCGATAAATTCGTCTTCAACCTGAAAGCCACCGATGGCGCCGCGCGCCTGGGCGAAGTCATCACGCCGCTCGGTAACATCCGTACACCCGCCTTCATGCCGGTCGGCACGGCCGGCACGGTGAAAGCGATGTTCACCGAGCATGTCAAGGCAAGCGGCGCCGATATCCTGCTCGGCAACACCTATCACCTGATGCTGCGGCCCGGCGCCGAGCGGGTCGCCCGGCTTGGCGGTCTGCACGCATTCATGCGCTGGGATGGTCCGATTCTCACTGATTCCGGCGGCTTCCAGGTGATGTCCCTGGCTAAGCTGCGCACCATGAGCGAGAAAGGCGTGGTCTTTCAATCGCACATCGACGGCTCGCGCCATGACATGACCCCGGAGCGGTCGATCGAGATTCAATGTCTGCTCGGTTCGGACATTCAGATGCAACTCGATGAGTGCGTGGCTCTGCCGGCCAGCCGCGATGACACCGAGCGCGCCATGGAACTGTCGCTGCGCTGGGCCGAGCGCTCGCGGGCGGCGTTCAAGACCCTGTCCAAACCGGGCCAGGCGATGTTTGGCATCGTGCAGGGCGGTACGGATGCGGAGCTGCGGCTGGGCTCGGCCAAGGCGTTGGCTGCGATGGATTGCGAAGGTTATGCGATCGGCGGTCTCGCGGTCGGCGAACCTCAAGACGTCATGTTGGAGACGATTTCGGCGACGCTGCCAGCGTTGCCCACCAACAAGCCGCGCTATCTCATGGGTGTCGGCACGCCGCAGGATATTCTGCTCTCGGTCGAGCGCGGCATCGACATGTTCGATTGCGTCATGCCGACCAGAGCTGGCCGGCACGGGCTTGCCTATACCTGGAGCGGCAAGGTCAACTTGAAGAATGCCAAGCATGCCGATGATCCCGCCCCCCTCGACCCGAGGCTTGATGCTCCGCCTGCCCGCGACTATTCGCGCGCCTATCTCCACCACCTCGTACGTTCCGAAGAACTGCTGGCGTCCATGCTGCTGACCTGGAACAACGTTGCCTTTTATCAGGCCCTGATGGCCGGAATCCGCGCCGCCATCGCGCAAGGGCGTTTTCAACAGTTCAAGGACGAAGTCCTTTCCAGTTATGGCTCACCTCCCACCGAGGACACCGCGTAACACGCTGCGCAGGATGGTCATGCCGAAGCGCAAGACGAGAAACTTGATGACCCAGCCCATCCAGCCCTTGGACGAACCAAAGCCCAACAGGCTGCCCAGAATATCCCGGATGCCGCCCGCCATGGCGCCACCCGACGAGCCGCCGCGGTTGATGCTGTTGGCCGCATTGCCATAGGGATTATTGCGCGAGGTATCGAAGTTGCGGATGTCGGGCAGTGACAATCCGCCCGCGCCGGCTGGTCGTGCTCCGGCGGGAAACGGCATCTGCGGCATGCTGGGGATCGACGATCCGCCGCCGCCGCCCATCGCAGAGCCAACCGCGTTACTCAGGACCGACGTGAGCAGTCCGCCCGCGTTCTTGAACAGCCAGCCGAGCAGGAACACCGCGATCATCGGCGCGATGCCGCCCATCGCCGTCAGGGGCACGCCCGCCTTGCCCGCCGCCGCCTGCAGTGTGGTCTGGCTGAGCCCGGATGGTCCCAAGAGATGGCCGATGATGTTGTTGCCATCGGCAACCGTATCGGGATGGCCGATCAAATTCGGATCGGCGATGACGTTGTAATGGTGGCCCGACGACAGCGCCTGCATCAGTTCGGCAATGCCGCCACGCGACATCGTGTTGTGCTCGAGGCCATTGATCATGGCCGGCAGCAAACTCGCCATGGCCGCCTGCGCAGCCTGTTGTGAGATACCGTATTTGGCCGCCAGCGAGGTCGCAAAGACCAGCGCTTCTGGACTGCCAAGAATGTTGTCGGCGGACATGGTGGGGCTCCCTCCCGTGAGTCAGGCCGGTTGCTCCCGAACCCGTGCTTGTACGCGTCATAAGGCAAAATCGAAGGCAGAGCCAGAGGTGGAGACATGATGTTCATGTCGCCCGACAGCACGCCGAGACAGTGCGCCGGCGGCCGGCAAGATGAACTTCATGTCCCCATATCGAACGTCTCTGCTCGCGCCGCGGCCCAAGCGGATTTGAAACGTGCATCGTTCGTCCCCGCGATCAGCTCCCCGGGCTCCAAGGCCGGATACAACTCGGCAAAGGTCTCGATCTGGCTTGGGCTGACGCGGCGCGAGACATGTTGCGGACGGAAGTCGCTTGGGTGCTCCAAGCCGGTCGCGGCCACCACCTCAGCCAGCGACAGCACGGTTGCGCGGTGGAAATGGGCGACGCGGACGGATTTCTCGGTCACCACCAGCGCACGCTGCCGGCTCGGGTCCTGCGTTGCCACTCCAACCGGGCAGCGATCAGTGTGGCAGGTCTGTGATTGGATGCAACCGATCGCGAACATGAAACCGCGCGCCGCATTGCACCAGTCGGCGCCGAGCGCGAAAGCCCGCGCCATGTCGAAGGCGGTCACGATCTTGCCTGCCGCGGCCACCTGTATCCGATCGCGCAATCCAATGCCGATCAGCGCGTTGTGCACGAAGTTCAGCCCGTCGCGCATCGGCATGCCGAGATGGTCGATGAACTCCTGCGGCGCCGCGCCCGTGCCGCCTTCCTTGCCGTCGACGACGATGAAATCGGGCGTCAGGCCGGTCGCCAGCATGGCCTTGCAGATGGCCAGGAACTCGTGCGGATGGCCAATGCAGAGCTTGAACCCGGCGGGTTTGCCGCCCGACAGCATGCGCATCTGGTGGACGAATTCGAGCAGCTCGATGGGTGTGGAAAACGCCGAATGGCGCGCCGGCGAAATGCAATCCTTGCCAACCGGCACACCCCGGATGCGCGAAATCTCAGCGCTGACCTTGGCCGCGGGCAGCACGCCGCCGTGCCCCGGCTTGGCACCCTGGCTGAGCTTCAGCTCCACCATCTTGACCTGCTCGCGCCCAGCCACCTCGGTGAACCGTTCCGGCGAAAACGTCCCATCGTCATTGCGGCAGCCGAAATAGCCCGAGCCGACCTCCCAGATGATGTCGCCGCCACCCGCCTCGTGATAGGGGCTGAGGCCGCCCTCACCGGTATCCTGAGCAAAGCCGCCGGCCTTGGCGCCGGACGACAGCGCCCGGATAGCGTTGGCGCTGAGAGCGCCAAAGCTCATGGCCGAGATGTTGAACACCGAGGCGTTGTAGGGCTTGGCGCAATGGGGGCCGCCGATCGCCAGACGAAAGCCCTCCTTGGCGACCGGCTTGGGGGCGATGGAGTGGTTCAGCCACTCGAAATTGTTGGCATAGACGTCGGACTGGGTGCCGAACGGTCGCTTGTCGAGCACCATCTTGGCGCGCTGATAGACGATGGCGCGGTCATCGCGGGAAAACGGCGTGCCGTCCCGATCGCCCTCGAAGAAATACTGCCGCATCTCGGGGCGGATCTCCTCGAACAGGTAGCGCAAATGCGCTGCGATCGGATAGTTGCGCAGGATTGCGTGCTTGGACTGTGTGATATCGCGCAGGCCGATGGCAGCGAGAGCGGCGGCGACGGCGAGCGCGGTAAATACAATCGGATGGTTGCCCGGCCTCAGCACAACGTCACCCAGCAGCAGCGCCGTGATCACCAGGGCCAGTGTCAACAGGATGTAGCGCGGCGTGAACGGCAGTTCGATCCAGGACATTTCGGCTTCCATGATGGGCGCGTGCGTCAGCTCATCCTAACCCGATTTGGCGCTGTTCTGGTGTTCTTTAACAATCATTTGGTGCCGACAGGACTGGTCATCCCGGGATAGGCCGGAACCTCTCCATGTTGGTGCGGGGCATCAGAGCGCACACGATAAGCCTCTGAGGTAAAACACTGTTTTTGGATTGCAGTTTGTCGCAGGTACCGATGGTTGGACGCGACTCGGCCTTTGCCGGGATGACGAAATTTCGCGAACTTTTCGTTGGAGTGAGAACACTGGCGGCGAAAAAACCATGCCCGTCATCTCGACGTAACGGGAATTGCCATGCCGTCAGCTACAGGTCATCGCGCCCGCCGATGTAGTCTCCGCCGATCCAAACGGGCCAACTCGTTGGCGGCTTTGTGGCGATGGAACATCGAACGGCCGCGCGATAGAATAGAAAAAACACACTACAAGGAATCACCCTCATGCCTCGACCCAAAGCCCCCCACGGCAATTCGGAGACTGGCGATGCGTTGCTGCTGACCCCCGGACCGCTCACCACCTCGAAGTCCGTGAAGGAGGCGATGCTGCACGATTGGGGCTCGCGCGATGCCGCGTTCCTGAGGATCAACCGCGAGGTGTTGGAGTGGCTGCCGGGCATCATCGGGGCGGTCGGCGCATACGTCACCGTGCCGATGCAGGGCTCGGGTACCTTCGCGGTCGAGGCCATGCTGACGACGTTCGTGCCTCCCAAGGGCAAGTGCCTGGTGCTGATCAATGGCGCCTATGGCCTGCGTGCCAAGAAGATCCTCGACATCGCGCGGCGCGCCAACGTCGTTCATCAGACGCCGGAGGATACCCCTCCCGATCTCGACGAGCTTGATCGTATGCTGGAGGACGACAAGGCTATCACGCATGTCTTTGCCGTGCAGTGCGAAACCACCAGCGGCATCCGCAACCCGATCGAGGAGATCGGCCGGCTGGTGCAACGGCATCGTCGCAGCATGCTGGTCGATGCCATGTCGGCGTTCGGCGCACTGCCACTGGATGTCAGGACCGTCGGATTCGATGCCGTCGCCGCCTCGTCCAATAAATGCATCGAGGGCGTGCCCGGCCTCGGCTTCGTCATCTGCTGCCCGGAGGCGCTGGGCAAGACTGCGGGCAACGCGACTACGCTGGTGCTTGACCTGCACGACCAGTGGCAGACTTTCACCAAGACCGGCCAGTACCGCTTCACGCCGCCGATTCATGTCATCGTCGCTTTCCACCAGGCATTGCAGGAATTCCTGGCCGAGGGCGGACAGCCGGGGCGGGGCAGACGCTATGCCGAGAATGCCGAGGTGCTGATCTCGGGCATGCGCGCGCTCGGCTTCAAGCCGCTGCTGCCCGATGCGCTGCAGGCGCCGATCATCGCGACGTTCCATATGCCTACGGACAAAGCCTTCGTGTTCCAGACCTTCTACGACCAGCTGAAAGATCGCGGCTATGTCATCTATCCAGGCAAGCTCACGGTCGCCGACAGTTTTCGCATCGGCTGTATCGGCCGGTTGAACGCAGGACATATGCGCGACGTGCTGGCCAACATCGCAGAGGTGTTGGCCGGGATGGGCGTGAACAACCTGAGGGCCGAAGTATGAGCAAGCTCAATGTCACCTGTAATGGCCGCGACTATTCCTGGCCCGCCAAGCGTACCGTGGTCATCTGCCTCGACGGCTCGGAGCCGGGCTATATCGAGGCCGCCATCGCGGCGGGACGGGCGCCGACCTTCGCGCGCTTCATGCGGGAGGGCGCCAATCTCCTCGCCGACAGCGCCATCCCGAGTTTCACCAACCCGAACAATCTTTCGATCATCACGGGACGCCCGCCCGCCGTGCACGGCATTGCCGGCAACTATTTCTTCGATCCGGCGACCGGCGCCGAAGTGATGATGAACGACCCGAAGTTCTTGCGCGCGCCGACGATCCTCGCCGCCTTCCACGATGCCGGCGCCAAGGTCGCCATGGTAACGGCCAAGGACAAACTTCGCTTGCTGCTGTCGAACGGGCTCGACTACGCCAGTGGCCGCGCCATCGCGTTTTCATCCGAGAAGGCCGACAAGGCGACCAAGCGCGACAACGGCATCGACGATGTGCTCGGGTTTGTCAGTTTGCCTGTGCCAGATGTCTATTCGGCGGGGCTGTCGGAGTTCGTGTTCGCGGCTGGCGTCAAGCTGTTGGAGACGGCGCGGCCGGACCTGCTGTATCTGTCGACCACGGACTATATCCAGCACAAGGCCGGGCCGGGCAGCAAGATCGCCGAAGATTTCTACGCCATGATCGATGGCTATCTTGCCGCCATGGATGCGCTCGGCGCGATCGTCGTCGCCACCGCCGATCACGGCATGAACGACAAACACGCTGCGGACAAATCGCCGAACGTGGTCTATCTGCAGACCTTGCTGGATGGCTGGCCGGAGGCAAGCGGCTCGCGCGTCATCCTGCCGATTACAGATCCCTACGTTGCTCATCACGGGGCGCTTGGATCATTTGCGACGATCTATCTGCAGTCGTCGGCTGATCCCAAAGCCATTGCCGAGCGGCTGCGCCGCGTTGCGGGGATCGACCATGTGCTCAGCCGTGCCGACGCCTGCGCTCGTTTCGAGCTGCCGCCCGACCGCATCGGCGATCTGGTGGTGCTGTCGGGCAAGCACATGACGCTGGGAACAACCGCGGCCCGGCACGATCTCTCGGGTCTCGATGAGCCGTTGCGCTCGCATGGCGGATTGCACGAGCAGCGTGTGCCGATGATTGCCAATCGCAAGGTGACGCTGCCGGCAGGGCAGGCCTTGCGCAATTATGATGTGTTCGATGTGGCGCTGAACCGAGTCGCATGAAGTCAACCCGGCTCGGCATGTCCGATCAGGCGTTTGACCTCGGGCAGGCGGGCCTGGAACTGTAGTTCAAGGTCGTGCAGCGCATCGTGGACGGCCTGCACGCTGCCGACGGAGCTGGCCTGGCAATGGATGGTTACCAGCAGCCCAAGCGGCGTGCGACGGGCGCGCACATCGTGGATGTTCGTCAGGCGGCCGTCCTTGGCCGCCAGTTCCGCCAGCACGACGGCTATGTGCACCCGCTCCGGTTCGGCGATATCGGCACCGGCAACCGCGTTCACCAGCATCGGCTCGATGTGGCTCTCGACTTCGACGCCGTTACCTAGCTCGGCCTCGATGGCGTTTTCCAGCCCAGTCGCAACGGCATGGGCCTTGTGTAGTGACATCGCTCCGTCCAACTCCAGATCCAGGCTGACGGACAACTTGTCGGCCCCGTTCTTTCGGTCGGCAAGTCGCTGGATGGTGACGTGATGCACCGCCAATCCTTGCCGTGACGCCAGCAGCATCACCTTGTCGAAAGCCGTTTCGTCGTCGAGTGAGACGGGCATGAGCGACAATGAAATGTCAGCCTCCGGCATGTCGCGCCGCAACTTCGCGATCAGCGCGTCCTTGATGGCAGTTGCCCGGTCAAACGGCAGCGTTCGCGGCACCACCACTTGCGCGTCCACGAACAATGCGGCGCCGGACGGTCGCGCCCGCACGCGGTCCAGCCGCAGCACGCCTTGGGTGGCGCGGCCGGCCGCCTCGATACGCTCGATGATGCCTTCGGGTGCCGCATCCATCAGCGTATCGATGGTCCGGCCGCCCAGACGCCAACCGGCCAGCACGATGAACACCGCGACCAGCAGCGCCGCCAGCGCGTCGGCCCAGGGATAACCGAGCGCGACCAGAATGAGTCCGGCCAGCACGGCGATGGAACTGACCATGTCGGAGGAAAAGTGCAGCGCGTCCGCCTCCAGGGCGGCGCTGTGCGTGCGCTTGGCGATGCTGTCAAGCGAGCGGGCGCGAAAGAAGTCGATGCCGATCGATGCGACGATGATGGCGATGGGCCACCAGGTGACGCCGACCGGGGCTGCGTGGCCCGAGAGGCGCCGCACAGCCTCGAAGGCTACGCCAATCGCGGTGACGAACAAGAGGCCGGTCTCGATCAGCGCGGCTACGCTCTCGACCTTGGCGTGGCCATAGTGGTGGCGACTGTCGGCCGGACGCTCGCTGATGCGGATGGCCCAATAGGTAATGGAGGTGGCGCCAAGATCGAGCAGGCTGTGCGCGGCTTCTGACAACAGGCCAAGGCTGCCGGTGGCCAGGCCAGCGGCGAGCTTGGCCAGCGTCAGGCCGAAACTGGCCACGATCGACCATAGCGCTGCGACGCGCTTTTCGGCGTTGGCGTCGGGTGTTGTGTCAGGGGCCAAGCTCATGTCAAGGCTTGGATAGGACATTTCCGCCGATCATTGAAGTGGCGATTGCACGCCGCCGACTGGAGCGTTTGCGGGCTCTTGGTCTGACAACCGGTGCCCGCTCTTCCCGAAGCGCTCTAGCGATACAACCATTGCTCGGGTATGCGGGCGGTCACAACCCCGGTCGCCGCAATTGTGCCGGGATGTTCGACACTGGCAACGACGCCGCGTAGGCGCTGCGCGACCTTGGGAAACTCCAGCTCGATATCCTTGCGATCAGTATGACTGGCAATGGCAGCACCGGCAAATCGGCAGGGGGCGTTTTGCGCCTCGACCGTCAGAATGGTGCCACCGGCGAAAAACAGCCGTGTACCACGCGGCAGGAAGGACAAGCGCTCGATACCTTCCAGAACGATATTGGCACCCACCCATCGAGGGTCGAGGTCGGGGATGCCTAGCCGGACGGCGGCGTCATGCATGTCTTCGTGCGAGACAATGGACACCGCACGCGTAGCGCGCATCGGCGTGCCACGCGGCAGGTAGGGCACGCGAGCGTCCGCCTTCATCGTCCAACCTTGGTGGCGCGAGCCGGCGATGCCATCCAGGGCAAGCTGCAGTTCCGTCGCGGTGCCGGTCTGGAACCCCAGATCGCTGCGGTCGCCGGTCACGAACAGGCCAACGACACGTCCCGCGCGCTTGTGGGCAGGGACGACTTCGGGCTCGGGCATGGTGGGCATGGCAATCTGCTGCGATGCCATGATCAAGCCGCCAACAGCTTCTTGACGCGCGCCGAAATCTGATGTCGCAACTTGTGGAAGCCACGTGTGCCCTGCGACGTCATCCAGTTCATTTGGATGGACCGGCGCACGCCTTCGAAGCTCTCATGGCCATGCCAGGAATTTTCCGAACGCTTGAACACCAGCAGCGTGCCGTTGTCGGGTGGCACTTCAGCGGCGATAGCGTTCAAATCGGTGCCATTCTTCAGCAGACGCAGACGCCCACCCGGCTGCTGCCAGCCATCGTTCAGATACAGCAGTACCGTGATGATCTTGTCCTTGCTGTCGGTATGGATCTTGCCATCAGTGGCGCGGCAATAGCCTCGCAACGAGTACATCTTGGGCTTGCCGGCCAGCTCGACATTGAACTTCTGCTCAATGGCGCGCTCGAACGCAGGCCCGTCCATTTCCTCGATCAGCGCTCGCAAGGCCGGCGTCATCGGCACTTCTTCCAGCGGATAGGACCCTGCTTTGAGCGGTGGATAGCTGGCGACCACCGACGTCAGCGCGGCAGCCGACAGAAAGCCCGGAACGACAACATATTCATAGGGTTCTCGGACCAGTGGCGCAGTTGCGAACTTGTCGAGTTGCAGGTTGGTCATCAACACGAGCCCTTTGCTGTGGCGCCTTAAGCTGGCATCAATCCCGGAAGGACGGCCTTGCGGCGGAGCCAGCGGCGCTCGATCTCGGCGGCGATTTCGTTGGCCGAATCTAACGGTGAATAGGCCCACTGTTCAATGCGGCTCAAAGTCTCCGGCAGCGGTCGGGTCGCGCCATGACGCCGCAGTGCCGCATGGAAGCGCGTGAATTTCTCCGATCCGGGGCCGGGCTCAAAGACATAGACCGGGCGGCCGGTGGCGCAGGCTTCGCCGGTCATGTTGACACTGTCGCCGGTGACGACGAAGACATCGGCATGGGCGAGAAACTCGGGATACGGATTGGTCCCGCCGCCGTCCCAGATGATCGACGGGCGCATGGCAACCGCGGACTTGATGGCGTCGAGCAACTCAGGCGGGGTGCGGCGCGACGCGGTCACGAGAAAACTGCCTGCCTGCTGGGCAAGGCTCGCAATTGAGCGTGCAAGGCGCTGCTGAGCGTCACGATCGAACACATAGACTCCGCTCGGGCCGCCGAGGAACAGTGCCACGCGGGGACTTGGCAGCGCGGCGATGTCCGCCGGCATCTGCTCGCGCAACTGCGCCAGGCGGGCGCGCGTAAAACTATGCGCGGCCGTAAGTGTCGTGATGACATTGGGACCACGGCGCCGGTCATGCTCGGGCACCCAGATCAGATCGGCGGTGCGTTCGCCGGTGCGCGGGTCTTGCAGCACCACGCTGAAGGTGCCAAGGCCGGCTTTGCGCGAGACCGCGCGCAGATATGGAATGCTCAGCCGGCCGGTCGCCAGCAGCAGATCGGGATAGGGTGGCGCAAACGGGCTGCCCGGTTGACCCAGCCGCTCGCGCGGATCGACTGGCCCGAACGGCGAAAGCATGCGGAAGGGTTCGCGTGGTGCAACGTGTTTGAGGTGGTAGGCGAGGCCAAGCGCATCGGCGACGCCCTTGACCTGCACGTCCATGCCGATCTTGCCATCGGTGATCAACCAAGCCGTGCGGCCGGCGAGGGGGCGGGTCACACGCCTACCTGTGATATATGACCGGTGCCAGTGGCGTAGGGGCGAGACTTGTCTCGCCCGGCCATCAACATAACGGGGACCTGTGGTAGCGGG
>JANLQJ010000215.1:0-1512 GCA_031367715.1 Hyphomicrobiaceae bacterium | reverse complement strand
TGCGCTTTGCAACGGCGAGCGTCTGACGTTTCGCGCCCGCTCAAAATCGCGATCGGCCGCCGTCGACCGGCACATATGGACGATGACTTCGCTCGCCCGTTCGCGCCGATACGCAACGCCATTCTGCTCCTTGGCAAAGCGGCACACGTCGAGCTTTGTCACGTCCATGCTTGGCTGTCCGTGCACAATCCATTCGGCCGTCAGCCGTCCTGCCGCTGCCGACAGCGCGATACCGCTGGAGTTCATGCCGGTGGCCAGGAAACAGCCCTTCAGCGTGGGACTCTCGCCTAAGCAGAGATTCGCCGGTTGACCACCGAATCAAAGGCTCTCTCGGCGTTCAAGGCTTCCACTGCCGCGTGGATTTCGTGGTCGAGAGCCGCGACATCGGTGAAAGTCTGATGGGCCAGATGATGCGCTTTGAGATCGTGCCAGACAACCTCGATGTCATTGAGTTCGGGGGCGTACTTGGGCAGCCACTCGACAGTGAGCCAATGTCTGCGCGCTTCGAGTGCCGCCCGAGAGATCTTGCTGGCGTGGATCGGCCCGTTGTCCTCGACCAGTACCACGGGCTTGGTCGCCTGCCCGGGCTTGGGGCCGTACAGCCGGTCCAGTTGCTCCAGATGGATGATGAAGTCGGCGCTGCGCTTGGTTCGGCTCGTGTGCACGATGAGTCGGCGTTCGACGTGATCGAGCGAGCCCATCATTGCCACTTTCTTGGCCTGCCCGGGCGCCGGCACTCTGAGGTCGGCCCCGCGCTTGGCCCATGCGCGCGCCAGATAAGGATGCGTCAGTGCCTCGCTCTCGTCGCCGTAGAGCAGCACGATATCGCCGACCTCGGCCTGAGCCTTGCGCAGTTGCAGGCGCAGTCCCACGCGCTCGATCTCGGCCGCGATCTGGCGTCCCTTCAGCGTGTGCCGGGGCCGCCGCCAACGGAAGTTTTTTTTCGCAGCGCCTTGGACAGTTGGGACGGCCCGATGTCGATGCGCTCCACCCGTTTGACCTCGGCGATGAGCCGCGGGATGGTCCAATTGGCGCGGTCGGCGACGGGCGCTTCGAGAAGCGGCGTACACACGCGCAGGGCCGCCTCGGTCTTCACGGGCGGCGGACCTGCATACACGCTGGCCTTGATGCCCTCGATACCGTCGCGCATAAAATCACCCCGCCAGAAGCGAACCATGTCCTCGCGCACACAGAACACCTCGGCGATGTCGGGACTGGTCCAGCCCTTCAGCGTCAACAGGATGGCGCGGGCCCGATCGGCCTCGCGCCGATCCTTCGATCCGGCCAGCGCCTCCAGCGCCCGTTTTTGCTCATCACTCGCAGTCACTGGAGATTTGCCCGCCATGTCCCGCCTCCGCGAATCAGTAGGAAGACGGAATCACGAACTGGATTCGTTGGTCAAGTGCTCAGACTCTGCTTAGCAAGCCAAATGCCTCCCAGAACACTGGGGCGAGGAAAACGCACATCACCATCACAGCAGTGGAAATCGGCGGTCGCCTCCTCCTTGTGTGG
>JANLQJ010000171.1:0-3375 GCA_031367715.1 Hyphomicrobiaceae bacterium | reverse complement strand
AGCAGGATGCGGGCCTTCAGGATTGCCTTTGCCGGGGCTTTGCCCTTGGAGATAAAGTCGTTCAGCCGCTTGCGCTCATCGGCGCTGAGTTCGACCAAGAATTTCTTGGCTGCCATGATCGATTCGCCTTGCCCGTTGCTACCGGCAAGACAAGAATCAGCGTTCGCGACACGACGCCATGAGTCAAATTAGCCGATGCAGGCCACTAGCTTTAAGTCGTCTTTTGGTCGCGCATGGTCCTGATTGCGCCCAGGTGCGTCACGCTATCGTCACGTCAACTTCACTGTTGCGCACGCGGATTGGCGGCTCCAGATCGGGGTTTTCGGTCAGGATCAGCTGCAGTGCATCGACCCTGGTCACCGACGCCTGCCAATCTTCCAGCGTCGCGGTATTGGCCGGACTGGTGAGCACGTCGCGGCGCACTTCGAGAAAGGCGAACAGGAAATCCAGTTCGCCGGCCTGCTCGGGATTGCCCGCCAGATCGACCGTGCGCGCGTGGATGGCGCCAAGCGAATCCGCATCCTCGCCATCGCCGTGTTGCAGCAGCGTATCATAGACGATGGCCAGACCCAGCGGTCCGATCAACTGGAAGCTGGCGGCGGCCTTGACGGCGGGCCTGAAGAACAACCGATCGGCCACCTGCTCGCAGGCGATGCCCAACCGATGCGAGGCCTTGGCTTCGTTGCGCCAGACCTCGGGAAAATCCTTCAGCGCAGCGGTATCGGTGCCGTTGGTATGCGGCGGCAGGCGCGGCAGAAAGGACGTCAGTTGCGACCGGTGCGCCCGGGCGGCGTGGCGCTGGATGACCTGGGACACCTCGCGCGTATTGGTGCAGAAGCCGTAATTGGTGACGGTGAAGCCGCGACCGTCTCGCAGGTCCTCGACATAGCCGTAGTCCGCCTCGGGTCCGCCCACCTCAAAGACATTGGTGATGGCCTTGATGCGTCTCTTGGTTGTTTGGTCGAGGCCGGCGGCGTTGACCTCGTCCGGCACCACGCAACCGATCAGCAAGGCGGGCAGCGCCAGCAGAAATCCACGTCGTCGCAGGGGCATGTCCGACCATCGACCGTTGTAACCGCACCCGACCCCTGGCATGCGAATGCGGCAGTCGCTTGACCGGCCCGTCATTGGTCGCCTAGCTTGCATTTCGCTGCCCCTCAAGGCCTAGGACCATCCAGCATGAACAAGCCCACCCTGAAGGAAATGGCCCAGAGCAAGAAACTCAAGGTCGGGCATTTCATAGTCGAATTCGCCACTCCCGGCATCGGCCATATCATGAAGTCGGCGGGTTGCGATTTCGTTCTGCTCGACATGGAGCATTCCGGCTTCTCGGTCGAGACCGTCAAGAGCCTGCTGCGCTACGTGCAGGCCGCCGAGCTGCCGGCCATTGCCCGCGTGCCGTCGCAGGACTATCACCACATTGCCCGCATCTGCGACATGGGCGCCGAAGGCATCATGGTGCCAATGGTCAGCACGGCCGATCAGGCCAGAAGCATCGTCGCCAGCATCAAATACTTTCCCGAAGGCAAGCGCGGCGTGGCACTGCAGGTGGCGCATGACGACTACCGGCCCGGTCCGGTCAAGGAAAAGCTGGCCAGCGCCAACCGGCGCACCACCACCTTCATTCAGATCGAGACCGCCGAGGGCGTCGACAATGCCGCCGAAATCGCTGCCGTGCCGGGCGTCGACTGCCTGTGGGTCGGGCATTTCGATCTGTCGGTTTCGCTCGGCGTCCCGGGTGAATTCGACCATCCGAAGTTCAAGAAGGCGATCGACAAGATCGTCGTCGCCAGTCGCGAGCACGGCAAGGCGCTCGGGCGTCTGGTGCCCACGGTTGAACAAGGCCTGGAGCTGAACGCCGTCGGCTTCGACTTCATCTGCTATTCCGGCGATGTCTGGGTGCTGCACAATGCGCTGGCCGAAGCGGTCGGCAAATTGAAGGCGGGGCCGGACAAGGCGGGCAAGAAGAAGTAGCGCCAGGCGGCGGGCCGCGCCAGATTGCAGCAGGGCGCTTGACCGGACCGGCGGGAAGGCCGACATCACGGGGATGCCAATCCAGCCCACCTTCATGAACGCGGCACGGCCCGCGCAAAGCACCGATCGGCCGCTGTTGCAGGCTGTGCGACGGGGCCTGCTCGGGCGCTGTCCGGGCTGCGGCATCGGCGCCGTCTACGGCAGATATCTGAAGGTGAACCAGCGCTGTCCGGCCTGCGGCGAAGAGTTGCGTCATCACCGCGCTGACGACGCGCCGTCCTATTTCGTCATCCTGATCGTTGGCCATCTGGTGGTCGGGGGGGCGCTGGCGCTGGAAGTGGCGATGGCGCCGCCGCTGTGGCTGCAGATGGTGGCATGGCCGCTGTTGGCGATCGCGCTCAGCCTCGTCCTGTTGCCGCCGGTCAAGGGCGCGCTGATCGGCCTGCAATGGGCGCTGCGCATGCACGGCTTCGAAGCGACCAGCGTCAAGCCGGGCCATGCGCGCTGACGGCGACGCACCGCGTGCGGCTGCCAGCCTGGTGATCGTCAGGGACGCTGCCGGCGGGCCACAGGTGTTGCTCGGCAAGCGCCGCCAGACCCAGGTGTTCGCGCCCGGCAAATTCGTCTTTCCCGGCGGTAGCCTGGATGCGGCCGATCTGGCACTGAGGATCGATGAGCAGCTGGCGGCGGCTGAGCGTTACCCGCTGCTGCACGATCAGGCGGCCATAATGCCCGAAGCCTTGGCGCTGGCCGCCATTCGCGAGACCTTCGAGGAAACCGGATTGCTGTTTGGCAAACCGTCGTCTGGCGTGCCGGCCTCGGCGGCGGGCGGCTGGCCGGCGTATTACGCCCACGGCTGGGCGCCGAGTCTGGCCAGCCTCAGCTTCATTGCCCGCGCCATCACCCCGCCGGGCCGGACGCGGCGGTTCGACGCGCGTTTTTTCCTGGTCGCGGCCAGCGCGATCGCGTTTGACAGCGGCAGCCATGATGGCGAGTTCGAGGAACTGGTCTGGCTGCCATTCGCGGCCAAGGACACGCTCAACCTGCACGGCGTGACGCGCGACGTGATCGAGGAGGCGGCGCGTTTCCTGGCGCTCGATGGCGCGGCGCGGCGCTTGGCGCCGGTGCCGTTTTACTTCCAGGGCGAAGCGGGATGGCAGCGCAGTTTGATTGCGCGGAGAGGGGGACTAGAGCACTTTGCGATTGACGTGGATCATCCCGACGCTGCGACGCTAGCAGAAGTGGGGTCAGACCCCGATTTAGGACATCCGCCAAAACAAGTGAATCGGTTCGTGCGCTTGCGCCATGTGGTGATGTGACTCGGGTCTGCGGGATTCCGTGGCGGGCGCGCCGACAGTATGCCGGTCTGCATGATCGACACGCAAGCGATTCGCCAGCGGT
>JANLQJ010000076.1:0-6937 GCA_031367715.1 Hyphomicrobiaceae bacterium | reverse complement strand
CGCCGATGCCGGTCGCCAGCGCCGATGCGGCCGATAGCGCCCGAAATGCCAGCGCCACACGAGCGGTCTGCCCAACCAGGCCGAGTCCATGACTTCACGTTCGGCAATGCGACGATTGTCCCAAAGCGCGCGGACGGGGATTTGCCGGTTCATGGCTCACACACTCAGCCGGTTGCTGCGCCGCCAGATCAGGCGCAGGACGCCATCTTCGGTGGTTTCGAGCAGGGCGCCCCAGACCGGTTCCGGCCAGGCCGGATCGTCGAGGCGGACGCGGAGGTAGGATTGCTCCGTCCCCTGTTTGGTCTTGCGCCAGGCCGCGCCGATCTCGGTGTTGCCGAGCGAGATGCGGAAATCCGGCGCATCCGCTCCGGTCTTGCGTTCGTTCGGCACGATCCGGACACGTCCGTTCAGCATCAGTGTGCGGATGCTGCCGGCATAGCCGTCCTTGACGGCGGAGAAGGTTCCAATCACGGGCATCGGGTAGTCCTTTCGTTGGGGGTCAGGGCAAGCGGTAGGGTTTGAGGATAAGGTCCTTGTGAACAATGATGCGCAGTGGCCAACCGGGCCGGACCGTGAGGGTCGGCTGGACGTCGATCTGGCGTTCGACGAGACGCTGCCCGGTCTGGTTGGTGGCCTGGCCGGTGGATTGTTTCAGGGCCCTGACGAGATCGCTGTCGCTTGTGACGGGACCAAAAGCGAGCGACTGGCCGACGCCGAGCATCGTCGAAAGTGCGATACCTTGGAGCAGCTGCCAGGTGTGCAGATCAACCTGATCGGAGAGACCGGCATAGCCAGCGGTGTCGGTCGCCGGCAGGTTGTCGAGCACCACGGACGATCCATCCGGCAGAATGATCCGCTGCCAGACGAGGAGCGCCCGGTTCTCGCCGAAGGCGACGACGCTGTCGTATTTGCCGATGAGCCGGGAGCCTTGCGGGATGAGAAGATAACGCCCCGAGACGCTATCGAAGACGTTCTCAGTCACCTGGGCGATGACAAAACCGGGCAGGTCCGACTCCAGGCCCGTGGTGAGGCTGGCGGCGATGATCGTCCCGGCCATCAATTGATAGGGCGAGGCCGGGGTTTGGAGCGCGTGCGGATTGATCGTGTCCTTGTCGGGCGCCGTGGTCAGAAACGCGAGTTTGCGGGTCTGATCGTTGGCGGAAGGATTTGCGCCATCCGCTGCCGTAATCTGCAACGCGGTCAACGGCGACGGGGTGTCGGTTACCGCCTGTTGTGCGTGAGCCGAACTGGCATTGGAGGTCGCGTCGGAACCCGGTACAATTGGCTGCAGCCGGAACAGGACCGGGGCTTCGCGGGCCTGGCCAGCCAGGCGCGCAGACCGGGTTGCCTCCTCGGATTGATCCCCTTGCGCAGTTTCAGAGGCCGGCGGTTGAAACGGTGGCGTCGGACGGGACGGAGGCTTTGCTGCGGCGTGGAAGCCGTCATAGGTCGGCGGCAGCTTGGCAAGCTGCTCAGTGACAAAATTGCGTTCTGCGGCAAACGTTTCAGGCGGCGTTTCGATCCTCAGCGAAGGCGGGTTGAGCGCAAAGAGCACAATGGCGGAGAGACCCGCCAGCCCCACGGCGGCGGTGCCGATCAGGACCGGGCGACTGATGCGCCCGACGCGCGGCGGCTGCGCTCGCATGGTCAAAGTGTCGGGATCGACCTTGGCGTTCGGCTTGGCACGCTCCGGATTGGGCGCATCGGTCATGGGCTGCTCTCCCGCCAGACCGCATCTGTACGGACGATGCGCACCACGCGTTGCGGAGCCGTGCCGAGCCTGAGTTCGGCGGCGGCGAACAGCCGGTCGACGATGTAGGTCGTGCCTCGCACGTGGTAGTTGACCAACGCCGGCTTGCCATCGCTGCCAATGACGAACAGCGGAGGCGCTTCGCCCTGGGCAAGGCCTGCCGGGAACTGGATGTAGACCCGCGCGCCGTCGTCGAACACGCGCACCGGCTTCCATGGCGCGTCGCCTTCAATGCGATAGCGGAACTGCAGCCGTTCGGCGTCGATTCCTGTTCCGGGCATGGCGGCAGGCGTTGGTTCTGGCTGGTCCTGCCGGCCCTTCAGAGCAAGCAAGTCAGACGTCGGATAGGACCAGGACACCGAGGCCATATAGGTTTTCAGCGAGGATCTGAGTTCGAGGTGATAGGTGCGCTTGGCCGTTGTGATGACGAGATTCGTTTCGAGATCGGCGCCGATCGGCTTGACCAGGATGTGCACCACAAGCGACGCGCCCTCGCCGCTGGTCGTGTCACCGACGACCCAGCGGACGGTGTCGCCGGCCGAGACGGCGATCAGCTTTTCCTGCGGCTCCAGCGCGATGTCGGTGACTTCCCCCACCGCCGTATAGACCTGGTAGAGCGCACCGACCGTGAACGGATAGACTTGGATCGCGTTGATGTATCCGTCTTTCACCGGCTCCAGGCGCGCGGCGGCGTTGGCGGCCTTGATACGATCGTCCGGGGGCAGGCTCTGCTTTGGTGGATCATCCTGAGGAGTCACCGGCTTCAATTGGCCCGGCAGCGGCAACGGCTTGGGCACCTCGACATACTGGATGACCTTGCCGGGTATCGAGCGCGGTTCGAACTCGCGCCGGGACGCAATAGGATTCGGTTGATCCAGCATCGGGATTTCCGGAACCTTGATATTGGTCGCACAGGCCGCTAGTACGGCCGCCACGCCAGTCAAGGCCATGGCAGTAAGAGAACGGATCATTTGCCGGCTCCGGTGTTGAGGTCCTGCGACCAGTTGAAGGCTTGCACGTAGATGCCGAGCGGGTTTTTCGCGATCTGCTCGGCGGTTCGCGGCGGGGCGATCAGCACCGTGAAGATGCCGGTCATGCGCGTGGTGCGGTCGAGCGTGCCATCCTTGAAGTTCTTTTCCAGCCAGCGGATCTGGAACGAGGTGGCCGACGCACGCACCACGCTCACGACCTCGACAGCGACGGTCTCGCGGCCGAGCCTGGCGAAGGGATCGTTGGCGCGCGCATCGTCGTTGAGCGTGGCGGCCGCCCGGTCGGTGACGAAGTCGTAGGCCCTCAGCCAGTTGCTGCGCACGACCACCGGATCGATCGACAGCGAGCGGACATTCTCGATGAAGCGGGCGAGGTGATAGGCGATCTGTGCATCGGCCGGGCGGTAGGCTTCGGTGGCTGGCCCGACGGCATGGGCGGCACCCTGACGGTCGACCTCGACGATATAGGGCACAGCTCCGCCAGAGCGGCCGAGCCAGAGCAGCACGGCAGCGAGGATCACGGACAGAAGCACACTGCCGAGCGCCATCAGCCGCCAATTGTGCGCCTGGACGCGGGCCGATCCGATGCGGTCGTCCCATTTCTGGGCGGCTTTCTGGTAGGGCGTGACCGGTTGCGTGGTCTCGCCATAGCGGAGCGTCGAGCGTTTGAAGGCCATGGATCACCTCTAGCTTTTGTCTTTGAGATCGGGGCCGCTGCTGCTCGACGGGCGGTCGCCCTCGCGCAGCGCCTGGGTCGCGGCCATGCCGGCCTGCGTGAGCCGCTGGCGGCGCGCAAGGTTCTGCGCCCAGGCTGGAGCTGGCGGCGCTGCAGTTGACGGACCACCACTGAGGCCGCCTGCATCACCACCACGGCCCGATGAGCCATCAGATCCTTCGGGCGCTGTTGCCCGATAGCCGGCAGCGGCGCCCTGGCGATACGCATCGCGGATGGATGCGGTCGCGCGGCTGGCCATGGCTGCAGCCGGAGCCGTGACGGTCGCCTTGGCAACACCGGCCATGCCGCCGCTCTCGTGGGCTGCCCCGACGGTGCCACTGAGCGACGCAGCCGATGTGACGGCGCTGCCGGCGGCGCGACCTGCCGTTCTGGCCGTGCCACCCGCAAGCATGCCGCCAACCACTGCGCCGCCGGCAAGACCAGCCGATGTCGCCACCGCCGATCCCGCGCCCAATTGCGGCCCGCCCGAGATGAGGCCGGCGGCGAGTGCGGGCACGAAGATCGCGAGCCCGAAGACGGCGATGGCGGCCAGGATGGTGGAGGCTGCCTGCGTCAGCGTGATGTCGCCGGCGGGCCGGATCATGGTGCCGAAGATGGAGGAGCCGATGCCGACCACGATGGTCAGCACCATGAGTTTGATGCCGGCGCTGATGACATTGCCGAGCACCCGTTCAGCCAAAAACGATGTCTGGCCGAACAGTCCGAACGGCACCAGCACGAAGCCGGCCAGCGTCGTCAGCTTGAATTCGATGATGGTGATGAAGAGCTGCACGGCCAGCACGAAGAAGGCCAGCAGTACGATCAGCCAGGCCAGCATCAGCACCGAGATGGTGACGAAGTTGGTGAAGAACGAGGTGATGCCGATGAGTTCGCCGGCCTTTTCGATCAGCGGTTTTGAGGCGGTGAATCCCGTTGCCGCCACGAACCCCGGCCGCATCAAATCGGCCGCCGTCAACGCCGCCCCGCTTGCCTTCAGGCCGAGACTGGCGAAGGATGAAAAGACGATGTCGGCCAGGCTCTTGAAATTGTTCAGGAGAAAGGCAAAGAAGCCGACGTAGAGCGTCTTTCGGATGAGCTGAGCGAGCACATTGTCCTCGCCACACATCGCCCAGAAGAGGCCGGCAAGTGTGATGTCCAGCGCGACCAGGGTGCTGGTGAGGAAGGCGATGTCGCCGGACAAAAGCCCAAACCCGCTGTCGATATAGCGGCTGAAGGTCTCGGTGAATCGGTCGATGACGGCAAGGTCGTCCATGGCAAAGCTCCGCCTACGGCGCGGCAGAGGCGCGCCGGGGTTGCGATCGAAGTGGTCGAGTTAAGAGGCGAGCGGATTGGCTAGGGGCCGCGCACCATGCGGTGTGTGTTGATGGTCATGTCATTTGCCAGCCGCATAGCCGTTGCCGGTTCCGATGAAGGTGGTGAAGCGATGACGGGCCTCGTCTTCGGTCGCCAGGTCGCGGGCCCGTTTCAGCGTGTCGGCGCGCGCCTGCGCGGCCAACAGCCCCTGCAATTGCAGGGATTGCTTCACGCCGAGCGCTGTCAACTCGTTGCCGGCCTGCGCGACGTCATGGGCACCAGTCGCGGTTTGCGAGCGCGCCATGGCGTCGTTCAGCAATCCCGTATCCGTGGCGATACCGTCCGCTGTCTGACCTTGCAGCAAGGCTGACCGCTTCAGGCTGGCGTATTCCTCATCCCAGCGGTTCTTGGCGTTGACCAGGACATCATTGTCGGTAAGCACCTCGCTCAGCTGTCGCGGGAACATCTGTGCGAAACCGGCCTCAGTCTGCTGAACTGAGAGCGCGAGCCCCTGGCCGGCTTGCAGCTGGGTCTTCAACTGATCCAGCGTGCGCTGCAGATCGGGGGAGATGGTCGTTCCAAGATGTTGAAGGTTCTGGTCCATGCGCTGGATCATCTGCGCTTCAGATTGTAACTGCTTCACCTGATTGTTGATCTGCTCCAGCGCGCGGACGGCAGAAAGCAAGTTCTGCTGATAGTTGAGCGGATCGAACACCGTGAGGGCCAGCGCGGGTTGCGGTGTTGTTGTACCCGTGAGCAGACCGATCACTAGCGCCGTCAGCAGTCCACGGACAATATGATCAACTTTGCGCCGGGTCGCCCGATTGGGCTTGGCGCTGGCGCGGAACGGAGACAAGCGTTCCGGCATCGGAACGATCGGGTCGAGGTCGTTTTGCGCGGGTGCTGGCGGACTCGATTTGGAGCGCGGCGGCGGTTCGAACGCCATGACCATCTGGCTCGGCAACGGGGCCGAAGGCAAAGCCGTCTGCACCCGGCCAGGAAAGGCAGCCAGCGCATCGGCCGCCCAATCGAGCCCCTTGGCGCGGAAGAACGCATCGGCAAAGTCCGACGCGGGCAGGGTCTTGACCAACCGGTCGATCAGACGCTGATCGTCGGGCGATCCTGCCCCGCACAGCGCCAACGCCACCGGCCCCAAACCGAGTTCGAACAGCCGGTTGCCGCGTGCGGTCTGAGCGTAGTAGTCGCGTTTCGGCGTGGCGGTGGCAAGGATCTGCACCTGCCGGTCATTCAATCCGAAGCGCGCATAAGTGGCGCGAGCTTGCGGTTCCAGAGCGCGATCATGGGGCAAGAAGATCCGCGTCATGCAAGCTTCGATCAGGGCCGGGGCAATAGCCGAACGCTCGATATCTGCCAGGGATTGCGTTGCGAATACGACAGCTACGTTCTTCTTGCGCAGCGTCTTCAACCATTCGCGGATGCGGGCGCTGAACTGCGGGTCGTCAAGAAAGGTCCAGGCCTCGTCGATGATGAGCAGCGTCGGGCGGCCATCGAATTGGGCTTCCAGCCGATGGAACAGATAGGCGAGCACCGGACGGAGCACCGCCTTATGCGCCATCAGCGCTTCCATCTCGATATGGAGCACATCGGACGCTTTGAGTGTTTCTAAGGCGCCGTCCAGCAGCCGGCCATAGGCGCCCTCCAGCGTATAGGGTTGGAGTGCGGCGACTACGGCGCTGGATTGGACCAGCACCGCCAGACCCGTCAGTGTGCGCTCGGCTTTCGGCGCCGAAGCTAAGTTCTGCAACGCCGTCCAGACGACGTCTTTGATCTCCGGCGTCGGTTTCAATCCCTCGGTCGCCAGGAGCCCCATGACCCAATCCAGCGCGAACGCCAATTCGCCCGGTTCGTCGATCCGGGCAAGCGGCTGCAACGAGATTGAACCTTCCAACCCAAGTTCGACCGAGGTGCCGTTCATCGCCAGCACGGCGGCACGGGCCGACTTCCCACGATCAAAGATTGCGACCTGCGCGCCAATATAGCGGCGGAACTGCAAGGCGAGCATTGACAGCAGCACGGATTTGCCGGCGCCAGTCGGTCCAACAATCAGCGTGTGGCCGACGTCGCCAACATGCAGGTCCAGGCGGAACGGCGTGCTGCCCCGGGTCTGGGTGAGCATGAGCGGCGGGGCGGCCAAATGCGCGTTGCCGG
>JANLQJ010000075.1:0-3320 GCA_031367715.1 Hyphomicrobiaceae bacterium | reverse complement strand
GGGTGGGCTTGTTCGGGGCTCCACCGGGGGGCGGGCCACACCCCCCCCGCCCCTACACTGCGAGTGCTCACAACGCTCCCCGGCCGGAGCGCACCTTTGCGCGCAGAGCCCGGCCCTTACGCGCGTGTATTTGGCGCACTGTGTCAGCTCCACCGGTAAGGGTCCCGGATATTTGTCGCAAA
This sequence comes from Hyphomicrobiaceae bacterium, assembly GCA_031367715.1. Lineage (GTDB taxonomy): Bacteria > Pseudomonadota > Alphaproteobacteria > Rhizobiales > Hyphomicrobiaceae > JANYHF01. Next base: position 3,138 of record JANLQJ010000075.1, on the reverse strand, counting down.
GATGCGACAAATTCCGGGAAGCGTTCACGCGATCAGTTTGGAATGTTAGTGAAATGCGAACCGGTGACCACGCCATGACCGCCATCACCACAGTTTTACCAGCCCCCGCCCAGTCCAGCTTCTGGAAGCGCAACCAGATTGCCATCGCGCCCTGGCTGTTCCTGGCGCCGGGCATGTTCATGTTCGCGCTCTATGTCATCATTCCGATCATCCAATCGATCAGCATCAGTTTCTATGAGTGGGATGGCCTGGGCGCCAAGAAGTGGATCGGCGTTCAGAACTATGTCGAACTTTGGAGCGACGAGAGTTTCTATACGTCACTCAAGAATAATGTTACCTGGCTCGTTCTTTATATGTTGTCGGTGCCGCTTGGGCTGGCGATTGCGCTGTTCCTGAACCAGACCGTGACGGGAATTCGTCTCTATAAATCTCTTTTCTTCTTCCCGTTCGTCATCAGTCAGGTGGTGGTCGGACTGATTTTCACCTGGTTCTATGCGCCCAATTTCGGCCTGCTGTCGGGGGTGATCAAGGCGCTGACCGGTTCCAACGTCGCGATCCTGGCCGACGACCGGCTGGCGACCTACGGCGTCATCGCAGCCGGCCTGTGGCCGCAGATCGCCTATGTCATGATCCTGTATCTCACCGGCCTCAACAACATCAACTCCGAGCAGATCGAAGCGGCAAGAATGGATGGGGCACGGGGCTGGAAGCTCTTGTGGAACATCATCATTCCGCAACTCGGGCCGGCCACCTTCATAGCCGTGGTGGTGACGGTGATCGGCGCGCTGCGCTCGTTCGATCTGGTCTCGATCATGACGCGCGGCGGACCCTATGGGTCGACCCGGGTGCTCAGCTACTTCATGTACGAACAGGCGCTATCGGAATACGGCTATCGCATGGGCTACGGCGCCGCCATCGCTGTCGTGCTGTTCCTGATCATGATGATCTTCATCACCTTCTTCGTCGTGAAGATGCTTGGCGACGAGAGGAACGCCTGATGTTCCCAACTCCGGTCCAGAAGGCCGCGCCGTGGGTTCGCATTGGCTACCAGCTGGTGCTGCCGATCGCGTTGGTGCTGTGGCTGTTCCCGCTGCTCGGCGTGGCGATAACCTCGATCCGCCCCGCCAGCGATCTGGCCGCCGGCAACTATTTCGGTTGGCCGTCCTATTTCGCTGGCTGGGAAAACTACAAGGCGGTGTTTACGCAAAGTCCTATCGGTTGGTACATTTTGAACTCGTTCAAGATCACGATCCCGACCGTGATCGGCGCCGTCGGGCTGTCGTGCCTGTCCGGCTTCGCGCTCGCCACCTACAAGTTCAAGGCCAACTTGTGGATCTTCTTTCTGTTTGTCGCGGGCAACTTCATTCCCTTCCAGATCTTGATGGTGCCGGTGCGAGACTTCACAGTCCGCACGGGGCTTTATGACAGCATCTATGGCTTGATCCTGTTCCACACCGCATTCCAGGCCGGGTTCTGCACGCTCTTCATGCGCAACTTTATCAAGGGCCTGCCGTTCGCGCTGATCGAATCCGCGCGCGTCGAGGGCGTGTCCGAATGGAAGATCTTCCGGCACATCGTGCTGCCGCTGATGCGTCCCGCCATCGCGGCGCTCTCGGTGCTGATCTTCACCTTCGTATGGAACGACTACTTCTGGGCGACGGTGATGGTGCAGGGCCAGCATGCCATGCCGGTGACGGCGGGGCTTTACTCCTTGAACGGACAGTGGGTGGCGGCCTGGCATCTGGTTTCAGCCGGCTCGATCGTGGCTGCGCTGCCGCCGGTCGCCATGTTCTTCCTGATGCAGAAGCATTTCATCGCCGGGCTTACTCTTGGAGCAACCAAGGGATAAGCCCGATGCTGCCACCTACGATGTGCGTGAAACCTCCTTCCCCCTAAGGGAGAAGGAAGAAAGCGCCGTCCTCTGTCGAAATTGGGTGCATGACCATGGCCGAAGTTCGCCTGCGCAATGTGAAGAAGCAGTTCGGCGACACCGCTGTCATTAAGGGCGTCGACCTCGACGTGGACGACGGTCAGTTCTGCGTCTTCGTCGGACCGTCCGGCTGCGGAAAATCGACATTGCTGCGCATGATCGCGGGCCTAGAGGAGATCACCTCGGGCGAACTCACCATCGGCGGCAAGGACATGACCTCGGTGCAGCCGGCGGACCGCGGCGTCGCCATGGTGTTCCAGAGCTACGCGCTTTATCCGCATATGACGGTGGCGGACAATATCGGTTTCGGCCTGCGCATGACCGGGCATCCCAAGGACGAGATCGCGCGACGCACCAAGATTGCCGCCGACATGTTGCAGCTGAACGAGCTGATGAAGCGCAAGCCCTCGCAACTCTCGGGCGGACAGCGGCAACGAGTTGCGATTGGCCGCGCGATCGTCCGCGAGCCGAAGGTGTTCCTGTTCGACGAGCCGCTCTCCAACCTCGACGCCATGCTACGCGTGCAGATGCGTATCGAGATCGGCAAGCTGCATCAGGACCTGAAGGCGACCATGATTTACGTCACCCACGATCAGGTCGAAGCCATGACCATGGCCGACCAGATCGTGGTGCTGAATGCCGGCCGCATTGAGCAGGTGGGCTCGCCGCTGGAACTCTATCACCGCCCCGCCAACCTGTTCGTGGCAGGCTTCATCGGCTCGCCGAAGATGAACTTCATCAAGACCACGGTGGCGGCGGCGTCTGGTGGCAAACTTGACGTCGCGCTGCCGGGCGGTGGCACGATTGCGTTGCCGGGCCACGGCCTCGCCGTGACCGCCAACCAACCGGTAATGCTCGGCATACGTCCCGAACATCTCGCGGTTACCGGCAAGGGCGACGCAACCTTGAAAGTCACGCTGCGGTTGGCCGAGTATCTGGGCTCGGAAACCATGTTCTACACCTCGCTTGCCGATGGCGGGGAGCTGAGCGTCAAGGCCGATGGCCTGGCGCAAGGCAAGCCCGGCGCCGATCTGGCCATTGGCGTGGTGGCCAAGGCCTGCCACCTGTTCGATGCCAACGGCAAGGCTCTGATCAACGGCGATCTGACCAAGTAGCAACGGCGGTCAATTGTAGGGGCGGCTTGCGGCCGCCCTCGCGCCGCACCATCGGCGCCCGTTATGTTGCACCAGGGCGGCCGCAAGCCGCCC
>JANLQJ010000057.1:0-3333 GCA_031367715.1 Hyphomicrobiaceae bacterium | reverse complement strand
ATGAAATCCCTGTTCACCCGCATGAACGCCGGCGGCATAACCTCGCACGGCTTTCGCTCCACGTTCCGTGACTGGGCTGGCGAAGCCACCAGACACTCCCGCGAGGTGTGCGAGGCGGCGCTCGCGCATGCAGTTGGCGATGCTGTGGAACTTGCCTATCGGCGCGGCGATGCGCTGGAGAAGCGGCGGGTACTGATGTGCGATTGGGCGGAGTATTGCGGTAGCGCGAAGGGCTCGCGGATTCCGCCGGGAGGAGCGTGAGACGCCAGACAGCGTCTTCAACAGCTCGGGCGGATGTGCTCTTGGCTCAACAGGGGTCGAGCAAGCAAGAGACCGATCACAAGGCCGCAGACAGTTTCACAATTCGGGACGGCTTTCGATCCAATCACGAACATCTGACGCGCGCCAGGCGACCCGGCCGGGTCCCAGTTGACGCTGTCGTGGGAATAGTCCGAGTTTGACATACTTGTAGAGCGTCGTGCGAGATAGTCCGGTTTTCATCTTTACAATTTTCACGCTCCAAAGCTCGTCGCCGAGCGGAGCAGCGAGTGGTCGATGAACCACATCTGCCAAGTCATTTGTTGCGGCCAAATCGTATTGGTCTTGGTGCAACAGATTGACGCGTCGCGTTTGCATTGTCAGCATCTCCTGTCAGAACGTCGGAACTTGTCGCTTCTATCGCCTCGCCCAGTCTCTATTTTACCCCTTTGACACCCAATCTGGAGAGACCATTTGTTGCCTGATGATTGCGCAACCGCGCTATGGCAATTCAGGTGTCGCAAAGCTTTCAATGGCCGTGCATTACCAGACTCATTAGCACCACAAGGATGGACGACGAACCGAGCGCGGCGAACCACCAACTGTCCCTGTGAGCCCTGGCTGAGGAAAGTTGCGCGATCCACTCCCGCCGGACCTCATCATACGGCGAGATCGACGAGTGAGGGCAATGGGCGTGCCACAGCTCGCCAGGCGTAAGGATTTGCGACTGTTGAACACCTCGCTCCGTTTCTGGCCACATGAACCAGATCATCGCGGAGGCCTGCATGGCTATGTTGACCGCGAATGCAACTTGATAGGCCGAGGATGAATGTATGGCGTCGCGAACCTGCCAAAGATCGACAATGGCACCCGTTGCCCACTGCACAACCAAAGCTCCGCCCAAGTGCAAAAGATGCAGAGCGGTGTTGGCGCGCCCTGCGGCTTCGACCGGGAACTTCGACGAGATGATCGTGTGGCTGAGAACGCCAGACGCTCCCATCAGCGCGACCATGGCCCAACACAGATAGGACGGGATCGGCCAATGCAGGAGGATGCTCAGCTCAGATACGATCGAAATTAGCGCGATGCAGCCGAACAGCGATTCGGTGGAGATGCCCAGTTTCCGCAAGCGGTCAGCACAAGTTCCAAGCAGCGTGACGCCGACGCCGAGCGCAACCGCCATGACAAACAGATGCTGGATTACAGTTTGCCTATCAAAGGCTTCGACTTCGCTCAACCAGGGCGCAGCCCAGAGCCCTTGCATGGCCCAGGCCGTGCCGACGCAGGTTGCGGAGACTGGCGTCAATTTCCAGAAGCGGCGATCCGCGAAGATGGCGCGAAAGGTGGTAGAGTCTTTGCTGCGTAGCGGCGAGCGTATGGGTTCAGGGACAATAGCAAAAATGACGACGGCGCAGAAGGCGACAGCCGCAGCCAATCCGAGATGCACAAGTCGCCAGCTGAAGGCATCAATCAGAACTGCGGCAGGCTCGGTCGCCGTGATGGCTCCGAGCGCCCCAATTGAGACGAGTAGGCCATTGGCTGTTGCGACCTGATCTGCGGGGAACCAGACGGCAATCGCCTTCAATCCCGCGATCAAAATGGTCGCAACGCCAAAGCCGATCATGATTCGGCCGAGGATGAGCAGCGCCAAGTTGTCGCCAAGAGCGAAGATGACCGCGCCGGCAGCAGCAATCAGCAGGCACGCGCTCTGAATCCGGCGCGGCCCGTGGCGATCAATGAGGCCACCGATAGGCAATTGCGCTGCTATCAAAGCAAGGAAGTAGCTGGAACCGAGCCAGCCGAGATCGCCCAAACTCAAGTTGAACTGGCTTGTTAGCGAACCCGCAATCAGTGGGCTGATCAGCCAGCAGACATAGGAAACGTAGTAGGCGGCCGCGAAAGGCAACAGGACACAGACGAAGAGACGCCCACGCCGCATTGATCGCTGTCTGCGGGGTCTCATGACCGGCGATCGGGCAATGCTCGGTGACCGCCTCATCGATGACGGCTGCTGCATAGCGGTCCGTGGCTGTCTGTTCGACATGACCGATCACGCCGCCGGCGGCGATGGTTCGTCCCGCTTGGGCCTGCTCCAGACAAGGCGAATGACGCCGTCGTCGGTGGCCTCCAGAAGGACGCCCCAGACCGGTTGCGACCACGCCGGATCATCGAGCCGGACCCGCAGATAGGATTTCTCCGTGCCCTGCTTGGTCTTGCGCCAGGCCGCGCCGATCTCGGTCGCGCCGAGTGTGATCCTGAAATCCGGGGCGTCGCTGTTGACCTTGTGGTCGTTGGCGAGAATCCTGACCTGCGCTCTCAGCGCGAGCGTACGGATGGTTCCGGCATAGCCGTCCTTGACGGCGGAAAATGTTCCTATCACGGGCATGGGAGTCTCCTTTCAAGTTGATCAATTTGGCGTTGCGAGCCGGTAAGGCCTGAGGACGATGTCCGTGTGGACGATGACGCGCAGCGGCCAGCCCGGTCGAACGGTGAGAGTCGGTTGCACGTTCAAGTCCTTTTCAACCAGACGCTGACCGGCGCGGTTCGTGGTCTGACCGGTGGACTCGCGCAAGGCCCGGATGATGTCGCTTTCACCGCTGGTCGAACCAAATGCCAGGCTTGAGCCGACGCTGAGGACCGTCGAGAGCAGGACGCCCTCCAACAGTTTGCGCGTATGCGTATCGACCTCTCCGGCAATTCCGGCATAACCACCCGAATCCGTGGCGGGCAGATTGTCGATGACGATGGACGATCCGTCCGGGAGGATGAGGCGTTGCCAGACGATAAGCGCTCGCTCCTGCCCGAAGCTCACGACGTTGTCGTAAGTGCCGACAAAACGTGCGCCCTGCGGGATCAAAAGAAACCGGCCCGAAACACTGTCGAAGACGTTCTCGGTTACCTGAGCGATGACGAAGCCGGGCAGATCGGAGTTGAGACCTGTGACGAGGCTTGCGGCGATGATGGTGCCGGCCATGAGCTGGTAAGGCGATGCCGGGGTCTGCAGCCGGTGCGGATTGGTGACGTCGGCCGCAGGCGTTGATTTGAGGAAGGCGAGCTTGCGTTGTGGATCGGCAG
>JANLQJ010000054.1:0-24934 GCA_031367715.1 Hyphomicrobiaceae bacterium | reverse complement strand
TCACCGCGCCGGCTGCGGAAGGTGACCCGCAGGTCGCGGACGTCCAGGAGCGGCTCAGGCACGACGCACCCGCGGGTCCAGGGTCGCGTAGACCAGGTCGACGAGGGCGTTGGCCAGCACGACGAAGAACGCCGCGTACAGCACCGTGCCGAGGATCACCGGTAGGTCGAGGTTCTGCAGCGCCTGGTACGTCAGCCGTCCGACGCCGGGCAGCCCGAACACGACTTCCGTCAGCAGGGCGGACCCACCGACGAGGGCGCCGAAGTCCAGGCCGAACAGCGAGACGATGGGGATCAGCGAGCAGCGCAGGGCGTGGCGCACCAGGATCCGGCGCTCGGTCAGCCCCTTGGCCCGCGCCGTGCGGACGTAGTCCTCGCCGTGGGCGCCCAGCATCTCTGAGCGCAGGACGCGGGCGGAGATGCCGGCGTACAGCGCGGCCAGCGTGAGCCACGGGAACAGCAGGTGCAGCGCCCACTGCACGGGGTCGTCGGTGATGCCGACGTAGCCCAGCGGAGGCACCCACGAGAAGACCGACTCGTGCAGCCGGCTCTGGGTCACGAGGTTGACGACCTCACCGAGCCAGTACACCGGCATCGACACCCCGATCACGCCCAGCAGCACGATGACGGGGTCTGCGGCGCGACCCTGCCACGCCGCGGCGGCGGTGCCCATCAGGATGCCGACGAGCATCCAGATCACGGCCGCCCCGAGCACCAGCGAGAGCGTCGTCGGGATGGCCTGGGTGATCTGCGGGATCACCTTGACGCCGCGGTTGACGAACGAGGTGAGGTCACGGTCGATGAACAGGTGCTGCATCATCAGGCCGTACCGCACCGGCAGCGGGCGGTCGAGACCGAACTCGTGCCGCACCTGCAGCAGGGTCGCCTGATCGGCGTTGCGACCCGCGATGCGCGCCGCGGGATCCACGCCTGGGGTGGCGAAGAAGATCAGGAACACCAGCGCGCTGATCGAGAACAGCACGAACGCAGCGGCCACGGACCGGCGCAGGAGGAACGCGAGCATCAGGCGGCCCCGCGCAGCCGGGCCCGGGGGTCGAGCGCCTCACGGACGCCGTCCCCGAACAGGTTCAGCACCACGGCGGTCAGCGCGATCGCGATGCCGGGCGCCAGCGTGACGGCAGGCCGGGTGTAGAGCAGACCGAGGCCGTCGTTGATGATCGTGCCCCAGCTGGCGGCGGGGGGTTGCACCCCGACCGACAGGAACGACAGGGCCGACTCGGTCAGCATGCTCAGCGCGGTCATCAGCGGCAGGAACACCGCGACCGTCGGCAGCACGTTGGGCAGGACGTCGCGGCGCATGATCCGCAGGTCCGAGCAGCCCACGCCGATGCCGGCGGCCACGAACTCCTTCTGCGTCAACGAGAGCACCTGCCCCCGCAGCGGACGCGCGACGTACGGGACGTAGATCACCGCGATGATCAGCACGGGCAGCCACAGGCTGTTCGCCCCGATGTGCACCGGGCCGATGACCAGACCGCTGGTGAGCAGCACCACCGACAGGCAGATAGCCAGCAGGTAGACCGGGAACGCCCACACGACGTCCAGCAGCCGGGCGAGCAGGGCGTCGACGACGCCGCCGAAGTAGCCGGCGACAACGCCCACCACCGTGGCCAGCGCGCAGCACAGCAGGGCGGCACCGAAACCGATCAGCAGGCTGTTGCGGCCGCCGTAGAGCAGCCGCGCCATGACGTCGCGACCCTGGTTGTCTGCGCCGAGGAAGTAGTGGGCGGGGTCCCAGGTGGGGGCGATGGGCGTCACCCCGAGCCCGAGGCCGGTGGTGCTGGCCTCGAGCACGGGCACGGTGCGACCGTCCACGACGGTGCTGCCCGACACGTTCGAGGTGAACGGGTCGGTGTGGGCGACCGACCCGGCGTACAGCGGGGCGAGCAGGCAGGCCACCACGACGACGACCAGGACGACGGCCGAGACCATCGCACCGCGGTTGCGCCGCAGCTGGCTCCACGCCGCCCGCCAGGGTCCGTCGGAGGGGCCGGCCACGGTCTCGACCACCCCACCGTCGGTGAGGTGGCCGAGCCCCATGGTCAGGTCAGCCATGCGCGGTCACTTCGTCCAGAGCTGGCTGACGAGCATGTAGAACTGCTTGCTGAACTGGTAGTTGCCGACCCGCTTGGACGTGAAGTCGATCAGCTTGGGCGTCAGCAGCGGTGCGTTCGGTGCAGCGGTCATCACGGCCTTGTCGATGGCGCCCCACTTGGCGTTCGCCTCGTCCATGCTGGTGCGCTCGGTCACCAGCGCGTCCTTCATCTGCGCGTCGATCGTCTTGTCGCAGAACCCGGAGATGTTGATGCTCGAGTCGCTGCCGGGGGTGAACGAGGCGCAGGACAGCAGCACGTTGAGGAAGTCCGAGGCGGCCGGATAGTCCTGATACCACTGGCTGAGGCTGATCTGGACCTTGTTCTTGGTGTTCTGGATGTAGGTGAACTGCAGGTTGGTCGAGATCGGCTTCAAGCTGGCGTCAAAGCCGAGGTCGTTCAGGACGCTCTGGATGTACGTGCCAAGCGATTTGCCGGCATCCGTGTCGTCGGAAATGATCGTGACCTTCTGGCCCTTCTGGGCGCTCTCGGCCATCAACGCCTTGGCCTTCTCCAGGTCCGGGCCGTTATACTTGCCGCCCGGCTCCTTGGTGTAGGGGCAATAGTCTTCATGCCCAGGAAAGCCGGGGGGCAGGACCTGACAGACCGGTGCGGCCAAGGATGAGCCACCGAACAGCTTCACCATGGCGTTGCGGTCCAATGCGTGCGCGACGGCCTGGCGCGCCTTCTCGTTGTTGAACGGCGGAATGTTGGTGTTCATCGGCGCGTACCACCAGGCCGTCAACGGTGTGACGTGCACGGTGTCCTTGAACTTGGTGCCGACCTCGGCCAGGCGATCGGTCGGGACCTGGTCGAACATCCAGTCGATCTCGCCGTTCTCGACGGCGGTGGTCTGGGCTTCGTCGGTGAGGTTGAACCCATACTCGACCACGTCCGGATAACCGTCGGGCTGGGCGTCCTCGCTCCATACCTTGAAGTTGGCATTGCGGATCAGTTTGAACGACTTGTTCGGATCGAATTCGGTGATGGCGTAGGGGCCGGTGCCGAGCAGCGGAACGGTGCCGACGTCCTCGGCTTTGCTGTCGGCGGGCACGATAGCGGCATGCGGCAGAGCCAGCTTCTGGAAAATCTCGGCGTCGGGCGCGACCAGATTGAGAGTGACGGTGCCCTTGGCCTCGTCGGCCACCACGCCGCCTTCCAGCGTGCAGGTTTTTGGCTCCTTCAGGCATTTGTCGGCGCCGACGATGCCGGCGTAGAACGTGCCGGAGGTTGGGCTCGAGACCTTGAAGATACGCTGGAAGGAGGCGACCACATCCTTAACCATTAGCTCGCGACCGTCTGAGAACTTGATCCCCTTGCGGATCTTGAACGTATAGGTCTTGCCGCCGTTCTCAGGCGCGGGAATGGTCTCAGCGAGGTCGGGGACGATGTTGAAGCCATCGGCGCCGTTGGCCTGCTTGAACTTGAGAAGGCCGTCATAGACCGACTGATAGAACTGCCAATATTGCAGCGTGTAGTTGATGTGGGGATCGATGGTGCCACCGGCGGAGTGGGCGACCACCTTCATGGTGCCGCCGCGGTGCTCGGCCATGTATTCGGCGTTTGCGAAACCTGCGCTGGCAGTGAGCAAAGCAGCTCCCGCAGCGCATGACATCAGGCTCTTGTACAATCCACGCATTCGGTTTCCTCCTTTATCAGTTTCTTGGTTTGCAGCACGTCGTCTCAACCTTGGTGCATGTCCAGGAAATCGCCCACCACCTTGAGGCAGCGCTCGGTCTCCTCAACATGCGGCAGATGGCTCGAATTCTCGAAGATCACCCAGTGGGCATGCTTAATGCCATCGGCATATTGCTGTACGACTTTGGGCGTCGCTTCATCGTGCCGGCCCGAGATCAGCAGCGTCGGAGCGGTGATCTTGCGCAGCTGCCCGGTGATGTCCCAAGTCTTCAGCGACCCGACAACGTGGAACTCGCTCGGCCCGTTCATGGTGTGATAAACGGTTGGCTCGGCTGCCAGCTGGGCGAAGGAGGCGGCGACTTCGGGCGGCCAGGGCACGCGGCACAGATGCCGGTCGTAGAAGACTTTCACCGCCGCTTCATACTCTTCCGTGCCGGTGGTGCCAGCGGCCTCATGTTTGAGTAGCGTCGCTTGAACCTCTGGTGGCAGCAGGCCGCGCAGCCGGTTCGCCTCTTCCAGCCATAGTGTCATGGAGGCCGGAGAATTGGCAATCACCAGCGCTTTCAAACCCTTCGGCTGCGTGATGCCGTGCTCGGCCCCCAGCATGCCGCCCCAGGATTGGCCGACCACCTGATAGGCATCGGCGATGCCGAGATGCCGGGTCAGGCTCTCCAGTTCATCGAGGAACAGCCGTGGCGTCCAGAACTGTTTCGGCGCGTCCGGCAGATGGGTTGAGAGCCCGCATCCGAGCTGATCGTAATGAATAACGGCGCAACCGCGATCGGCAAGGTGCTTGTAGCTGTCGAGGTAATTGTGCGCGGCGCCCGGGCCGCCATGCAGCATGACCACGGGAAGCTTCTTGGACTTCAGGTCGCCGGTGATGCGGTACCAAGTCAGATGGCCGAGGAAAGGCGCAAATCCGGTCGACGCTGGCATGGGCTACTCCAATGTGATCACGACATCAGAGTGAACCAGAACTGGCGTCTGTGCAATCGGCAGATTGGGCGGCAGATTGCGCGGCAGAATGAGCTTCGACAGAGTGGGGCGAGCGCTCGGGCCCGCCCCGCAGTCGCTGTTACTTCATGTCCTTGAACGCGTCCTTGACGCAGGCGTCCAGGAACTCCTTGTCCGCGACGACGCCGTCCTTGGCCATCGCGGCCGGCATCTTCACGGCATCCATCGCCATCAGATAAGGCTTGGCCAACTCTCCAGCGATCTTGCCCTCGGCCTTGGCGTCGGCCTTCTTCCACATGGCGGCGCAGTCCTCTGGCGTGGCCGCCACGGCGACCGCGGTCAGAGAAAGAAGTGCGACCGAAGCGGCAAGGAAAAGTTTGCTCATGATGTCTCTCCTTCGTTGCGAATGGCTAATCACCCACTCATCCCGGAACCGGTTCGAGCGGTCCTGTTTGCCGGACCAGGCCGAGCACAAAGTTCTTCGGCACAGCCAGCAACAGGGATAGAAGTTCCAACAGCAATGAGGCGGAAAAGCGGAACGTTGCTTAATATGTGGATCGAGTATTATTTAATTACTGAAGAGAGTACTTCATATCATTGTTAGCAGATTTGGGTTAACTGTAGTCGTCTGGGCGTCACCGCCGACCCTCCAGGTCGGACCGGCGGCATGCGCGACCGATCGAATTGCGCCGATTGCGCTCAGCTCCGCCCGCGACTATAAGCATCGCTCCCCGCGTGCCGACACCCCTGGAGGTGGCGCGGGGAATTGGGATCGGCGCGGGTTGTCCGCGTCCGGCCAGACCACAAACCTAAAAGAGAACCACCATGGCACAGACCATCGAGCTGAAGGTCACGGCACGCGACAAGGTCGGCAAGGGGGCCGCCCGCAACGTCCGCCGTACTGGCCTCGTCCCCGGCGTCATCTATGGCGACAAGCGCCCCGCCGAGCCCATCAATATTGTCTACGCGGACCTGTGGAAGCACTATCGCGGCGGCCGCTTCCTGGCCACCGTGTTCCAGCTGGACCTCGCCGGCCAGCGTCAGCAGGTGATCCCGCGCGACGTGCAGCTCGATCCCGTGAAAGATTTCATCACTCACGTGGACTTCCAGCGCATCGCCAAGGATGCCACCATTCGCGTGCTGATCCCGGTCAACTTTTTCAATCACGAGAAGTCGCCCGGCCTGAAGCGCGGCGGTGTGCTGAACATCGTTCGCCACGAAATCGAGCTGTTCTGCCCCGCCGATACCATCCCGGAGCACTTGGAGGCCGACCTCGAAGGCCTTGAGATCGGTGACTCGATGCACATCTCGGCGATCAAACTGCCGCCGAACACCAAGCCGACCATTACCGATCGTGACTTCACGGTCGCGACGATTGCCGGCGCCAAGGCCGAGGAGGCCGAGGCTGCAACCACTGCAGTTGCCGCCGAAGGTGACGCTGCCGTTGCCACAGATGGCGCTGCCAAGGGAGCCGCGCCTGCCAAGGGTGCAGCTCCCGCCAAGGGCGCTGCCCCGGCCAAGGACGAGAAGAAGAAGTAACGCGCTGCCGATGCCCCCTTTCCGTCCTGCGCGGAACGGGGGCATCGGCGCGAGTGGAGAAGAAAGACGCCAAATCGTGAAATCGTCAAATCGCCAAATCGTGAAAAAGGACAGTCTTACCGTCTTGGCGACTTGGCGATTCGGTGACTTCACGTCTTTCTGGCTTGGTCGCGCACAGCTCCTCTGCTGCCACTCATGAAGCTCCTGGTCGGTCTCGGCAATCCGGGCGAGAAATACGCGCGCAACCGACACAATGTCGGCTTCATGGCCGTGCAGACCATCGCCAAAGTGCATGGATTTCCTGCCTTCAAGCGGCGCTTTTCCGGGGTAGCATCCGAGGGCGAGATTGCTGGCGAGAAGTGCCTGCTGCTAATGCCGACGAGCTATATGAATGACAGTGGCCGGTCAGTTGGCGAAGCGGCCCGGTTCTTGAAACTGGCGACCTCAGATCTGATCGTCATTCATGACGAGATCGATCTGGCTCCGTCGAAGTTGAAAGTCAAAACCGGCGGCGGGGTTGCCGGCCACAACGGCCTGCGCTCGATCTCGCAGCATCTCGACAACGACTATGTGCGCGTGCGCATCGGTGTTGGCCATCCAGGTTCCAAGGACGCCGTGCACCACTATGTGCTGGGCGATTTCCACAAGTCGGAGTTTGCCTGGCTCGATCCCATGCTCGCCGCCATGGCCAAGGCCGCCGGCCATCTGGTGACCGGGCACGGCGACAAGTTCATGAGTGAGGTTGCGCTGCTGACGCAACCTGAAGATGACCGCAAGGCCAAGCGTCCGGCGCCCGAACCGGCAGCGCCGAAACTGGACCCGGGTAAACGTCACCCCGGCGGCGAAGGCCAGGCCAAGCGGGCCGGAGCAATGGCCGAGAACCTGAAAAAATGGCTCGCCGGCCGCGGCAAGGGCGGGATTTGATCGCAAGGCATCGACGATTGATGCGTCGCCCCCCTTGTGGTTTGACACCGGACCGCCTGACAGAGCATCTGTGTGACCGAACCATCACTGGTTGCCCGCCCGGCCTGACCGACTGGCGGCTCCAGCGCGCTTCCAATGAGATGCAGAGACAATCATGGGTTTCAAATGCGGTATCGTCGGCCTGCCCAATGTCGGCAAGTCGACCTTGTTCAACGCGCTGACGCAGACTGCGGCGGCGGAAGCGGCCAACTATCCGTTCTGCACCATCGAGCCGAATGTCGGCGATGTCGGCGTGCCAGACCCGCGGCTGGATAAGCTGGCCGCGATTGGCAAGTCGGCGCAGATCATTCCGACGCGGCTGACCTTCGTCGACATCGCGGGTCTGGTGCGCGGGGCCTCCAAGGGGGAAGGCCTGGGCAACCAGTTCCTGGGCAACATCCGCGAATGCGATGCCATCGCCCATGTGCTTCGCTGTTTCGTCGATGACGACGTGACCCACGTCGAAGGCAAGATCGATCCGCTGGCCGACGCCGAGACGGTCGAGACCGAATTGATGCTGGCCGACCTGGAAAGCCTGGAAAAGCGCAAATCGCCGCTCGATAAGAAAGCCAAGGGTGGCGACAAGGATGCCAAGGCGACGGTGGCGCTGATGGAAAAGGTCATCGCCGTGCTTGCCGAGGGCAAGGCCGCGCATACCGCCGACATCACGGAGGAGGAGCGTCCGGGCTTCCGCATGCTGCAGTTGTTGACCGGCAAGCCAGTTCTGTATGTCTGTAATGTCGAGGAGGCTTCGGCAGGCAACGGCAATGCCATCTCGAAAAAGGTCGAGGATTGGGCCAAGGCCAATGGTGCCGCCGCCGTGGTGATTTCGGCCAAGATCGAGGCCGAAGTCGCGCAATTGCCAACGTCCGAGCAGCAGGACTATCTCGCCGCGCTGGGCCTCTCGGAGACCGGTCTCAACCGCATGATCCGCGCCGGCTACGGCCTGTTGGGCCTGATCACCTACTTCACCGTCGGCCCCAAGGAGGCCCGTGCCTGGACCATCACGGCCGGCACCAAAGCGCCCAAGGCAGCTGCCGTCATCCATACCGATTTCGAGAAGGGCTTCATTCGCGCCGAGACGATAGCGTATACAGATTACGTGACGCTGAAGGGCGAGACCGGCTGCAAGGAAGCCGGCAAGATGCGCCTGGAAGGCAAGGAGTACACGGTCGCTGACGGTGACGTGCTGCATTTCAGGTTTGCGAATTAGCCGGCGGCACCCACCGGTGTCATGCTGAAGATTGTCCTGAGGACCAATCGCTCGACAGGCGCGAACTGTGCGATGAAGCACCGCTTCGCGAACCAACATGTGGCGCAGCAAATCGATGAATTGGTGCTCGGGACACGACCTAGCATGACACCTTTTTTATGATGAGCCCTTTTGGATCACTCGCAAGCCTCAAATTTAACGTGACCGCCGCATCCGATCCAATCGCCTGTTCCCCCCGTTCCTTCATCAGCTCTGCATTCGGAGCAGCAGACACCCGGAGGAACTACCCCATGCGCATTCTCAGCACATTCACCAAGACAGCGATTGTCGCGGCCGGCCTTGCCTTCTCGACCGCCATGATCCCGGCCGCACGCGCCGACGACACGGTCATGGTCGGTGGTGCCGCCATGTACCCGTCCAAGACCATCGTGCAGAACGCCGTCAATTCGAAGGATCACACGACGCTGGTCGCCGCCGTCAAGGCCGCGGGTCTGGTCAAGACGCTGTCGAGCGCGGGTCCCTTCACCGTGTTTGCGCCTGTCAACGCCGCCTTCGACATGCTGCCTGCCGGCACCGTCAAGACCCTGTTGAAGCCCAAGAACAAGGCCAAGCTCGCTGGCATCTTGACCTATCATGTCGTTGCGGGCCGTCTGTCGGCGGAGGATCTTGCAGCCAAGGCCAAGGCGATGGGCGGCAAGGCCGAGCTCAAGACAGTCGAAGGTGACGTGATCACCCTCGCGTCCGATGGCAAGGGCGGCTGGAACGTGATGGATTCAAGCGGTGGCACGGCCCACATCACCATCGCCAACGTGTTCCAGTCCAACGGCGTCATCCACGTCATCGATCACGTGCTGCTGCCGAAGTCATAAATGCTACTGATACAGCATTAGCTGAATTATCCCTCAATCTCGCGACAACTCGGTGGGCCATTCCATATCGGAGCGGCCCACCGAAGTCTTTTTTGGCGACGGTCGATCAATAGCAATTGCTTTGCCGAAACGATCTGACGCCTTGGATCACTCAGGCGCTCTGAATTTATCGTGACCAGCGCTTAACGATCCAATTACCTTTTCCTGCCGTTTCCATTTCAGCTCCAGAATGGAGCGCACAACACCCCGGAGGATTTCCCTAATGCGTCTTCTCAACACGGTCGCCAAGGCCGCTATCATCGCCGCCGGCCTCGCCTTCTCCACCGCCATTGTCCCCGCCGCCTTCGCGGCCGACGTGATGGTCGGTGGCGCTGCCATGATGGCGTCCAAGGACATCATTGACAACGCCGTCAACTCCGCTGATCACACCACGCTGGTCGCCGCCGTCAAGGCTGCCGGTCTGGTCGACACGCTCAAGAGCGCCGGTCCGTTCACGGTGTTCGCGCCAACCAACGAAGCCTTCGGCATGCTGCCGGCCGGCACCGTCGACAACCTGTTGAAGCCAGAGATGAAGGCCGGACTGACCGGCGTGCTGACCTATCACGTCGTCGCCGGTAAGATGTCCGCCGAAGATCTGGCCATGAAGGCCAAGGAAATGGGCGGCAAGGTCGAGCTGAAAACCGTGAACGGCGGCATGATCACCATCCAGTCCGACGGCAAGGACGGCTGGGACGTGGTCGACGCCAACGGCGGCAAGGCCCACATCACCATCGCCAACGTGTTTCAGTCGAACGGCGTCATTCACGTCATCGACCACGTGCTGCTCCCGAAGGGCTAAGCGTTTCGCGATGATCATGAGTTGAGTTGCGAGCCCCTCCCCGGACTCGCAGTCAGGAAGTGGGCGCGGCGCCGGATCCGCCGCGCCCGCTTTTGTCTGCGCCAGACCGGCAGTCTGCGGCGCGCCCTTGCCAATCCAAACCTATCGGCGCAGCGTCATCGTTGCAGGCCGGTTATCGCCAGAGGCTTCATAGCCTTTGGGGCAGGTTCGGCCGGCTTCTGCTTTCACTCCAATGAGAGGACACCTCTATGGCACGGTTATTCGTCCGTCATACGGTTACCGACTACTCAACGTGGCGCAAGGGCTACGATGCCTTTGATTCAAAACGCGCTCCGATGGGAGTCACGGGGCACGCCGTCTATCAGGCCGTCGACAACCCGAACGACGTTACGGCAACACACGATTTTTCCACCGCTCAACAGGCGCAGGCCTTCATGGCGTCGGAAGACCTGAAAGCGGCGATGCGCGCCTCTGGCGTCGTCGGCGCGCCGACAGTCTGGCTCACAAACGCGACCTGACCGCCTCGGCTGGCGCGGCCGGAAAGCGACCGCGCCAGCTTTGTCTGAGGGGTAGCTTGCGGACGGTGCGACGTAGGGGCGAGACTTGTCTCGCCCGGCGCGCAGCACAGTTTGTCCTCGCCGCCGATCCACCCTATATTCGCCCAATGGGACACTCACGACAGGACGGCGGCTTCGCGCTTGCCAAAAGATCGCGCGGTAAAACCAAGTCCGGCAAGCCGGTGCAGCCGCCGCGCGAGACCGACGCCAACACGCCCGGGCTCGCCGACCGCGAGCAGAGTGCGATTGCCGGGGCGCTCGACACGCCCGAGCCGGTCGTCGGCCCGCGCCGTGCGTCTGCGCCGCGCAAAATGTCGATGACCGAAACCAAGATGCGCGCCGACCCCAAAATTTCCGGCGGCCCGCGTGACGGCTTGGAGTATCTGCGTCCGAACCAACCGCCGCCGCTCAGCGCGGAATTCACGCCGCATCGCCCGCCGCGCCCGGACAAATCGGAGGGCGGTATCCCGCTGCGCGTGGTCTCGCCTTACGAACCCAAGGGCGATCAGCCGACCGCCATCAAGGAGTTGGTGGCACAAGTGCGGGCCAAGGAGCGCGACCAGGTGCTGCTCGGCGTCACTGGGTCCGGTAAAACCTTCACGGTCGCCAATGTCATCGAGCAGACGCAACGACCGGCGCTGGTACTGGCCCCGAACAAGACGCTGGCCGCCCAGCTCTATGGCGAGTTCAAGAGTTTCTTTCCCGACAACGCCGTCGAATATTTCGTCTCCTATTACGACTACTATCAGCCGGAAGCCTATGTACCGCGCACCGACACCTATATCGAGAAGGAAAGTTCGATCAACGAGCAGATCGACCGTATGCGGCATTCCGCGACGCGCGCATTGCTCGAACGCGACGACGTCATCGTGGTGGCGTCGGTGTCCTGCATCTACGGCATCGGCGACGTGGAAACTTATTCGGCCATGACGTTTGCCCTGAAGAAGGGCGAGCGCATCAGCCAGCGGCAGCTGTTGGCGGACCTGGTCGCGCTGCACTACAAGCGCAACGAGCAGAATTTCGTGCGCGGCATGTTCCGCGTGCGTGGCGATACCGTCGATCTGTTCCCGTCGCATTTCGAGGACCGGGCCTGGCGCATCGCGCTGTTCGGCGACGAGATCGAGAGCATCACCGAGTTCGATCCGCTCACCGGCCACAAGACCGCCGAGCTGCCAGCCATCAAAGTCTACGCCAACTCGCATTACGTCACGCCGAAACCGACGCTGGAACAGGCGGTGCGGCGCATCGAGCATGATCTGCAGGTGCGGCTGGCCGAGTTCAAGGACGCGGGCCGGTTGCTGGAAGCGCAGCGCTTGGAGCAGCGCACGCAATTCGATCTGGAAATGATCCAGGCCACGGGCGCCTGCGCCGGCATCGAGAACTATTCGCGCTATCTGACGGGACGCGCGCCCGGCGAACCGCCGCCGACTTTGTTCGAATATCTGCCTGACAACGCGCTGGTCTTTATTGACGAGAGCCATGTCACGATCGGCCAACTTGGGGCCATGTTCAAGGGCGACTACAACCGCAAGGCGACGCTGGCCGAGTTCGGCTTCCGACTGCCGTCGGCCATCGACAACCGTCCGTTGCGCTTCGAGGAATGGAACCTCATGCGCCCACAGACGGTCTACGTCTCGGCGACCCCCGGTCCCTGGGAGCTGAACCAGACCGGCGGTGTGTTCGTCGAGCAGGTCATTCGCCCGACCGGGCTGATCGACCCGCCGGTGGAAATCCGACCTGCGCGCACTCAAGTTGATGACCTCATCGACGAAGTGCGGCAGGTCTCGGGCAAAGGTTATCGCACGCTGGTTACGACACTGACCAAGCGCATGGCCGAGGACCTCACCGAATACATGCACGAACAGGGCATCCGCGTGCGCTACATGCATTCCGACATCGAGACATTGGAGCGTATCGAGATTATCCGCGATCTGCGGCTCGGCGCCTTTGACGTGCTGATCGGCATCAATCTTTTGCGCGAAGGCCTGGATATTCCCGAATGCGCTCTGGTCGCCATTCTCGATGCCGACAAGGAAGGTTTTCTCCGTTCAGAGACGAGCCTTGTGCAGACCATCGGCCGCGCCGCCCGCAACGTCGACGGAAAGGTCATCCTCTATGCCGACCACATGACCGGCTCGATGGAGCGCGCCATCGCCGAGACGGATCGCCGGCGCGAAAAGCAGGTCGCCTACAACACCGCCAACGGCATCACGCCGCAAAGCATCATGCGCAATATCTCCGACGTCATGAGCTCGATGTACGAGCGCGATCACGTCACGGTGGATGCCGGCGCGGGATTCAAGAAGGGCGAGAAAACCGCGCTGGCCGGGCACAACCTTGCCGCCGTCATCGCCGACATGGAAAAACGCATGCAGGCGGCCGCAGCCGATCTGGAGTTCGAGGAAGCCGCCAGATTGCGCGACGAAGTCAAGCGCCTGCGCCAAGTGGAACTTGCCGTGATGGACGACCCGCTGGCGCGGCAATCCGATGTCGAGGCTGCCGTGGCGCGCGCGGGACGGGCGGCCAAGGGGAGCAAGCTGCAGCAGGCGGAGGAGTTCTGGCCCAAGGGCGCGCCGGCCAAGTCAGCGGGGCGGAGCACGGCGGGCAGGCCGGGAACGCGGGCAGTGCGGGGGAAGCGGTAGCAGGGTTTCAACTCGAAACTGACCAAGAAACGTGTAGTTTCGTGACGAAACGAGGATCGGAAAATCCATGGATTACTCCAAGATCATCACCATCGAACCCGGAAAACGCAGTGGACAGCCCTGCATTCGCGGTATGCGCATGACCGTTGATGACGTCTTGGGTTACCGGGCTTCCGGAATGACCGAAGATGAGGTCCTATCCGATTTCCCCGACCTGACCCGTGAGGATATCAGGGCTTGCCAAGCGTTTGCCGCCGACAGTGAGCGTCGCACCAAGACGGTGCGGGCCAGGTGAAGTTGCTGTTCGATCAAAATCTATCGCCTGTTTTGTCGGCGCGGCTTGCAAATCTTTTTCCAGGTTCGCGCCACGTTCGAGAGGTCGATTGCGGGACGCTCCTGACGAGGAAATCTGGAAGTATGCGCTTGAAAATAATTTTGCGATCGCGACCAAGGACGGTGATTTCCAAAAGATGAGCCTTGCACGAGGCGCCCCGCCGAAAGTCGTCTGGTTGCGCTTGGCAAATTGCTCGGTCTCTCACCTCGAATTGGTGCTCAGGGAACATGCGGTCGATTTGGATGGGTTCGACTTCGATACCTATCAGGCCATTTTGATCATCGAATGACACCAGCCGCCTGCTCGCTCCCTACCGCCCCGCCGCCACGCCCTCGGCCCGGGCCCCACCGCCGCCAATGCCCGGCAAAATATCCATGAATGGCAGCGCGGCGCCGTCCACGCTGTCCATCGGAACGGCGCTGTAGCCGCAATCGGCGCCGGCATCGACCGGCAGCGAGATGGCGTCGCTGAACAGCGTGCCCTCGTGCCAGAAATAGGTGATCGTGGTCCGATAGGCCGCTTTGACTGGTGGGCCGGGCATCTTCAGCACGCTCAGCGTCGTTGCGACAACGCCGGCAATCTCGCGCCGCGCGATCGAACGCTGCAGCTGCCGGTCGTCGAGCATGGTCTGCAGCACGCCGCTGGCTTCGCCGATCAGCTCCTTGCCGATCCGCTCCGCCAGAATTGGGCGTTTTTCCAGCGCCGGCTTGGAAACCGCGAGCAGTATGAGGCGCGGCGTGCACGACAGCGCGCGCGGCACCGGGCACATTTGCACGGCGCTGAGAAGCGAACGCAACATCGATCCTGGCGGCTCCCAGCCGAGATCGCGCAATCGTTTCTGCTGCGGAATTGAAGGGTTGTCGTCGCCGCGTTCCCAGCGCGAGACGGTGCGCTGCGACACGCCCAGCAGCTCGGCCAGCTGATGCTGACTGTGGCCGGCGCGCAGGCGTACCGCCCTGACAACTCCGCCCCAATGGCCCATGGTTTCACACCCTCAAAATGTCAGCCGCAGTTAGACGTTGAGCCGATCAATGCGCGGCTGTTAAGACCTCTCCGCGACCGTTTTGAGGCCGAACCCGATCGAGAGCCGGGAACGGCCTTTACGTGTGGCCAGGAGCGTTTTGCGGGGCTCCTGGCTTGCTGCGGTCGTTCGCAGGGTGGCTGGTGGCTTGGCTGCGTCGAGCCACCAGCCCACTGCCCTGCGACGTGGGGATTCCCCTGAGCCCTGATCCATGGCAAGTCCAATCCCACTTGGCAATCGACTTTGGCGGCCGGCAATGCGTTCGGGCGACACGGGGCGGCTGCGCGCGGACCGGCCACAGGCCCGCCGTATTGCCCTGCGAACGCTGGCGCAGCGGGGGAAAATGCCCTCAAATACCTGGTTTCATCCGATTACGCCGGGTTGCTGCCCGCCGCGTTGTCGCGGACGCTTGTAAACCCATGATGGGCTTGGCTATAAGAGCGGGTGTTCAGGTTCGTAACGCAATGCAAGGCCGCGCCAAAAGATCTTGCCGACGACCTGATGCAACAGTTCGGATGACGGGCCAGGGCTGGCCCCTGTGGGAGAGAAGTGTGCTGCGTTCGCCGGGGGGACGAAGTTCCGCAGCCTGTTGTCTGTCGCAATCAGCTCGAAGGATTGACCGCAACCCGGCAAGCAGGCATGGCATAGCCCACGCTGCCGAAATCGCGGATGTGAAGGTTTCAATGACGTCGGAGCCCTGCCACCGAGCATGGCCACTCCGGCAATTTGGCAGGGAGCGCCCGCTCGGGACAACGAGAAGGGCGCAATTGGGGAGCGCGTTAGCATGAGATGCAGACCGTTGCGCTGGCTGTTTGGCCTGCCTGGGCTCGCGCTCATCGCCGCCATCGCTCTGTTTGGTGAGCTGCCGCATATCCGCGCTGACCTTCGGGACCGCACCAATGCCGCCCTTGAGGCCGCTGGTCAAGATTGGGCCAAGCTCGATCTGGACGCGCGCGATGCGCATGTGTCCGGCACCGCTGCCAGTGAGCGCGAGCAGCAGGCCGCGCTGGATACCGTGCGCAGTATCTGGGGCGTGCGCATTGCCGGCGACGAAACCAGCCTGATCGAGGCCCTGCGGCCCTATGCCTGGTCGCTGAAGCGCGAAGGCGCCAAGATCGAGATTACTGGCTATGCCGACAGCGAGGCTAACCGGAAGGCAGTTGGTTTGGCGGCCGAATCGCAATTTCGCGGCCTGACGGTGGAGCAGCACCTGAAGCTTGCTCGCGGCATGCCGCTGCGCGAGCAATGGCTGTCGGCGATTCAGTATTCGTCGCGGCTGACTTCAGGTCTAACTAAGGGCAACGCACGGCTGGAAGACCTTGGTCTCAGCATCAGTGGCGAGGCAGCCAGTCCGCAGGACTACGCGAATATCTTGAAGGCGCTGGCCGGTGACCGGCCACCGGGCCTTGAGCTGGTGCAGGTCGAAATCACCCCACCGGTGGTCAATCCCTATACCTGGAGCGCCACCTGGACCAACCGGGCCCTGACTTTGGACGGGTTCATTGCCGACGATGGCGTCCGCAAGCAACTGTTGGAAGCCGCTGACGGCTTGTTCCCTGGCGCAACGGTCACCGATCGCATGTTGTTGGCCGGCGGTGAGCCGGCGATGTTCGGACCGGCGCGGGAACAGGCGCTGCGCGGCCTTGCCCAACTGGAGAGCGGTAAGGCGACCCTCAAGGGCGTCAACGCGGATCTGCGTGGTGTGGCTGTGGAGCAGGAGACTGCCGAAAGGGTTTCGGGGGCATTTCATGCCAACCTTCCAAGCAGCTATCGTGCGACCGAGAGCATCAGCTTTCGCAAGGCCAAACTCCTCATCGCCAAGCCTTATCTGTGGTCGGCAGACTATTCCGGCCACGATCTGGTGATGGAAGGTTTTGTGCCTGACGACCGGACCAGGAACGATTTGACTGCCTTGGCGGCCAGCCAATTCAAGGGCGCGCGCTTTGTCGACCGGACTGCCATCGCCGCGGGCATGCCGAGTGGCTTTGCCAAGGCTGCGCAGTCAGCTCTGCAGCAACTGGCGCGGCTCGACCGTGGCAAGGCTCGGCTGGTCGATGCGACGATCGAATTGAACGGTCATGCCACCGATAAGGCGATTGCCAAGTCGGCCGAGGACGATTTCGTCGCCAGCCTGCCGCCGGGGTACGCGCCAGCAACCGGCGTCACCTATGACTTGCCGAAGGTTGTCGTGGTGGTGCCAGTCAAGCCGCCCGAACCGCCCAAGCCAATCGAAAAACCCAAGGTCGTCGCGCCGCCTAAGCCGATCGAGAAACCGAAGGTTGTCGAATTGCCTAAACCGGTCGAGAAGCCGAAGGTTGTCGAGCTGCCCAAGCCGGTCGAGAAACCCAAGGTGGTTCCGCAACCCAAGCCAGTTGCCGCTGCGCCATACGTCTGGGACGCGCTGGTCGACAACGGCAATGTTGTGCTGAACGGCACCGTCCCGAACGAGGCGGCCCGCAACCTTGTCCATAGTCTGGTGAACAGCCGGCTACCCGGGATCAACCTGATCGACAATCTCACCATCGGCGGCGGCCTGCCGGCGTCGGATGATGATTGGCTGCGCGGCATCGATGCCGGCCTGAAGGCGGTTGCCGATCTTGGCGGTGGCCGCGCGCATTTGGCGGAACGGTCGCTGACGGTGACCGGTATCACGCGCGACAAAGCCATGCCGGACTATGTCGCGGAGTCGCTGCGGCGGGCTATGCCGACGGGTTTTGCCTCCAACAGCCAGGTCGACTATCAAGCGCCGGTCGAGCCCGACGCCTATCTGACCACGCTCAAATACGACGGTCTGAAAGTGGTCGTCGAGGGCGCAGTTCCAGATCAGGCCGCCAGGACCAAACTGATGGCGCAGCTGCGGCCTCTCTTTCCCGACCGGGAATTTGACGACCGTACCGAACTGCGCAAAGGAGCGCCGGACGGATGGCTGCAGGCGTTGACACTTGGCTTGGGCCCGCTCGCGCAGCTCGATGCCGGACAGCTGTCGTTGCGCAATCGCTCGTTGACGATCAGCGGCACCACCGAGGACGAGAAAATCCTCGCTGGCGCGCGCAAGAAGGTTGGCACCAGCCTGCCCAAGGGCTATGCCGGCAGCGACCAGCTGGTCTATGTGGCGCCACCCAAGCCCGATCCCAAGCTGCTCGCCCAACGGCAGGATGAGAGCAAATACAACGTCAAGAAGCTGATCCAGCAGTCGAGTGCGCTGTCGGCACCCGAATGTCAGGCGGTACTCAATTCGGTGATCCGGGGTAAGGCCTTCTTTGCCAGCGGCCGTTCCGAACTTGATGTGCACGCCACCGCCGCGCTCAACTCAGTGGTTGCGCTGGCCCGGCGCTGCTCGGGCACCCGCGTCGAGATCTCGGGCCACACCGACAGTGACGGGGCGGCAGCGTTCAACCAACGCCTTTCGGAACGACGGGCGCAATCGGTGGTCAACTATCTGCAGCAGCAAGGGGTTGGCACCGAGCAGTTGAACGCCGTTGGCTACGGTGAAGTCAGGCCGATCGTCCCGAACGACACATTTGCCAACAAGGCCAAGAACCGTCGCATTGATATTTCGGTGACCCAGACCAAGGGTTGAGCGTGGCGGCGGCAAACTGGTTTGTCGCGCGCAGGGAGCTGAACATGGACTATCTGCTGTTGAAACTATGGCCCTATCTGCTGCTCTCGCTGATCTGGGGCGGGATCATCGGCTACTACGTCTGTCCGGGCCGCCGGTCACGGGACGACGCCTGACTGCGGTCAATTGAACACTCTGGGCAGGCCAGATTTGGGTTGGAGAGCACCGGCATGAGCTATTTCCTGTTGCAATCGGGGGCGATGTTCCTGGCGGCGTTTTTCATTGGCTGCTGGAGTGGCTGCTTCTTGAAGACGGTTGGACAGGCCACCGAGGCCGAAGCTACCGCCGGTTCTGTCAAGCCGCGTATTGCCCAGCCTGAGGTGCCTTCGCCACGGCCTGCTACACCGGCTGTCCAGCCACCTTTGCCGCGGCCGGTTCCGGCGCCCAACCCGGTTGCCGCAGTACCGCAACAGCGGCCGCCCGCTCCGGTATTGCCGCCGCCAGGCAGCCAGATCGCGCCCGAACTCACAGCCGCCGCAGCTGCGGCTGCTGCCGCCATGGTCTTGCGCCCAGCAACCTCGGTGTCCGGCAGGGATGATCTCAAACGCATCAAGGGCATCGGTCCCGAGCTTGAAGGCAAGTTGAACGATGCCGGGGTCCGCCGCTATAGCGAAATCGCAGACTGGAGCCCGACAGATGTCGCGCGCATGAATGGCTTGATTGGACATGATGGGCGGGTCCAGCACGAGAATTGGATCGAACAGGCGCAAATCCTGGCCAAAGGCAGCGAAACGGCCTTCTCGCGCCGCATGGATCGCCGCGAAGTCGCTGATGGCCGGGCCGAGACCTGGACGCCCACGGCGCCGAACGAGGTCACGCGTCAGGCCGCTGCCGCGTCGCAAACGGCGGTCAGGCCGCCCGTTGAGCCGACCCCCAGCCGGCCAGTTGCGGCGGCGGCGGTACCGATGCCGTCACAGCCATTGGTTGCTGGCGCTGCCGCGGCAGCTGCAGCGGCCGTTGCCGCCGCCACCACAGCCGCCGTGCGTCAGGCGCCCGTTGCGCCGCCTGCCGCGGCCCCGGCCGCCGCTCAGGCACCGCTGGCTCCACCATCCGCACCCCCAGTTGCGGTATCGATGCAACCTTCGTTTGCGCCCGTGCCGCCCGTCAGTTCTGACGCCAACCGGGCAGGCGCCGGCATTTCGATGCGCCCGCTGCCTGGACAGGGCAATCAGCGCCGCTTCGTGCGCCTGGCCGCCCCCGAGGGCAAGAGCGACGAATTGAGCCTGATTTCGGGCGTCGGCGACAAGGTTGCCGGCGAACTGAATCGTTACGGCATCTACCATTTCTGGCAGCTGTCGGCGATGGGGCCGGACGATATCGAGTATCTCGAATCGCGCCTGGCGCTGCGCGGCCGGATGCGGCGCGAGGAATGGCAGGAGCAGGCGCGTGAGCTGATGGCGGGCAAGCCGCCGCGCGGCGCGCTGGATCGCGCGCGGGCCGCTCAAACCTCAGCCGCGCCTGTCGAGGCACGGCCAACGCCCGCCGCTAGGCCTGCCGCGCCGCCTCCGTCAGCGGCTGCGATGCCGCCATCGGCACCGCCTGTGCCGGCAACCACCGCAACCCAAGGCGGCCATGCACGCACCCATGTGCCGCAAGTGCCTCTGCCGGCGCCGGTTCAGACGCCGAGTTCGCCGGCACCGCGGCCCGTTGCGTCGGTGGTTTCTGCGGCGGTTCCAGTGCCAGCTCCTGCGGCACCATCTGCTCCTGCGGTCGTGGCGGCGGTCGCAGCGGCCGCAGCTACCGTGGTGGCGGCTGCAACGCAAGGTGCTAAGCCGGTTGCCATGCCAGATGTGACGCCGGTGCAACCCGCGCGCGTGGTGCAAGCCCCTCCGGTTCAAGTGGCTCCAGTGCCGCCGCCGCCAGTCAAGCCAGTGCCGGTTGTCAGCAGTCAGCCCCAGTCGGCGCCAGTCAGCGCCAATCAGACGCTGCCGGAGACCGCGCGACTCAATCCGGCGCCAGCCGCAGTGGCACCGCCAATCGCGACAGCGGCCGACCCCGCCCAAGACCCCGCAGCCAACTCCAGTTGGACCCCGCGCTCGCGCGCCAGCAACACGGCCGCCCGCGGCACGCGTGACGACCTCAAGCGCATCAAGGGCGTCGGCGTCGTGATCGACAAGAAGCTCGAAGGACTTGGCATTACCACCTATGCCCAGATCGCGGCCTGGACCACCGCCGATATCGACAAGGTCAGCAATGCGCTGGACTTCAAGGGCCGCATCGAGCGCGAGCAGTGGGTGCAGCAGGCCCGCATCCTGGGCGGCGGCGGCCAGACCGACTTTTCGCGCCGCATGGATCGGACGGATGGAGTTGGATGAAAATGGGGGGGTGGGCATTAGGCATTAGAACTGCACGACTAACCTTCCAACGCCCAACGCCCAAAGCCTATCTCAATCTTCCGCCCACATCCTAAGCAAATTCGCACTTGCCTTCGACATCATGTCGAACTCGCGGCTCTTGCCGTCGCGCGCGAACAGCGAGCGGCGAGCGGTCTCAAGATCAAACAGCAGTTCGCGCTGCTCGGGCGAGCGCAGGAAGCTGCGCGCCCAGCCGACCGCCGCCAGCCGCACGCCGCGCGTCACCGGCGCTACCTTGTGCAGCGAGCCGGACGGATAGGCCACCAGCGCGCCCGCGGGCAGCTTGACATCCTCTTCACCCGACGCGCTTTCGATCACCAGCTCGCCGCCGTCATAGCTCGCCGGATCGGCCAGGAACAGCGTGAACGAAACATCCGAGCGCATGCCGCCCATCAGCGCATCATCGACATGCGCGCCGTAGCTCATGCCAGGCTGGTAACGGCTGATGGTCAGCGGCGACAGCCGCTTGGGCCGCACCGCCAGCTGGAACACCTCGTTCTCGGCAATGCTGACGGCCAGTTTCTGCTTCAGCGGCTCGGCCTTGGCGTCGCCGCGCGGCACCTGTTGGTTGTCCTTGACCAGCCGCGCAGACCAACCGGCAGTGCTCCGGCCATCCTCAAAAGTCAGCCCCGCCAGCGTTGCCTGGACGTCTGCAAGCGTCGCCGGGTCGAGCACATTGGCAATTTGAATGAGCACGGATGATCTCCTGGTTCGCAGGCCGGAATGTGGCGCTGGCAGCACTTGGCTTATCCGCGCGACTATGCCAACTATCGCGCCGTAAAACCATGCCAGCACAGCTCGGGAGATCGCGATGCGCAAGACAATCTGGCTCGGTGTTGGCATGGCCGTGGCTGCGGGCTCGTTGGCCGGCGCCGCGCCGCCACAACCGCGCGCTGGTCCGCTGCCCAGCCGCTCCACGCCGGGCCAGCTCTGGCCGGTCGCCGACAGCGCGGCAGCCCCCGGTGCGTTGAAAGCGCAAGGCGGCGAGGGCGGCGAAGCGGGCACGGCGGCACTGATCGACGCCAGTTCCGACGCCGACTATGCCGGCGGTCTGGCCCAGCTGATGGCGCTGCTCAGCCTAGCCGATGAACTGGTCGAGGCCGATGCCGGCAAGGCCGCGGCTGCCTGCTTGCAGCATGCAATCGATGATCTCTATGGCAAGCTGACGCCTGGCCTTGCCATCCGCAAGCAGGCTCCGTTCGAGGCCGAACTGAAGGCAGCCATTGCGGCAGCCACTGGCGACAAGGACGGCTTTGCCGACGCGCGCACGGCCCTGGAACAGCGGATCAAGTCTGCAGCGCCCGCGACGGCCGTAGGCGAACATCCGCCGGCCGCGCTGGCGGTCGCCCTGCTCACCCGTCTGCTGGCGGCCGCCACGATCGAATATGGCGAGGCGGTCGAGGGCAAGGCGATCAAGCTGCTGCCGGAATATCAGTATGCATACGCGTTGGTTCGCGCCGCCGCCGCGCAACTGGCCGGCTCACGGCCGGATCTCGCCGCCAAGGATGCCAAGGCACTCGAAGCGGTCGCCGAGAGTCTGGCCCAGCTGCGCTCCAGCGTCGCCGACGTGACGCCCGAGCCGGCCGCGCTGATCGCGCCAGCCGAGTTCGCGGCCATCGTCTCGCGCATCGAACTGAAGGCCTCGCGCCTGGCGAATTGATAGGGACGAGGAGCCGACACAAACCATATCCAGGTCTGACTGACAGTGAGCGGAAAAATCTTTCGAGGGTTGGTCTGACACCACCTTCAACTCACACGAACCTCTGCCGAAACGCTCCGGGCGAGGAATGGAACCTTGCCTCGAAGGCCTGGTAGAATCGCGATAACGACCCGAACCCGCTCTCGAACGCGATCTGCGCCACTGGCCGGTCGGTGGCCACCAGCATCGATCGCGCGGTATCGAGACGATGGCGGACGATCGATTGGTTGATGGTGAGGCCGACCTCGCGCTTGAAAATGGTCATGGCATAGTTGGGATGCAGCCTGCCGCGCCCGCCACGTCGCCAACCGATATGTCGTCTTGCGCCCGCTCGCCGATGAAGCGAGCCATGCGCTCAACATGCAACACCCGGTCGCCATCATGGGTCGACGAGGCGGGCGCCGCGATCGACAGCTCGCGCAGGTCGCGCCAGCCTTCGCGATCGAGCCGCCGCACGCGCGCCGACAGTTCGTCACGCACGATTTCTGCCACCTGTTCGTCGCCCGACAGCAACTCCTCGCGCCAGCGCAGGAAGATCTCACGATCATAGTGCCTGATTTCCAGGGCTTCGACGGTCGCGCCGTGCAGCACCGCGCCACGCAGCCGGCTGAGGGCGGGCAGGGCCAGCAGCACCGAGATTGGCACGTAGAGACAGACGAACCTGGTCGGGACGGCGACTTCCGTCACCTGATGCGGAATCATGCCCCAGAACATCACCAGCCGGCCCGCACCGACCGTCAGCTCGCGGCCATCGAACCAGTAGGTCATGGCGCCTTCCAGCACCAGGTTCAGCTCGATCTGGCTGTGCATGTGCGGCGCGGGCATGCGCATGACGTCAAGCTGCGCGCCGGCGCAAAAGCTGTGATCGCCGAACACCACCAGCGGATGTCCGGGATTGACGTCGGGGTGCGCCGGGACGCTCTCGTCCAGTCGACGTAGGTATCTGACGCTGCCCATCGAACGGATCCAGAATCGTACAAAACAGGAAGCAAGAGAGCTTTTTCCGGTAGAAACCTACGACATTCCAGCGCATGGTCAAGCCAAGCATGAAGGTTTCCGGATGTCTCTCTTATGCTCCCGGGGGCCATGAGAACAAAGAATGTGCATCATCTCGATGCGCTACCTAGGGAGGACAGTATGCAGTTTGCCAAGAGCCTTAGCGGGCTGGCGCTTAGCCTCGCGCTGATGACATCGACGGCCATGGCCGGCGAGATCGTTTTGAACTCCGACCAGTCCGATCCCGCGCCCAAGAAGGCGATGGAAGAGCTGATCGCCAATTTCCAGGCCGCCAATCCCGGCATCACGGTCAAGTGGAACAATTTTGATCACGAAGGCTACAAGTCCGCGATCAACAACTTCCTGAAGGCCAATCCGCCCGACGTCGCCGCCTGGTACGCCGGCAACCGCATGGCCCCGCAGGTCAAGGCCGGCCTGTTCGAGGACGTGTCGGACGTGTGGGCCAGCGCCGGCCTGAACGACAGCCTGAAGTCGGCCGCGCCCTCGATGACCATCGATGGCAAGAAGTGGGGCGTTCCCTACACGTACTATCAGTGGGGCATCTACTATCGTCCCGACGTGTTCAAGGCCAATGGCGTCGATGTGCCCAAGAATTGGGCCGAACTCGTCGCAGCTTGCGCAAAGCTGAAAGCCGCTGGCGTTGCGCCTTTTGCGATCGGAACGAAAGCATTGTGGCCGACCGGCGGCTGGTTCGACTACATGGACTTGCGCGTCAATGGCTACCAGTTCCATATGGACCTGACTGCAGGAAAAATTCCGTACACGGACCCCAAGGTCAAGGCGGTGTTCGACAAGTGGGCTGAATTGGTAAAACCCGGCTATTACATCGAGAACCACGCCGCGCTCGACTGGCAGGACGCCATGCCGCTGTTCGTGCAGGGCAAGGCCGCCATGTACCTGATGGGCAACTTCGCGGTGGCTCCGATGATGGCTGGCGGGCTGAAGGAAGACCAGATCGGCTTCATGCAGTTCCCGGAAATCACCGCCGGCATTCCGATGGCGGAAGATGCGCCTACGGATACCTTCCACATCCCGTCGGGCGCCAAGAACAAGGACGACGCCAAGAAGTTTTTGGCCTTCGTCGCCTCGGCTGACGCCCAGACCAAGCTGAACGCCACGCTCGGCCAGCTGCCGGTCAACTCAGGTTCGGCCAAGCCGACCGACAAGTTCCTGCAGGCCGGTTTCGCCATGCTGTCGAACGCAGCAGGCCTGGCCCAGTTCTTCGACCGTGACGCGCCCGCTGATATGGCCAAGGCCGGCATGGAAGGGTTCCAGGAGTTCATGGTGCACCCCGAGAACCAGGACAAGATCCTGGCCCGCCTCGAGGCCACCCGCGCCAAGGTCTACAAGTAAGTTCTGACGGCGGACGTTTCCTCCATGGACTCGGCCGGGATCCGAAAGGGTCCCGGCACTTGTGCTGAGCGCGTAACATGGGACGGACACCCTTGGTGGCGTAGGGGCGATGAATGTAACAACCGCGCCAACTCAACGTCGCGCGCGTGGGGGGTGGAACAAGAGCCGGGCGTCCTACAACAACACCCCCAAAAACGACGGGTAAAAAAAC
>JANLQJ010000049.1:0-9309 GCA_031367715.1 Hyphomicrobiaceae bacterium | reverse complement strand
GCTCAGGCAACTCCCGGTTCTAGGATCATTGCTTCCACGATTTCGGCGGACGACGGCAGCTATACCTTCACCGGCCTGGCACCGGGAGCTGGCTACACGGTCCTGTTCCGCAATCCGGTCGGCAAGTATGTCTTTGGCTATCTGCCTGGCCTCAGCCTGACGGCTGGCACCGTGCTGCCAGAGCAGAACCTGCCACTCGATCCCTCCGGCGTCGTCTATGATGTCGGCACGCGCCAACTGGTGGCCGGCGCCATCGTGACCTTCAGCGGGCCGGCCGGTTTCGACCCCGCGATCCATCTGGTCGGCGGCTCGTCCAACATCACGCAGACGACGGACGCCACCGGCGAATACAAGTTCCTGCTGCTGCCGGGCGCTCCGGCAGGCATCTACAGCCTGTCGGTCCAGGTCCCGGCCGGCTATCTGCCGCAAGTCTCCACCGCCATTCCGGCGTGTACGGCGAGCTTGACGGTCGGCGCCTTGCCCGCTCCCGCTTTGGTGCAGAACAACAGCGCGCCGCCCTTGCTGTCAGCTCCTTTGCAGGCGCCTGGAACCTGCGCCACCAATAGCTCAGGTCTGGCAGCCGGCGCCAACGGCACGCAGTACTATCTGGCCTTCCTGCTCGACGGATTGTCGGCGGACGTGTTGAACAACAACATTCCGGTAGCCAAGCTGCCGACGGCCAATGCGCTGACGGTCACCAAGACCACGCCAAAGACCGATGTCGTGATCGGTGAACTGGTGCCCTATACGATCGTGGTCAAGAACAGCCTGAACTACAAGCAGACCGATCTTGGCGTCATCGATCAGTTGCCGCCCGGCTTCAAGTACCGGACCGGATCGGCGCGAATCGATGGCGTGGCGGTCGAACCGGCGGTCGCCGGGCGTCAGCTGACCTGGACGGGGCTCGCTCTCAACGCCAATCAAGCGCTCACGGTCAAGCTGCTGATGGTGGTGGGCAGCGGCGTCGGCGAGGCCGAGTTCGTCAACCAGGCCTGGGCCGTCAACACCCTGGTGAACACGGTGATCTCGAATGTCGCGACCGCCACCGTGCGCGTCACGCCGGACCCGACCTTCGATTGCACCGATGTCATCGGCAAGGTCTACGAGGACGTCAACCGCAACGGCTACCAGGATAAGGGCGAGCACGGCATTGCCGATGTGCGCCTGGCGACCGTGCGCGGCGAGCTGATCACGACCGACAGCGAGGGTCGCTATCATATCGCCTGCGCTGACATTCCAGATGAGGATCGTGGTTCGAACTTCATTCTCAAGGTCGATGTGCGCACGCTGCCGACGGGGTATCGTCTGACAACGGAAAATCCGGGTCTGGTGCGGTTGACGCGCGGCAAGATGGCCAAGCTCAACTTCGGCGCCAGCATTGCCCGCGTCGTGCGTATCGATGTGCTGGATCGTGCTTTCCAGCCGGGCAGCACGCAGCTGGACGCGCAATGGGCGGCCGGTCTCGATCAGGTACTGCCGGCCCTGTCCGAAGAAGGGTCGGTGTTGCGGCTCGCTTATGGCGCGGCACCTGGCGACAATCCGAGCCTGGCGCAGGAACGGCTAAGGTCGTTGTCGGAACTCTTCCACAACAAGTGGCGTGATCTCGGCGGTCGCGGCGATCTGATCATCGAGACCGAGATCTACCATGTCGCTGGCCTGAAGTGAGTGCATTCCTTCCGCCTACGCCAGATAGGTGGGGCCAGTAGCGCAAAGCGTAATCGTTGACGAAACACGTAAAGGCGCGGACCGGTCGTCCGCCGCCAACGGAGCGGCGTTGCTTCCGGCAGGCAGCAGCCCCGCGACGGGTTGACATTTGGGGGAATCGATTGTGACGAGCGGGACGAACACTCTGCTGGCGCGCCTCGCCTGCCTCGGCATTGCCTGGGCCGCAACGCTGCACGGCGCGCAACCGGCATCGGCTGGCGATTGGCTGACCACGATCAGTCGGCACAGCGCCCCCGTCAACACCGAAACCAACAACGTTGCCGACAGCGACGATCCTCATTGTGCGCCGCACGCGACCACCAGCATGCCGTTTTCGGTCAGCGTCGACGGCCAGCCGATCGGCGGCGCGGGCCTTGGCGGCAATGCCGACAGCCAGCGCTGCGCCGACCTCGCGCTCGATCGCGCCGACGTGCAGATCCGCTATGATGGCCTGGCCACCGAGCCGCGCCTCGATGTCGTCGGAGCACCCGATGCAGCCTTGCGCGGCGGCCATGTGGTTTTCGCCACGTACACGAATTATTCCAGCCACCTGGTGCGCGGCGAAGTTCTGATTTTCGCTGTCACCGATAGCATTCGGCAGCGACCCATTGCGACGCTGCCGGTCACCGAGGGCGCTGCCCATTGGGACGTATCGGCAACGCGTGATGATGCCGTGCAATATGTCCTGCGCGTCTATGATGGCTCGGGCATGTTCGATGAGACCAAGCCCAAGAAGCTCATGCTGGCCGACAGCCGCGGTGGCAAGCCGGCGCCGCGTGAGCTGGCGGCGGTCTATGGCAGCAACAGCCTGGAAATCCACAATATCGCCGTCTCGGGCGGCTCGGTGGTGGTGTCGGGCCGTCATGTGGCGCCTGGCAGCGCGGTCCGCATCATGGGCCAGCCCGTGCCGGTCGACAGCAACGGCGACTTTGCCTACCGCCAGATCCTGAATGCCGGCCCGCAACAAGTCCGTGTCGAGATCAAGGACGCCGAAGGTCGCGTTTCGCAATTCACCCGCAGTGCCAGTATTCCGACCAATGATTGGTTCTACGTGGCGCTGGCCGACCTGACGGCAGGACAAGGCAGCGGCGCCGGCAATCGCGTCCTGGTCGATCCGGCCAAGGCAGGCGAGTTCGACGGCACCACCTTCGTCAACGGCCGGCTCGCCTTCTACCTGAAGGGCAAAATGCGCGGCGACACGCTGCTGACCGCCTCGGCCGATACCCGCGAGCAGCCGATCGGCGGCCTGTTCTCGAACTTCGACAGCAAGGACCCGCACTATCTGTTGCGGCGCCTTGATCCGGATAAATACTATCCGGTCTATGGCGATGACAGCACACTGACCGAAGACGCCCCGACCCGCGGCAAGTTCTATGTCCGGCTGGAGCGCGGCGCCTCGCACATCATGTGGGGCAACTTCAAGACTTCGATCAACGGCACCGAGTTCGTGCGCTATGACCGTGGTCTGTACGGCGCCCGCGCCCATCTGGCCAGCGATGCCACGACCCAGTTCGGCGAGCGCCGCGCCGAGACCGAGATGTTCGCGGCACAGCCTGGAACGCTTGGCGCCCACGATATCTTTCGTGGTACCGGTGGCTCGTTGTATTATCTGCAGCGCCAGAACATCACATCGGGATCCGAGCGCGTGACTGTCGAGTTGCGCGACAAGGACACCGGGCTGGTCCTGCAAACCAAGACACTTGCTCCTGGTACGGAGTACGAGATCAACGCGCTGCAAGGCCGGGTGCTGTTGCGCTCGCCGCTCGCCTCGGTCGCCGACGATGCCTTCATCATCCAGACCGGCGCGCTGTCGGGCAATCCGCAATATCTGGTTGTCAGCTATGAATTCACGCCGGGGCTCGAACAGAGCAGCGACAAGGTTGCGGGTGGCCGCGCCAGCGTCTGGGTTAACGATCATGTGCAGGTCGGGGTCACCGGCTATGACCAGACCCAGCCCGGTCAGAACCAGCGGCTGCTCGGTGCCGATGTCACCTTGCGCTACGCCCCCGGCACCTACGTGAAGGTCGAAGGTGCACAGTCGAACGGCGCTGGCTCGGGCGAGTCGGTCTCGGTCGACGGCGGTTTCAGTTTCAACACCCGCGTGGCCTCGGGCGATCGTGCCTGGGCGCGCCGGGTCGAAGCCGCCGCCGATCTGAAGGAACTGATCCCCGGCCGCGACGGGCGGCTGGCCGCATATTGGCAGCATAAGGATCAAGGCTTCAGCGGCCCCGGCAACCTGACGTTGGAGCGGAGCGGCCGCGAAATGGGCGCGCAGGCCGATCTCAATGTCGGCGGTCCCTGGTCGATCAAGGCCAAGCTGACGCGCAAGGAAGACGAGTTCCGCACCAACAATGCCGGCGAGGCCGATGCCAGCTACGCCATCGACAAGAACTGGACGGTCGGCGTTGGCGCCCATGTCGACGAGAACATGGCCGTGCAGGCAACCGCCAGCCCAACTCTGAACCAGGATGGGCGCCGCATCGACCTTGGCGCCCGCCTCGGCTACGATTCCGGCCGCGACTGGACGACCTGGCTGTTCGGCCAGGCCACCGTCGAGCGCAACGGCTCGCGCGATACCAATAACCGTGTCGGTGTCGGCGGCACGGCCCGCATCTCCGAGAAACTGACTGCAAATGCCGAGGTCTCCACCGGGGACGGCGGCATCGGTGGCAAGGTCGGCACCGAATACGAGATCGATAAGGGTAGTACGGCCTATCTGAACTACGTGCTCGATCCCGATCGCACCGATCTGCTCAGCCGTGGCGGCGAAGGTGTGCTGGTCAGCGGCGCACGCAAGCGCTTCACCGACAGCGCCAGCGTCTACGGCGAAGAGCGTTATCGGCATGGCGGCGGCTATACCGGGTTGACGCACGCCTTCGGCCTCGATTTCATTCCGATCACGGATTGGAAGACCGGCCTCAGCTTCGAAACCGGCACCCTCTCGGACCCGAGCACCGGCGACACCAAACGGACGGCCGCCAGCGCAACGCTCGGCTATGCCCGTGAAAAGGTCACCTATTCGGGCAAGCTGGAATACCGCAATGACCAGCTGACCTCGACCACCTCGAACAGCCAGCGCAACACCTACCTCACGACCAACGCCCTCGGCGTCAAGGTCTCGCCGGACTGGCGCTTTGTCGGCCGCTTCAATGGTTCGTGGTCGGACTCAAGCCTCGGCGATTTCTACGACGGTAATTATGTCGAGGCCGTCACCGGCTTTGCCTATCGCCCGGCATTGGATGACCGGCTGAACGCGCTATTCAAATACACCTTCTTCTACGACCTGCCGAGTTCGGCACAAAAGACCGGAACCGGGGCATCGGCCGACTACGCCCAGCAAAGCCAGGTGCTGTCGGTCGACGCCGACTACGATCTGACGCAATGGCTGACATTGGGAGGCAAATACGCTTTCCGCTTCGGCCAGCTGCGCGACAGTCGCGACACCAGCGCCGCCTGGTTCGACAGCAAGGCGCAGCTCGTCATCGGGCGGGCCGACATCCATCTGAACAAGAGCTGGGATGTGCTCGGCGAGGCGCGCATGCTCGACAGCCAGACCGCCGCCGACAAGAAGTTCGGCGCGCTGGTCGCCATCTATCGCCACATCAACGAGAATATCATGATCGGCGGCGGTTACAACTTCACCGACTTTTCCGACAATCTGACCGACCTCAGTAACAACAACCGCGGCGTTTTCGTGAACATGGTCGGCAAGTTCTGACGGCCAGGAAGGTCGGGCCAATCACCCTGGCAAAGCGGGCCCACGCACCAAATTGCCGCGTCGACTGACACGTCCTCAACCTGGTCGCAATTGTGTTGCTAATCAGGGCGCTAAGCAATTTCTCATCTTGTTGGCTTAAGAAAACGCTGCCGGCGGTGTCACGACTGGGGCCGCACGTCCTTGACGGCACCGGTAGCGCGTTGGCAGATGCCGGTAAATGCATCCGAGGATTGTGCCCATGTTTGCGTCTCTGTTGGTCTCGCGTCGCTTCCTGCCGGTGTTCATCGTGCAGTTCCTGTCGGCCCTGAACGACAATTTCGTCAAGACCGCACTTGCCATGCTGGTGCTATACCGGCTCGGCGGGGCGGGGCAGAGCACCTATCTGGCGCTGGCCAGCGCGGCGCTGGTGGTGCC
This sequence comes from Hyphomicrobiaceae bacterium, assembly GCA_031367715.1. Classification (GTDB taxonomy): domain Bacteria; phylum Pseudomonadota; class Alphaproteobacteria; order Rhizobiales; family Hyphomicrobiaceae; genus JANYHF01. Next base: position 3,473 of record JANLQJ010000049.1, on the reverse strand, counting down.
GTTCTTCTTCCTGTCGGCAATTGGCGGCGAACTTGCCGATAAGTATGACAAGGCGCTGATCGCGCGCCGCCTGAAGCTAGCAGAAATACCGGTCGCGGCCCTGGCCGGCATCGGCTTCATCGCCCAGTCTCCCGTCGTGCTGCTGCTCGCCATCCTCGGTTATGGCATCATCGCCGCGCTGTTCGGGCCGATCAAATACGGTATCCTGCCGGATCATCTGAAAACGGAGGAACTGCCGGCCGGCAACGCGCTGGTTGAGGGCGCAACCTTTGCCGCCATCCTGATCGGCACCATCGCCGGTGGCGAGGCGGCGACGTTGCATGCCGCCAACTGGATCGTTCTGCCTGCGGTGATGATTTTCGCCGCCGTCTGTGTCGCCGCCGCCTTCATGATCCCCTCGACCGGACCCGGCTGCAGCGCCATCAAGATCAACCGCAATCCGCTGACCTCGACATATCATCTGCTGGGTGACCTGAGGCAGGACCGGCCGAGCTGGATCGGCGGGCTGATTGTCTCCTGGTTCTGGCTGGTCGGCATTGTCGTCTTGACGCTGCTGCCGGTGATCGTGAAGGAGCGGCTGAACGGTTCGCCCGAGGTCATGAACCTGGCGCTGGCTCTGTTCACGGTCGGCATCGCCGCCGGGTCGATCGCGGCGGCGCGCATGAGCAAATTGCGCCCCAATCTGGCATTGGTGCCGGCCGGCGCATTGCTGATGGCCGTGTTCGGTTTCGACCTCGCCCTCAGCCTGTCGGGTGCCGCTCCGGCTGCCGATGCTGCTCCGCTCACCATCGCGGGCTTCCTGGCGACGCTGGCCGGCTGGCGGCTGGCGGTCGATCTGATCGGCCTGGCCTTTGCCGGCGGCCTCTATGTGGTGCCGTCGTTTGCCTCGGTGCAGGCGGGCGCAGCTGTCGACCACCGCGCGCGCGTCGTGGCCGGCGTCAACGTGTTGAACGCCGCCTTTATGACCGCAGCCACGTTGGCACTGATCGCATTCTCCGCACTCGGCATATCGATGGCGGGCGTGCTCGCACTCACTGCGCTGGGCAATCTGGTCGCGATGGTGCTGGTCCTGCGCGCCTGGGGCCGCCAGGGCGTGCAGGACTTCGCCATGCTGATCTTCAAGTGGGCCTATCGGCTTGAAGTCACCGGCCTTGAGAACCTGCCACCGGCAGGCTCGCGCGCCGTCATCACGCCCAACCATACCAGCTTCATGGATGGCCCGGTGATGCATGCGCTGCTGCCCAGCCACGCTTCGTTTGCCGTCGATACCGGCATCGCCGAGGCCTGGTGGGTGAAGCCGTTCCTTAAGCTGATCAACGCCCACACGATGGATCCGACCAAGCCGTTCGCCACGCGCGATCTTATCAACATCGTCAAGGGCGGCGAGACGCTGGTGATTTTCCCGGAAGGCCGCCTCACCGTCACCAGCGGTCTGATGAAAGTCTACGAGGGTGCCGGCCTGATCGCCGACAAGGCCGATGCGGTGGTCATCCCGGTACGGATCGAAGGTCTGGAGCGCACGCCCTTCAGCTATCTGCGGGTGACGCAGCTGGCTAAGATCCGTTTCCCGAAGGTGCGGGTGACCATCCTGCCGCCGCGCAAGCTGAGCATCGATCCGACCCTCAACGGCCGTGATCGCCGGCGTGCTGCGGGCGCAGCGCTCACCGACATCATGGTGGAAAGCGCGGTGCAGAACGCGTGCATCGACCGCACGTTGTTCCAGGCGCTGGCCACCGCCAAGGCCGAGCGCGATGTCGGGGCGGTGATGATCGCGGATCCACTGCGGACTCGTCTCAGCTATTCCAAGCTGATCACCAGCGCACAGGTGCTCGGCGCCAAGCTGGAACCGTTGGCTCCCGAGGGAGCTACCGTTGGTGTGCTGCTGCCGAACACCGCCGGTGTGGTTGTCACTTTCTATGCCCTGCAGGGCATTGGCCGCGTCCCCGCCATGCTCAACTACACTGCCGGCCCCGTGAATGTCGCTGCCGCCTGCAAATCGGCCAAGATCGAGATTGTGCTGACGTCTCGCTCGTTCATCGACAAGGGCCGGCTCGGTGACATGCTCAAGCGCCTGGAAGGCGAAAGTGTGCGGATCGTCTACCTTGAGGACATCCGCGCCAGCATCAGCTTTGCCGACAAGATCCGCGGCAAGCTGGCTGGCGACCGGCCTCGCGTCACCCGCGATGCCAACGCCCCCGCCGTCATTCTGTTTACCTCGGGATCGGAAGGCACGCCCAAGGGAGTGGTGCTGTCGCACCGCAATATCCTGGCCAATGTGGCGCAATCGTTGACCTCGGTGCCGGCCAACGCCGAGGACAAGGTGTTCAACGCACTGCCGGTGTTCCACTCCTTCGGCCTGACGGCAGGCCTCATCATGCCGCTGACGGCCGGCACGCCGATCTATCTCTATCCGTCCCCGCTGCATTACCGCATCGTCCCCGAGCTGATCTATCAGACCAACGCACCATCGTGTTTTCGACCGATACGTTCCTGAATGGTTATGCACGCTCGGCGCATCCTTACGATTTCCGCTCGGTACGTTTGATCCTGGCCGGCGCCGAGGCCGTCAAGCAGCGCACGCGCGATATCTACATGGAACGCTTTGGCCAGCGCATCCTGGAAGGCTACGGCGTCACGGAAACATCGCCGGTGCTGGCCATCAACACGCCGGTCGCCAACAAGGTCGGCTCGGTCGGCCGCCTCAGCCCGCTGATGCAGATGCGGCTTGAGCCGGTGCCCGGCATCGAGGCCGGCGGCCGCCTGTTCGTGCGCGGACCTAACGTCATGCTCGGCTATATGAAGTTCGACAATCCCGGCGTCATCGAGCCGCCGCAGGATGGCTGGCACGACACCGGCGACATCGTTGCCATCGATCGCGAAGGCTTCATCGCCATCAAGGGCCGCGCCAAACGCTTTGCCAAGATCGGTGGCGAGATGATTTCGCTGGCCGCTGTCGAGGCGCTGGCCGCCGAGGTGTGGCCGGCAGTGGTACCGGTGGTCGTGGCCGTGCCCGATGCCCGCAAGGGCGAACGGCTGATCCTGGTGAGCACCGACCGCTCGGCCACCCGCGATCAGCTTCAACGCGTCGCCAAGGCGCATGGGGTCAGCGAATTATCGGTACCCGCTGAGATTATGATGGTCGACCGCATCCCGCTGCTCGGCTCGGGAAAACCCGATTTCGTGACGGTGACAGCGCTGGTCAAGGAGCAGCTGGCAGCGCGCCCAACGGCGGCGGTGGCGGCGGAGTGATACCAGCCTACCTATCGTTTGACTCGTGCTCGCAAGCGCAAGGGGCGCACAGCAGTGCGCCCGTCCAAGAGCTTGCCGCGCAGCTAGACCGAAGTTCCTGCCCTGTGGAGCAGCTGGCTGGGGATGTTTTTCTTGTGCGCCAATGGGTTAGGTTCCGATCATGGTTGCTGAACGCGCCTTAATGTACCCATGTATTGCGACGTAATGACTCACAACGCATAGGG
>JANLQJ010000452.1:0-1709 GCA_031367715.1 Hyphomicrobiaceae bacterium | reverse complement strand
TGTGCTGATCACCTTCGGGCGCAACGTTTCGGCCTCGTCGAACAAGGCCGGCGCGCGCATCCACAACATGCCGCAGTTCCACTATGTCACCGAGTTCGAGCACCCGCTGGGTTCCTCCGCGCCGGCGCAGATTTACGCGCCGATGGCGCGCCGGCACATGGAGCTCTACGGCACCACGGTCGAGCAGTTCGGCGCGGTCGCGGTGGCCTGCCGCGCGCACGCGCTGTTGAACGGATCGGCGATCATCCGCGAATCGCGATGGTCTGCGAGCGTGATCGGCTTTTTCATGATCGCATTGCCGTTGAGCAGCGCGTGCTCGCGGCAGGCCACGGCCACCTCGCCGAACTGCGCAACCGTGGTGCCGTACAGCTCCATATGCCGGCGCGCCATCGGTGCGTACAACTGCGCTGGTGCGCTGGCGCCCATCGGGTGTTCGAACTCAGTCACGTAATGGAACTGCGGCATATTGTGATACGCGCGCCGGCCTTGTTGGACGCCGCGCTCACGTTGCGCCCGAAGGTGATCAACACATGCTTGCAGGCACCCGACGCCACTGCGGCGGCGGCGCATTGCAAGGCCATCACCGGGCTGGCGCCACCGTGCGGTACCACGGCCGAGAAGCGCAGATCGGGCAGGCCGAAGTTGTCGATAAAGTCGTCGGCCGTGCCGCTCACGATGCCGATAGGGATGATGCCGTCGATGTCCTTGGGCGTCAGCCCCGCGTCGGCGATCGCTTTGAGCGAGGACTCGATCTGCAGCTCGAACGCGGTCTTGGTCGAGCCGCGCATATAGGCGGTCTCGCCGATGCCGGTCACGCAGGTTTTATCACGTAGCGTCACGGTGTCTCCTAGTTGCCAATTTCGGTATTCACAACGCCGTTCGCACTGATCTGGTCGAAGCCCTTGAACCAGATCAGGGCAAATGGAAACATGCTTGTCATCGATGGGGGAAACATCAACAGTTCACGTGGGCCGCGGCGTGTGACCGCGGCTGCGTTCGCGCTTCAGCTGCTTGCGGTAAAAGCCCGGGTCGAGTTCCAGAGCATAACGCGCGCTGCCGGGGAAGTGGTGGCGCAGATAGGCCTGCTCCTCATCCATCACGCGGCGCATCCGGGTCTCGTCGGGCGGCGCTTTGTCGCCACACACCAGCTCGGTAATCCACTCGGCCTGGTCGTCCATCATGCGGATGTTGCCGCCCCCGGCCACGTTGAACATGCCGGCGAAATACAGGCCACGCTGGCGCGGATGCACGATGCGCAGGAACAGCTCCAGCCGGTGCCCGGTCAGCGGGCGCAGCTCCGGTGACAGGAAAGGCAGGTCGACCGCGTAGCCGGTGCCCGCGATGACGGTGTCGTAGACGCCGCTGCTGCCGTCCTTGAAGTGCACTTCGTTCCCATTGACCGAGGTGATGGCCGGCTTGGCCTTGATGCGGTCCCAGACAAAGTGCGACATCAGGCTGACGTGGCTGGTCGGGTGGGTGCGGGTCTTGGGGGTGGTGAAGCCCCATTGCTCCATGCGGCCGTACACGATGCCGACCAGAATTTCGCGCATGGTGCGCCGCATCGGCCAGGGCATCCAGCTCCTTTCCAGTTTGCCCAACACGCGCGCGGTCGGTACGCCGAACAACATACGCGGCATCACCAGCACCGGCGAACGCGCCACGATGGTGGTCGATTTCGTCACGACACAAATGTCGGACGCAATGTCCAC
>JANLQJ010000443.1:0-29351 GCA_031367715.1 Hyphomicrobiaceae bacterium | reverse complement strand
TTTCATCACGCTGACGCGATCCGACAGTTCGAACACGTCGTGGATGTCGTGGCTGATCAGGAAGATGCCGATCCCCGTCTTTTTCAGCTGCAGCGTCAGGTCGGCGACCTGCTTGGTCTCCTGCGGCCCGAGCGCGGCGGTCGGCTCGTCCATGATCAGGATGTTGGCGTCGAAGTGGATGGCGCGGGCGATGGCGACGGATTGCCGCTGACCGCCCGAGAGCTTCTTCACCGGCTCCTTGAAGCGGCGGAAGTTCGGGTTCAGCCGGCCCATGACTTCGCGCGCGGCCGCTTCCATGGCGGCGTCGTCGAGCGTGCCCCATTTGGTTTTGAGTTCGCGGCCGAGGAAGAGGTTGGCGGCTGCGTCGACGTTGTCGGCCAGCGCGAGGGTCTGGTAGATGGTCTCGATGCCGTAACGTTTGGCGTCGCGCGGGTTGTTGATCTCGGCTCTTTCGCCCTTAATGAAAATCTCGCCGCCGTCACGCTTGTAGGCTCCCGACAGCACCTTGATCAGCGTCGATTTGCCGGCCCCATTGTGGCCGAGCAGGCCGACCACTTCGCCGGGATAGAGTTCCAGGCTGGCGTGATCGACGGCCTTGATGCCGCCGAAGGCGATCGAAATGTCCTTCATCGCGACGAGGGGCTGAGCGCCGTTGGTTTGGGTGTTCATGGTGTGCGCTCCCTACTGCGACCGTTTGCGGAAAGCCTGGTCCAGATAGACCGCGAGGACGAGTACGGAGCCGACCAGCATGTCCTTGTAAGCGCTGTCGAAATTGAGCAGCGTCATGCCTGATTGCAGCGACTGCATCAGGAGCGCCCCCAAGATCGCGCCGTAGATGGTGCCGACGCCGCCGGCCAGCGACGTGCCGCCAATAACTGTGGCGGCGATGACGTAGAGCTCGTCGAACTGGCCAAGGGAGTTGGAGGCTGCGTCAAGCCGCGCCGAAGCGATACAGGCGGCGATGGCCGTCAGAACGCCCATCAGCGAGAACATGCAGAGCGTGATCCACTTGGTGTTCACACCCGCCAGTTCAGCCGCCTCCGGGTTGCCGCCGATGGCATAGATGTACCGTCCAAAGGGCGTTCGCGTCGCAATGAACGTCATCACGGCGCCAACCGCCAGAGCGATCAGCATCGGAAAGGAAAAGCCCTTGGAGAAGTTGAGGCCTTCTGGCGGGACCGTGATGCCGGCTTCCTTGGCATAGCGATTGACGACACCGGGCGGCCAATAGGCGGAGTTGAGGACATAAACAACTCCCAACACCAGCGCGCAGCCGACGACGCCCAGTAGGATTTCCGCCCACACCGGACGTTGCGGAAACTGGAACCGCGTCCTGGCAGAGCGGGACGATAGGATGCCCCAAAGGATGACGGCGCAGGCCAATCCGCCCAGCACCCAACTCGCGATGCCACCGATCCAGGAGCCGCGCGGCGTACCGCCAATCAGTTCGAACATCGCGTTCATCGGCGCGACGGTTTCGCCGCGGATGACCGCCCAGGCAGCGCCGTTGTAAACTATCAGGCCGCCCAAGGTGACGATGAATGACGGAATTCCGGCATAAGCGACCAGGTAGCCGTTGAGCGCGCCAAGCGCTGCCCCAAGGACGAGCGCGATAAGGACAGCGACAATCCAGATGACGGGATGTTCGGCGCCAAGCATCGGCCCCAGCCAGTAGACCTGCGCGACGCCGGCGACGACGCCGATGAAGCTGAGCATCGAGCCGACCGACAGGTCGATATGGCGCATGACGATGATGAGCACCATGCCGGTCGCCATGACGGCGATGACCGAGGTCTGGACCATCAGGTTCCAGAGATTGCGCGAGGTCAGGAACACGCCTTCGCCCGAGCGCCATTGGCCAACCAGCTGGAAGCCGACCCATATCAGAATCAAGGCGCCGACCATGCCGAGCAGGCGGGTGTCGAGTTCGGTGGCGCGCAGGAAGCGCTGGAATGCTCCCTCCTGCACCATCGCGGGCTCACCCGCTCGGCTATCGGTAGCGGTCGACATTGTCAGAGCCTCCCCAGGCGTAACCTTCCTTCTCCCTATGGGCGAAGGAAGTTAAAAAAGCCGCGCCGCCCGTTTCCGAGCGACGCGGCCAGTGTCAGTGACGATCAGGCATTTTGCAACCCGTTCACGTCATACGTCGTTACTTAGCAACCGCCGACCGAACCGGCCTTGACGCCAGCGCAGGCCTTGTCCTTGCTGATCCAGCCAGCGTCGATCACGGCGGCGACGTTGTCCTTGGTGATCGGGGTCGGGGCGAGCAGGATCGACTTCATCTCAACGCCCTTCTTGCCGCCCTTGAACATGGCGGTGCCGGCGGCGTCCTTGCCGTCGGCGAGGGCAACGGCTGCTTCTGCCGCTACCTTGCCGAGTGCGCGGGAATCCTTCCAGACCGATACGGTCTGGGTGCCCATGGCGACGCGGTTGATGGCGGCCAGATCGCCGTCCTGGCCCGAAACCGGCACCGTGCCGTCAAGGCCTTGGGCCTTGAGAGCGGCCACGACGCCCGAAGCCATGCCGTCATTCTCGGACACGACCGCGTCGACCTTGTTGCCGGTCGAGGTCAGGCATTGCTCCATGTTCTTTTGGGCATTGTCCGGCTTCCAACCGTCGGTGAAGGTCTCGCAGACGTTCTTGATCTTGCCGGCGTCCATATTCTCCTTGAGCACCTCCATGATGCCCTGGAACAGGAACGTGGCGTTCGGATCGCCCTTGTCGCCCTTGATGAAGGCGTAGTTGCCAGCCGGCTTGGCCTTGAGGATTTCCTTGGCCATCAGACGGCCGACGCCGACGTTGTCGAACGTGACATAGAGGGCGTTCGGGTCTTCGAACTGCACGTCATAGGCGATGGTCTTGATGCCGGCGTCCGAAGCGGCCTTGATCGAGGGCAGAATGGCATCGCTGTCGAAAGCGACGATCATGATGACGTCGACCTTCTGCGTGATCAGGCCTTCGATGTCCTTGGCCTGCTTGTCGGCCGAGCCTTGCGCGTCGGTCGAAACGAACTTGTCACCAGCGGCCTCAACGACGGCCTTGATGGCGGCTTCGTCGGTCTTCCAACGCTCTTCCTGGAAGGTCTTCCAGCTGACGGCGATGGTCTTGCCGCCAGCAAAGGCGGGGGCCGATGCGGCGAGCGCAATGGCGGCGGTCGCCGTGACGGCGAGCGCGGTTGTGATCTTCATGGAAATCCTCCCTAGAGATAGATGGCGGCGGAGGCCGCCTGGGCAGCCTTCTAGCGGAGGGATTGTGGCGCGACAACTGGGGAATGATAGATTTTGAGGGCGCCGACGCAGCCGGGGCCTTTGTTGGGGCGGGGACATGATGTTCATCTTGCCTGACTGCTCGTCCAGTTAAGCCAGCGGCCAGTGGCAAGATGAACTTCGTGTCCCCAGTCTTTGCCGCCAGCCCAGTCGTGCCCCAAGACTGGGGACACGAAGCTCATTTTCGCGGTGGTCCTGCCGTCCCACGGCCAGCCGTCGGCGAAAATGAGCATCATGTCCCCGACCCGTCGGCGTGTTCCGTGGATCATGTTCATCGATCTCACTGTGCTTGCGGAATGGCGGCGCGGCGTGGCAAGTGAGCGCGCAGGCCGACCGGCGGCGATAATTTTCGGGGATCCGTCGTGACCATAGCCGTTTCGCGTCAGTTGTTCGCCGCAGTGATGGCAGTCCTTCTTTGCTGGGGAGCACCCGCCGCCGAAGCCTCGCCCAAGCCTCCCGAGGAGGTGCTGCGCGACTGGTACGGGCTGGTGCTGAAGCTGGTGCGGCACACGCCCACCTATTCGCCCCCGGTAGCCAGCCGCGCTTTCGCTTATCTCGGCGTGACAGCATTCGAAGCCACTGAGACGGGAACACCTGATCTGCGCTCGCTGGCCGGGCAGTTGAACGGGCTGACAGCGGTTCCCAAGCGCGAGACCGGAAAAATCTACGACAACGCGCTCGTCATCGATGCGGCCATGGCGGCGGCGGCCACGACATTCTTTTCCAACACCGGGCCGACCGGGCAGCGCGCCATGGCGGCGCTGGAACGGCAGCTGGCGGACGATCTGGCCAAGGACGTACCCGCCGGCGTCATCCAGCGCAGCCGCGCCCACGGCACGGCCATTGCCGGCCAAATCATCGCCTGGGCGAAAAGCGATGGCGGCGCGGTGGTCGAGAATCTCGGCTTTCCGTTGCAGTACGCGCTGCCCAAGGGCCCCGCGCATTGGACGCCCACGAATTTGATTTCGCTGCAACAGACGCCGCTGCTGCCGGCCTGGGGATCGAACCGCACCTTCGTGTTGAAAGACGGCAAGGCCTGCCCGCTCCCGCCCCCAATCGATTACAGCGAGGACAAAGCCTCCGAGTTCTACCGGCAGGCGCTCGAAGTGGTGGAGGCGAAAAAAGCGCTGACGGACGAACAGCGCGCCATCGCCCGCTTCTGGTCGGACGACGCCATGCTCTCGACCACGCCGCCGGGCCACTGGATCTCCATCGTCCTGCAGATCCTCGCGCGCGACCAGCGCGGCCTGAACGACAGCGCCGACGTGCTGGCGCGCGTGGGGCTGGCCGAGGCCGACGCCTTCATCGGCTGCTGGAACACCAAGTTCCAGTACGATCTCTTACGGCCCGTCACCTACATCCGGCGCGTCATCGATCCGAAATGGGAGACGCTGCTCACCACCCCTCCGTTCCCGGAATATCCCAGCGGCCACAGCACGCAATCGGCCGCCGTGGCGGCGGTATTGACACAGGTTTTCGGCGAGCATTTCGCCTTCACCGACGCCACTTACGCGCGCGACGGACTGGCTGCGCGCGCGTACCCCGATTTTTGGGCGGCAGCGAACGAGGCGGCGATCTCGCGGCTCTACGGCGGCATCCATTTCCGCGCCGCCATCGAGCGCGGCCTGGAGCAGGGCAAATGCATCGGCAAGGCCGTGAATGCGCTGCGGACCAAGAGGTAGATTGTGACGTTCTTGCGTTCCTGGCTGTCTCTCAATTGTCAACCCATGCAGCGAAGCCCAGTGTTTCGTCATCCCGGCGAAGGCCGGGACCGGTCCAAGGTGCGGGTTGAAACAGCGCTCTATGCGAACACAGGGACAAAACGGCGAAGGCGCCCGGATCGATGGGACGGCCGTATCCAGATGGTTGGGCGGGTCCCGGCCTGCGCCGGGATGACGAAATGTTTTGCGTTCGCACGTGCCGGGTTTTGCAGCGGCATTGCGGCATTGTCAGTTCTCGTCGCTTTGACGTCTGTGGCGCACGCCCAGAACATCATCGCCGATCCGGCCAAGGTCGCCATTCCAACGTTCACAGAGGAAACGGCCACTGCCGGCGTCGACAGTGTGTATACGGGCGAATGGCAATACATGGTCGGCGGCGGGGTCGCGACGTTCGACTGCAACGCCGACGGATTTCCCGACATGCTGTTGGCGGGCGGGGCGTCACCAGCCAACTTTTACCGCAACGCGAGCAAGCGCGGTGAGGCGCTGCACTTCGCCAAGGAAACCAGCGGACTGGAACTCGACAAGGTCACGGGCGCCTATCCGCTCGACATCGACGGCGACGGCATCATGGACCTCGTGCTGTTGCGCGTCGGCGAGAACGTCGTCATGCGCGGGCTGGGCAACTGCCGCTTCGAGCGCGCCAACGAGCGCTGGGGCTTCGACGGCGGCGATGGTTGGTCTACGGCCTTCTCTGCCACCTGGGAGAAGGGCGCCAGTTGGCCGACGCTCGCAATCGGCAACTACATCGACCGCACGAAGGAAATCGAGCCCTGGGGGTCGTGTACGGACAATTGGCTGCATCGTCCTCTCGGCACGGAGCAGAAATTCGCAGCGCCGATCCCGCTGAAACCCAGCTTCTGCGCGCTGTCCATGCTGTTCACGGATTGGAGCCGCACCGGCGCGCGCGACCTGCGCGTCTCCAACGACCGCGAGTACTACGAGGGTGGACAAGAACAGCTCTGGCACATCGATCCTGGCAAACCGCCTGCACTCTATACGGAGGCCGAGGGCTGGAAGCCGATCCGCATCTGGGGCATGGGCATCGCGGAATACGACGTGAACAGCGACGGTTTTCCGGACTACGCGCTCACCAGCATGGCCGATAACCGGTTGCAAACCCTGGCCACCGTCCCCGCCGACGGCAAGCCCAAGCCCACCTTCAAGGACATGGCGTTTGATCGCGGCGTGACGGCTCACCGCCCCTACATGGGCAAGGACCTGCGCCCCAGCACCGGCTGGCACGCTCAGTTCGCCGACGTGAACAACGACGGATTAGCCGATCTGTTCATCGCCAAGGGCAATGTCGCCAGGATGCCGGACTTCGCCAACGCCGACCCGAACAATCTGCTGCTGCAACTGAAGGACGGCACGTTTCGGGAGGCGGCGGGATTGGCGGGCGTCGGCAGCACGGCGACGTCGCGCGGGGCGGCCGTGGTGGATCTCAACTTGGACGGATTGTTGGACCTGGTGGTCGTGAACCGCTGGGAGAAGGCACAAGTCTGGCGCAATACCAGCACCAATGCCGGCCATTGGATTGAAGTTTCCGTGCGCCAAGTCGGCCCGAACAGCGACGCCGTCGGTGGATGGATCGAAGTCAAGCGCGGTGACCATGTCATGCGCCGCGAAATCACCGTCGGCGGCGGCCATGCCAGTGGCCAGAGTGGCTGGTGGCATTTCGGGCTGGGGGATTTGGCACGCGCAGAGGTCCGTGTGGTCTGGCCCGACGGAGTGGTCGGCGAGTGGCAGGGCATGGCAAGCAACGGCTTCGAGGTTCTGGAGCGCGGCAAGCCGGCAATGCCATGGACGGCGAAGTAGCGCTGATTGGCGTCGATGGTTTGGCCGTTGCGCTCATGCCCGCAGCGTCCGTAAGCTCGGTCGCAACGCCCCTGGAAAGGACACCACCTTGGCCCATGACGCCCCGACTGCCGCCCTCGGACAAAGCAAGCTCGTCATCCGCAACATCGGTCTGCTGCTGAGCGGCGATCTCAATTGCCCAATCCTCGATGGCGATACCGTTGTGACCGTCAACGGCCGCATCACCGCCGTTGGCCGCGCCAAGGCGATCGACCAGTCCGGCGCCACCACAGTCATCGACGCGCGCGGCACGGCGCTGGCACCCGGCCTGATCGACAGCCATGTGCATCCGGTCGCCGGCGACTGGACGCCGCGCCAGAACCAGCTCGGCTGGATCGACAGCTGCCTGCACGGCGGCGTCACCACCATGATCTCGGCGGGCGAGGTGCATTACCCCGGCCGGCCGCGCGACATTGTCGGGCTGAAGGCACTGGCGATCACGGCGCAGCGGGCGTTCTCGGCCTTTCGCCCGAGCGGCGTGAAAGTGCTGGCCGGCGCACCCTGCATCGAACCGGGGATGCAGGAGCACGATTTCGCAGAGCTGGCGGCGGCGGGCGTCACGCTGCTGGGCGAGGTTGGCCTCGGCGGCGTCAAGGACGGGCCAACTGCAAAACGCATGGTCGATTGGGCGCGCAAGCACGGCATCCAGTCAACCATCCATACCGGCGGACCGTCGATCCCAGGCTCCGGGCTGATTGACGCTGACGTGGTGCTGGAAGCGGGCACGGACGTGGTCGGCCACATCAATGGTGGCCATACGGCGCTGCCCGACGCGCAGATCCGCTGCATCTGCGAGGGCTGCAAGGCGGGCCTGGAAATCGTCCACAACGGCAACGAGCGTGCGGCGCTGTTTGCGCTTCGGACGGCGCGCGAGATGGGCGATCTTTCGCGTGTCATTCTTGGTACGGATGCACCGGCCGGCTCGGGCGTGCAGCCGCTTGGTATCATCCGCATGGTGTCGATGCTGTCGGCGCTCGGCGATGTGCCGGCGGAGATCGCGTTCTGCTTTGCTACTGGCAATACCGCACGCATGCGGAAACTGGATTGCGGGCTGATCGAAGTCGGCCGGTCTGCCGATTTCGTGTTCATGGACAAGGCGCAGCATTCGGCCGGCAAGGGTTTGCTCGACAGCGTGCAGCTCGGCGATCTGCCGGGCATTGGCATGACCGTGATCGATGGCGTGGTGCGGTCCGGACGCAGCCGGAATACGCCGCCGGCGACACAAGTCCCCGAGGTGGTGGGTGTGTGAGTTACGACGCTAACGGTACTATTCCTTCTCCCGGGGGAGAACGAAGTGGGCGCCTTACCGTGGCCGGATGCCTTTGGTGGTGAATTTCTGCACGCGCGCTGCACCGGCCAACGGCTGCCGCTTGACGCCCGGCGCACCGCCCGGCTGCGTCGGCGGGATCAGCTGATGCGTGCCCGGACCGATCAGATCGGCACGCCCCATCGCCTTCAGCGCATCGCGCAGGATCGGCCAATTCTCTGGATCGTGGTAGCGCAGGAACGCCTTGTGCAGCCGGCGCTGGCGCAAGCCCTTCACCGCATCGACCGGATCGGACGCCCCGCGCCGTACCGCCTTCAGAGGGTTGGCGCCCGAATGATACATCGCCGTCGCCACGGCCATGGGCGAGGGCAAAAACGTCTGCACCTGGTCCGCCCGATACCGGTTCTTCTTCAGCCAGATCGCGAGGTTCATCATGTCCTCGTCCGTGGTGCCAGGATGCGCGGCGATGAAATACGGAATGAGAAAATACTCTTTTCCGGCCTTCTTCGCCGCCTCATCGAACATCACCTTGAACTTGTCGTAGGCGCCAATCCCCGGCTTCATCATCTTGGCCAGCGGCCCGCCCTCGGTGTGCTCGGGCGCGATTTTCAAATAGCCGCCGACATGATGCGTGACGAGTTCCTTCACATATTCGGGGCTTTCCACGGCCAGATCGTAGCGCACGCCCGACGCCACCATCACTTTCTTCACGCCCGGAATGGCGCGCGATTTCTGATAGAGCGCTATCAGATCGTCGTGGCTGGTGTTGAGGTTCGGACAGATGCCCGGAAACACGCAGGACGGTCGCCGGCACAGTTCCTCGGTGCGTTTGTCCTTGCAGGCCATGCGGTACATATTGGCGGTCGGCCCGCCGATATCCGAGATGATGCCCGTAAACCCGGCCGTCTTGTCGCGGATCGTCTCGATCTCCTGCAGGATCGATTCCTCGGAACGGTTCTGGATGATGCGCCCCTCATGCTCCGTGATCGAACAAAAGGTGCAGCCGCCGAAACAGCCGCGCATGATGGTGACCGAGAACTTGATCATGTCCCAGGCCGGGATCTTGGCCTCGCCATAGGCCGGATGCGGGCCACGCGCATACGGAAGATCGTAGACCGCATCCATCTCGGGCGTCGTCAGCGGGATCGGCGGCGGCGTGATCCACAGCTCGCGGTCGCCGTGCCTCTGAACCAGCGCACGCGCATTGCCGGGATTGCTCTCACGGTGCAGCACGCGGGAGGCGCGTGCGTAGGCTTCCTTGTCCTCGATCACCTGCTCATAGGCCGGCAGCCGCACCACGATCTGGCCCGCCGTCATCCTTGCCCCCTCATCGGCGCTGTCCAGATCGTCGGCATGCGTCTCGGTCCAACCGTCGGGCACGCGCGGCTTCATCAGCGCCACGCCGCGCACGTCGTCGAGACCGCTCGGTTTGGCGCCATTGGCCAGCCGGTGCGAAACCTCAACCAGCGCGCGTTCAGCGTTTCCGTACAAAAGAATATCGCCCTTGGCGTCGGGCAGGATCGAGCGCCGCACCTTGTCCGACCAATAGTCGTAATGCGCGATCCTTCGCAACGACGCCTCGATGCCGCCGAGCACAATCGTGCAGCCCGGATAAGCCTCGCGGCAGCGCTGCGAATAGACGATCACGGCGCGGTCCGGCCGCTTGCCACCCTCGCCGCCCGGCGTGTAGCTGTCGTTGTGGCGCAAGCGGCGGTCGGCCGTGTAGCGGTTGACCATCGAGTCCATATTGCCGCCCGTGACGCCGAAATACAGCGCGGGCGGGCCGAGCACCTTGAACGGTTCGGCGCTCTGCCAATCCGGTTGCGCGATGATGCCCACCCGAAAGCCTTGTGCCTCCAGCAGCCGCCCCACGATGGCCATGCCAAAGCTCGGATGGTCGACGTAAGCGTCGCCCGTAATGAGAATGATGTCGCAGGCATCCCACCCCAGCGCATCCATTTCGGCTCGGGTGGTCGGCAGGAAGTGGGCGGCGCCCGACTGGTTCGCCCAATACTTGTGATAGGAGAAAAGCGCGCGTGCGGCGTCCATGGGGCGGGGGTCCGGGGTTGAGTGCGGCGCACCCGTAGCACGCGGGAAGCGGTTTGCCCATGCCGCAGGTCATTCGCTTAGCGGCCGGGGCCGCGATTGGGCTTGCGGCAACCCCTTATTGAGCAGACAATTGCGGCGTTAGTCACTTGTCTCGTGTTGGAAAGGATGACTCTCATGCACGCCAATATGCGCTACTATTCGGGAGCTGGCGCCAAGGAGCTGTTCGACCTGCTCGACAAACGCAAATCCGATGTCGAGGCGGCCATGCGCAAGGTACCGAAATTTGTCAGCTACACGCTGATCTCCACGGGCTCGGGCGGCGTCTCGGTCACCGTCTGCCAGGACAAGGCGGGTACGGACGAAAGCGTCAAGATCGCCGGCGCCTGGGTCAAGGAGCATGCAGGAGGACTAAAGGTCAGCCCGCCCAGTGTGTCCGAAGGGCCGGTCATACTCAACCTGAGATAGGTCTTGCGCCGCAGGTTCAGCCGCCGACGATGGTTGACGCTTTCCAGCCGGCAAAGGCTGTCGCGCCCTGCAGATGCAACGCGGCGGCCTTGATGAGGCCTTGGGCCACCAGTTCGCGCGCCCGAGCGAGACCGCCGCTGATGGCCTCTTCGATCTCCTCCGGTGTGAGCCGGCCGACGGCGCAGGTGACGAGCCGGGGCCCGAGATCGTTGTCGGGCTGCAGAGCCAAGGCCGGCGCGCGGCGGACGGCCGGATGGCCGGGCAGGTCCACCGCATTGGCGATGATGGTGGCGGCGGCATCTGCATCGGCGGCGGTGGTGGCGAGCACGGTCACGGCGTCGGCGATGCCGAGTGAGAAGCTGCGCCCGCGCCAGCCACTGGTGGCGATGCCACCTATGCCGTCGTTTGCCGTTATGAGCGCGGTCGAGAACAGGCCCGGCCGGTTCGGCGCGCTGATCAATCCGACCTGAAACTGCGTGCCCGGCGTCACGTGCAGCGCGATATCGCCGCCGTCGTTGACATAGGCTCGGTCAAGGTCCGCCGCCGCGACCATGCTGGCGAGCACCTCGTCGGCTACCGCGCCGGCCACTGCCGCCATCGGCGTGATGAAGGTGCCGGCCGCATAGGGTGCCACGCCGCGATACATGCGGCGCGCTACCGGTCCAGTCAGCGGCGAGCCGTCGGCCAGCGCCTCCTGGCGCAAGGCGGGAAGTTCGGTACACAATTCATCCAGCAGACCGGTCATCCGGCTGGTGGCCGCGGCATAGGCAGCATGGACAGCTGCGACCGTCCCCCAGGCCTCGATGATCAGATCGACGGGCCCGTCCTGGATGTGCAACCTGCGGCCGTCTTGCAGGGCGCGAACCTGCGGCAAGCGCGCGGCGGTGGCGGTCATCAGGCAGTGATCGCTGAGTCGTCGCGCGCCCGCAAGGCGCGCGCGACCGCCATCCCCAGCAGCATGCCGCCGACGAACAGGAACGGCTCGATCCGGCCGAGCCCGAGCGCAGGAATAGCGCCGCCGGGGCAGAAGCCAGACAGGCCCCAGCCGATGCCGAACAGGGCCGAACCCAGGACCAGCGGGGTGTCGATGTCCTTGCGGGTGGGCCGCGAGAAACGGTCTGCCAGCAGCGGCTTTTCGCGCGCAAACACCAGCCGGTAGCCGATGGAGCTGACGGCGAGACCGCCGCCCATGACAAAGGCAAGGCTCGGGTCCCAGGTGCCGGCGACATCGAAGAAATTCATGACCTTGGACGGATCAATCATGCCGGAAATGGCGATGCCGAGGCCGAAGATGACGCCGAGGATGAGGGCGGTTGCGAACTTGACCATGGTCAGCCTCCGATCAGGTGGCGGGCGACGAAAACGGTGACCGCCGCCGTCGCCATGAAGGTCGCGACCGCCACAATCGAGCGCGGCGACAGGCGGGCGATGCCGCAAATGCCGTGCCCGCTCGGGCAGCCATTGCCAAAGGCAGTGCCGATGCCGACCAGGATGCCGCTGAGCGGCAGTGTGATGGTCGGGACGGGGACGGAAAAGCTGATGATCGAGCCATAGCCGGCAAAGAGCAGGAATCCGGGAGCGAGAACGGCGCCGATGAGGAAGGCGATGCGCCAGCCGTTCGGTTCGCCGTCACGTTCGGGTATTGCGCCGCTGATGATCCCCGAGAGACCTGCGATACGCCCGAGCGTCGCCATCAGTCCGACGGCGGACAGACCGATCAGCGCGCCGCCGACCAAGGATGCCAGAGGCGTGAAGTTAACGAGGCTGGTCATGCGGTTTGCATCCATTCAATTCGTTCTGGCGAAGCGCCGTTTATTTCCTTCGCCCATAGGGTGAAGGGTTCGACCGCTCAAAGTCGTGTCGTGAAAAACTCTAGACGGTCTTTCTGACCTGATCCTTCTGCGCCGCATACTCCCGCTGATAGACCCGCGGCACGGCTGCCAGCGCGCGTTGCCAAACCTCGAGCGGTTGGCGCGGCGAATCCTCGAAGGTATCGAAGCCGCAGCGCAGCAGGTGGCTGGCCTGGTCGGCCATCGGCTTGCCGGTGGCGCGGATTTCGCCTTTGAAGCCCAGCGTGTGACGGATGACGCGGGCCTGGCTGAAGGCGCGGCCGTCGTTGAAGCTTGGGAACTCCAGGGCGACCAGCGACAACGTCGCCAGATGCGGCGCCAGATCGTCCGGGTCCGCATTGTTCATCAACAGCACGCCGAGCCGGCCCTGGCGCGGTTTCAGCACGCTCGGATCGTCCTTGAGGCGCACCGCGTCGACGATGTAATCGCCATCATCGGGCAGGGGGACCTCACCCTCGATGCGGGTCCAGGTATCGGTGGCATACTGGCCGTTTTTGATCAGCGTCATTCGAACCTCTTTGCACGGCGTTGTCGTCGTAGGTTGGGTTAGCGGGCCGAGGTGCTTGTTGGCATCCACAATTGCTTTTCCCCGCGTAACCCAACGCCGCGAGTTGTGCCCGTGATGTTGGGTTACGCGGGAGCTGCCGGTTTTCGCAACCTGACGGTCCGTGGCCCGCTAACCCAACCTACCAACCTGCGCATAGACGGCCTCTTTGAACGGCGTCGGCCCGAGGCGGCGGTAGGCTCCCAAGAACGTCTCGCCCGTCTGGCGCAGGCCGATATAGGTATCGACGATCTTCTCGATGGCGGCGGGAACCTCTTCGGCCGAAAAGCCCGGTCCTATGATCTGGCCGATGCTTGCGGTTTCATCCGCCGAGCCGCCGAGCGTGATCTGGTAGAATTCCTTGCCCTGCTTATCCAGCCCGAGAATGCCGATGTTGCCAGCATGATGATGGCCGCAGGCGTTGATGCAACCAGAGATCTTGATCGCGAGATCGCCGATTTCCTTCTGCCGGGCCGGAGCCTCGAAGCGCTTGGAGATCTCCTGCGCGATCGGGATCGAGCGGGCGGTGGCAAGCGCGCAGTAATCCAGCCCCGGGCAGGCGATGATGTCCGTGACCAGGCCGAGATTGGCCGAGGCGAGGCCAGCCTTCTCAAGCGCATGATAAACGGCGACCACGTCCTTCTTGCGCACGTAAGGCAGCACGAGGTTTTGAGCGTGGCTGACGCGGACTTCGCTCAACGAGAACTTGTCGGCGATGTCGGCAACGATGCGCATCTGCTCGGACGTGGCATCGCCCGGAATGCCGCCCTCCGGCTTCAGCGAAATGTTGACGATGGTATAGCCTTGCTGCTTGTGCTGGGCGCAGTTGACCTCATACCAGCGCGCCATCTTGACGTTGGCTTTCAGATGCTGCGTGAGCTGAGGATCGGCATCGGGCAGCACATCGTATTTCGGCGCCGCAAAGTATTTCTCGATGCGCGCGATTTCTTGTTCCGGCACCAGATGGCTGACGCCCGTCCCGCCGCTGGCTTTGATCTTCTCGTATTCTTCATCAACCATCTTGCGGAAGGTTTCGTCACCTTCTTCGTGCAGCAGAATTTTGATGCGCGCTTTGTATTTGTTGTCCCGCCGACCATACAGATTGTAGACGCGCATGATGGCTTCGATATAGCCCAGCAGTTCGCCCTTGGGCAGCCACTCGCGGCACACTTTGGCGATCATCGGAGTGCGGCCCATGCCGCCACCGACCAGCACTTGGAAGCCGGCCACGCCCTTGGCGTTCTTGCGGATTTTCAGGCCGATATCGTGAAACGCGACGGCCGCGCGGTCGGCCTCGGCAGCGGTCACGGCGATCTTGAATTTGCGCGGCAGGAAGCAGAATTCCGGGTGCAAGGACGACCATTGTCGCAACAACTCGGCCCACGGCCGCGGGTCTTCCAGCTCGTCGGCCGCCACGCCCGCCCAGTGATCAGCTGTGACGTTCCGGATGCAATTACCAGACGTCTGGATGGCGTGCATCTCGACATCAGCGAGCGCTTGCAGAATGTCCGGCGTATCTTCCAGTTTCGGCCAATTGAATTGCAGATTCTGGCGCGTGGTGAAATGGCCATAGCCGCGATCCCACTTATCGCCGATCATGGCCAGCTGACGCATCTGCTTGGCCGACAGCGTCCCGTAAGGCACGGCGATGCGCAACATATAAGCATGCAGCTGCAAGTAGAGCCCGTTCATGAGGCGCAGCGGCCGGAATTCGTCCTCGGTCAGTTCGCCCGCGACGCGGCGGTTGGTCTGGTCGCGGAACTGGGCGACCCGTTCTTTGACAAAGGCATGGTCGAATTCGTCGTAGCGGTACATGGGATGCTCGCAGTCAGGGACTATGGATTAGGGAACGGGTAACGAGGAACAGGGCCACGATCTTATTGTTCCCTGTTTCCTGATTTCCATTCCCTCTCTCAAATAAACGCCCCGCCCTGCCCGCTCCCACCCGCTGCCCGCTCGGCCTGCTTGCCGAGATCAGTGCGCACGGTTGGGCCGAGGGTGCGGATATGTTCGCGGATGAGTGCGGCGCGCGGGCGACCGTTGTCGTCAATGACGTCAATGAGATATGGGCCGACGACGTGATTGGCCTTGGCGGCGATGTTGCCCTTGCCATCCAGCTCCAGCGCGGCGTCCTTGCCGGTGACGATGGCGGCATCCTCGATCCAGGGCGACCAGGCATTGCCGTCGGTCATGAAAACCACGAGGCCGTCACGCAGCAGATTGGCGGTCAGCACCTGCCGGATATCGGCCTTCTTGGCGGCCATGTTGTCGTGTCCTCTTCGTTGGCCGTATCCTCCTGTGTGGGACGAACGGCCTAAATGGCGTCGGAGCGACCAGGAGTCGCCCTCTGTGATCTTGCTCGTAGCACGAGGGCGACCACTGGCCGCTCCTACCCCATCACCCAGTGTGTGGCTTCGGCAACAGCGGCCTTGCTCCAGGCCGGTTCGGGTGCGACCACCAGCTTGGTGAATTCCTTCACATGCGTCGGACGCGTCAGCCCGGCGCTCTGCCAATCCAGCCCGAAGAACAGGATCGCAGGCGCCTTGATCTGCTCGCTCGCAACGCACGCATCAAGATCGCGTAGCACCGTAGCAAAAGCCCGTTCGGTGGCAAGTGTTCCGTTCTCGACGATCACGACCGGCATGTCGGGGTCGGCTCTGGTTGCTAAAAGTCGGCTCTGGATCAGCGGCGCGCTCTCCACGCCCATGTAGATGGCAAAAGCCGAGTCATGGGCGACAAGAGCAAGGTCATGGGCGACGGGAGCGGGGTCATGGGCGACAGGAGCGGGGTCATGGGCGACAGAGACAGGGTTAACAGGAGCTGGGCGATGTGCGACGGCGACAGAATTAATTTGGCCGGTTGTAGCGCCGGTGAGGATGGTGAATTGGCGGATCTTGTTGCGCAGCGTTAATGGCAGACCTATGCGTGCAGCGCATGCGTGGGCGGCGGTGATGCCGGGGATGATTTCTACCTCCAAACCGGCGGCGCGGACTGCGACTATCTCCTCGGCGGCGCGGCCAAACACGAAGGCGTCGCCACCCTTGAGGCGGGCGACGATGTGGCCTGAGAGGCCCTCGCGCACCAGGATGGCGTTGATGTCTTCTTGCGCGGCGCTGGCCCCGCCGCCAATTTTTGAAGTATAGGGGGTCTTGCCGACATAAATGCGTTTGGCCTCGCGACGGGCGTGTTCGACGATCTCGTTCGGCACCAGCCGGTCGATCACCAGGACGTCGGCGCGCTGCAAGGCTTGTTGCGCACGCAACGTGATGAGATCGCCCGCGCCGGGGCCGCAGCCGATCAGGATGATACGGCCGGGTTGTCCCAAGGCATTGTTTGCATTGTCTAATTCGCGCGCGACAGCGGCCTCGGCAGCGCTGTCATCGCCCAACAGGGCGGCGTCGCGGAACGGCCCGGTGAGCAGCCGCACCCAGAACCGACGGCGCGTCGGCAGGTCTGGGACGGCCTGGGCGATACGTTCGCGCAGGCTTGCGGCGGCACGCGCTATGCGGCCGAAACGGGCTGGCAGATGCGCCTCCAAATGCGTCTTGATTTCGCGCGCCAGCACCGGCGACGTGCCCTCTGAGCCGATGGCCACAACCATCGGATCGCGGTCGACGATGGCCGGCGTGATGAAGGTCGAGGGCCCGGGCTCGTCAACCACGTTCACCAGGATGCCACGGGCACGAGCGGCGGCGGCGATGGGCCCGTTCTGGGCTTCGTCGCCAGTTGCGCCATAAACAATGAACGCACCGTCGAGATCGGCGGGCACCCAGGCGCGGGTTTGCAGCGTAATGCGGCCGGCTGCGGCGTCGCCCTGCAACTCAGGCGCAGGGGTCTCGGCAATCACCGTGATTCGCACCGGCGTTTTCAGCAGCAGGCGCACCTTCTGTAGCGCCGGCTCGCCACCTCCCACGACTACGGCGCTTTGGCCTTCCATGTCGATAAATATCGGGAAATACTTCATATTCCAGCTCCATCGAGCAGCAGTTCCAGGCCGTCCAGCTCTTCCTGATAGATGATCTGGCACGACAGGCGGGAGGTCGGTGAGAGGTTCGGCACGGTGTCGAGCCGGTCTTCCTCGTCGTCATTGGCGGGGTGGATTTTGTCCACCCATTCTGGCGCCACGACCACATGGCAGGTGGCGCAGGCGCACGCGCCGCCGCACCGGCCTTCGATCGGCAGGCCATGCTCGCGCAGGATTTCCATCACGCGCCAGCCCTCGATCGCATCCAGGATGCGCTCGGAACCGTCGCGGCTTTTGACTTTCAGGACGCCCATGATGTCTCGCTCTGGTGATGCGGGATATATGCCACTGACAGGAATAAAATTCCAGGAACGAGGGCGTGTTGCGGTGTAGATAGCGATAAAATGCTGATCGAATGATCTTTTGCGCAATCGAAATGCTGTTTGCGCCGGTAACTAAGAACAGCGCTACGTCGCGGCGCCGCCCGTCAGCAAGCCCTTCACGTGCTCGGCAATCGCCAGCGAGGAGGTCAGGCCCGGGCTCTCGATACCAAACAACATGACCAGGCCCGGGACGCCGTGCTCGGCGGGGCCGTGGATGGCGAAATCGGCCACCGGTTCGCCTTGGCGCGACAGTTTGGGGCGGATGCCGGTGGAATCCGGGCTTAGCGCCCCATCGGGCAGGCCCGACCAATAGCTGCGGATCGCGGCGTAGAAGGCAGCTTCGGCGCTGTCGTCGAAGGAGTAGTCGATGCCGTCGATCCAGTCGATGTCGGGACCGAATTTGCAGCGCCCGGCCATGTCGAGGGTGGAATGCGTGCCTAGCCACGCGCCGTGCGGCATGGGGTAGACGAGGCGCTGGAACGGGCTCTTGCCGGCCAGGGCATACCAGCGGCCGCGGGCGTGATAGGTCGGGGGCGGACGATAGGTTGGGAAGTTCATGGTGCCGGCCAGCGTGGACGCGTGCAGGCCGCCGGCGACGATCATCCGGCGGCAGGTGATGGCCGCGCCATCGGCGAGCGTAAAAGCTAGCAAGCCATTGATATTAGTTGATAATGACGTTGCACGACTGCGCAACAAGACTTGCGCATGATGGGCTTCCGCCTCGCCCGCTAGCGCCATCGCATAGGCGGGTGCATCGATGATTCCGGTGGACGGCGACAGCAGCGCGGCGACGCAATTGACCTCAGGTTCCAGCTCCTTGGCCTGCGCAGCGGTCAGCGCTTGCAGATCGTCAACGCCGTTCCTTTTTGCCGTTTCGGCGTAGTTGCCGAGCTTGGGCAGGTCGTCCTCTGTGGTGGCCACAAGAAGCTTTCCAAGCCGCCGGTGGGGCACGCCGTTACGTTCCAGGAACGGGTACAAGAGCTGTTTTCCCGCAACGCACAAACGCGCGCGCAGACTGTCGGGCGGGTAGTAAATGCCGGCGTGGATGACGCCGCTGTTGCGCGAACTGGTCTCGTGCGCGAGGCCGTCATGCTGCTCCAGCAGTGTCACGTCTTGCCCGGCCATGGCCAGCGCGCGCGCCACCGCAAGGCCGATGACGCCGCCGCCGATAACCACGGTTTCGAGATCGGGGAGGCTTGTTTGCGCCATTTCGTGAGCCTCAATGGGGGCGCCGAATCAGGGTAGATGGATGCCATGACCTTCACCTTCCTTCATACGGCCGACTGGCAGATCGGCAAAGCCTTTGGTGGCCTGCCGGCCGACGTGGCGGCGGCGTTGCGCGAGGC
Organism: Hyphomicrobiaceae bacterium; assembly: GCA_031367715.1. GTDB lineage: Bacteria > Pseudomonadota > Alphaproteobacteria > Rhizobiales > Hyphomicrobiaceae > JANYHF01. The sequence continues at coordinate 10,639 of JANLQJ010000443.1, read as the reverse complement.
GCGGCTGTCGGCCATTGATCGGCTGGCCGAAGTCGCGCGGGCTGGTGGCGCGCGGCATATCCTGGTCGCCGGCGACGTCTTCGATGCCGAAACGCTGGCGCCAAAAACCGTGCGCCAGGCGGTGGCGCGGATGGAGACGCACGCCGAAATGACCTGGCATTTGCTGCCGGGCAATCACGATCCGCATCGCAAGGGCGGGCTTTGGGAACGGCTGGTGCGGGACGGGCTGCCGGCCAACATCAGGCCCATAATGACTCCGCAAGCTATTGAAATTGAACCGAGAATCTGGCTCTTGCCGGCCCCTCTTACGGGCCGGGCAACGGCAAGCGATCCTACTCTCTACATGGATAACGCGGAAACGCCCGCTGGTGCGGTGCGCATTGGCCTGGCGCATGGTTCGGTGCGCTTCTTTGGCAGCGATCAGGCTGCATCGGTTGGCCTCAGCCCCACCCGCGCGGCTTCGGCCGGACTCGACTACCTGGCGCTAGGCGACTGGCATGGGGCGCAGCAGGTGGCCCCGAAAACCTGGTATTCCGGCACTCCCGAGCCGGACCGCTTCATGGATAACGATCCGGGTTTTGCTCTCCTGGTCGAGGTTAACGCTGGCGCTGAGCCGCGCATCCAGCGCATAGCCACGGCCCAATTCGCCTGGATAAAGCGTACCGTGGATGTATCGCGACTCAACCAGAAAGAACGTATACTGAATGTGTCGCAATTGAACCTTGCAGAACGTGCACTGAATGTCGCCCATGACCCTGTTATCGTCGCCCATGATCCAGTCACGGCCGCCTCCAACCCGCTCTTGCACAACACGCTCCTGCAGCTGACCTTGCGCGGTCGCGTCACCCCAGAACGGCGCCAGAACATCCTAAATGAACTGCGGGCCATCGAGGCCAGGCATCGGCACCTCGATGCCGATCTGTCCGAACTCAAGTTGACGTCCGGTTCGGGCGGTCTCGAGCAGCTTGAAGGCACCGGCGACCTTAAGCATGTCGCCGAACGGCTGCTCGCCCGCGCCACCGATCCTGCCGCGCCCGATGCCGCGACGGCTACCGAAGCGCTGGCCATGCTGCTCGACCTGGCCACCGAGACCGGGGACGCGCGGCCATGAAAATTCTCGGATTGCGCGTGCGCGAGGTCGGCAGCTTCCGCCAGCCTGTCGCCCTCGAAGGGCTGACCGGCGGGCTGGATGTGCTGGCCGGCCCGAACGAATTCGGCAAGACCACGCTGTTCCGCGCGCTGGAAGCCGCATTCACGGTCGCGCACAAATCCAATCGCAAACCGGATCGCGACTGGATGATCCCGGCAACTGGCGGCGCGCCTGTCATCGAGGTCGACTTCGAAGCCAATGGTGCGCGTTATCGGCTGAATAAGCGCTACTTCACAGGCGCACGTGCGTCGCTGGAACGGCTGGACGGCACGCTGATGCTGCGCGGCGCCGATGCCGAGGATCAGCTTGCGGCCCTGCTCGATGAGGCTGGCGGGCCGGACCGGTTGGGATTGCTGTGGGTCGGACAGCGGCAGTCACTGGAGCCGGTGGCCGTCGGCGATGCGGCGCGCGACGGGCTGAAGGGGCTGGTGGCGCAAGAGCTTAGCTGCGCGGTCGGCGGCGAGCAGATGGCCGCCATCCGTAACAGGGTGCGCGAGCGGTTGGGGGCGTTGTTGACGCCGGGCAAGCGGCTGCCCAAGGGCACCTTCAAGGAGGCCACGGACGCACTGGCGCGGCTGACCGGCGAGCAGGCTGAGCTTGGCGAAGTGGTCAGCCAGGGGCGCGATCGCCTGGAGCGCTTGGCGTCGCTGGCGCAGGAACAGGCAAGGCTGGCTGACGGTGCATTGAAACGGCGGCGCAGCGATCGCATGCTGGCGGCCCGTTCCGCAGCGGAGGCGGCGCGCGCGGCCGCCGACAAGCGCCGGACGGCGGAGGAACAATGGAAGCGGCTGGATCGCGAGCACAGTACTGCGGGCAAGGAGCTGGCCGGTTTCGATCAGCTGACGGACGAAGTGTCGGCGGTGGCGACGCGGCAACAAGCTGCAGCCAGCGATGCAGCGGCCCGGTCGACGGCGCTTGCGGTGCTCACCGATGCTCTGACGCAGGCCCGGAGCAATCACGACGCAGCGATCGCCGCCGAGCAGGCCGCCCAGGTCGCGCTGCAACAGCTGCGGCGCGAACAGGCCGGCCAACAGGCCGCCGCCGAGCTGGCCGCGCTGCAACGGCGACTGGCCGAGGCCGAGGCATTGTCGGAGCGGTTGGCCAAAGTATCGCGGATGGCCGCGGCCAAGCCGGAACTTTCCGGGCCATTGAAACAGGCCGAGGCGGTGCAGCGTAGCATCGAAGGTTTGGAAGCCAAGCAGGCCGCCGGAACCGCGCGGGTGCAGATCATTTACTTGGCCGGTGCCAAGGGCCGGATTGCACACGACGGCAAGCCAATCGGCAGCGATGCCGAGTTGGCGGTCGAGCGCCCGTTGGTGCTCGAAATCGCCGGGGTTGGCCGCATCACCGTCACGCCGGCCGAAATTGAAGATGTTGGCGCGGTGGTCGCCGATCTTGCCAGGTCACGCGCCAAACTGGCCGAGCTTCTGGCGGCGGCGGACGCGAGGTCGGTGGCTGAACTTGGCCAGCATGCGAACGAGCAAATCCAGGCCATTGCCGACCACGACAAACTGACCGCACGCCTGGAAGGTTTATGCCCGGAGGGACTACTAACGCTGCGTGAACGCACTGCGAGCCTCGAAACGGACGTCGGTTGGGTTAACGCGGCCGAGATGTCTTCGGTTCCTGCCGGGATGGTCGTTCCGCGCCTATCCCAACCTACGGTTGTTGCGCAACTCGCAGCGGCCGAGAGCGCCCGCCAGCAAGCCTCCGCGATCCTCGCCAAACTGCAATCCGAGCTGCAAGTGCTTGAAATCGCCGCGGCCAAATCGACGGCCGAGCAGTCCATGCTTGCCGAACGGCAGTCGGCACTAACCGCCAAGCATCCACCGGATCGCTCCGTTCTGCTCGCGGCCGAGCGCGCGGCCAGCGAACGGGCCCGTCAGGCGATCCTGACCCTTCAGGCCTTGCGCGAGGCCGAGCCAAGTCCCGAGCAGCTATCCGCCATCGAGGCCGAGGTCGCAAGCGCCACTGCGGCCGAACAACAGGCCAGCGCGCAACTGCACGCGCTGGCACTTGAAATGGCAAGCCTGGACTCTCTGCTCGAGCGGGACGCCATGGACGGCATCGAAGAACGGCTTGCCGAATGCCAGGCAGCGCTCACCACCGCCCAGCGCAGGCATGGCAAGTTCGGCAGCGAGATCGCGGCGCTGGAGCTGCTGGAGCAGCAAATGGCTGACGTCGAACACGGCACCCGCGAGCGCTATCTCGCCCCGGTGACGGCGCGGCTCGCCCCCTATCTCGGCATCGTGCTGCCGGGGGCGGTGCTCGATCTGGGCGACGGATTTGCTACTGAGGGCCTGACGCGCGACGGGCGCAGCGAGGCCATGGCCAGGCTCAGCGATGGCACACGTGAGCAGATCGCCGTGTTGGTCCGGCTTGGTCTCGGCCGGCTGCTGGCCGATGCCGGGCGGCCGCTGCCGCTGATTCTCGATGACGCGTTGGTCTATTCCGACGATGACCGCATCGCGGCAAGTTTTGCCGCCCTTGAGTTGGCCGCCAAGTACCATCAGGTGATTGTGCTGACCTGCCGCGCCAAGGCCTTCGCGTCACTCGGCCGGACCCGCCTGACGCTGCAGCCCTGGAAGATCGGCGAGGAGTAGCTCAACGCCGGCGCGGGGCCTTGGCTTTTTTGCTGGTGGCCGGCTGCGGTGCGGGCGGCAAGTCGTCGCTGCAACTGGCCAGTTCATCCCAGTAGGAGACACGGATGCCGGGGAAGATCACGATCTTGCCGGTCATCCGCGGTGTGCCGTGTGCCGGCCGCGCGCTTGAGCGCGACGGATCGGCGCGAAATTCGATAATCGTAGCCATGCCAGCCCCCAATCGAGCCGCGCCGCCGACATGCCCCTGTCGCGGCTGGCTCACCCCCAGTCGATCGCGCACTGATTCGCAAGAACGTGCGCAGATGGCATCATGGCGGCGAAGCGGGTTAACAACTGGTTAACGCGGGCGGGCGGTCATGCTCGGCGATAGTATTATGGTTGCCAGCGTGTCAGGACGGCATCAGCCAGTCGCCCAGGCAATGGCGGCCGGAGCGGTCTTCCAGCTCGATCACCCAGAGGTCGCTGTCATAACGGATCTGGCGGGCGAGATAGGCCTCGGCGTCGGCATCGGGCACAGTTGTGCTGGCCAGCGCGGGCGAGAACCGCCGCTCGGCATCGCCACCGTCCAAGCCGGCAGCCGCCGGGCCGTAGAGATCGCTGCGGCCGTCCAGCCGGTTGACGCGGATGTAGATCGCCCCGGCATCGCGATCGCCGCGCCGCACCAGCACGCCGGTGATGCCCGCCACGGCGCTGATGCGCAGATAGGCCTGCACCCAGATGGCAGATTTCAACCGCATGGCGGCATCTGCGGCCAAAGCCCAAGTCGCGTCAATGCGTCAGCGCTTCGTCGCTGACCGCGATGCGGGCGTGGGCGCGCCGGGCGAGTTCCGAGATCAGCTCGCCCGAGACCCGGCCCTTGGGGACAAAGCCGCTGTCGCCCTCGAAGCGGCGCAGCGCCTTGCGGGTGGTTTCGTTCAATTGCCCATCAATCGGCCCGGGCGCATAGCCAAGCCGCGTCAGCAGCCGTTGCGCCCCGCCAATGATGCGGATGGCCTTGTCGGTGGCGGCTTGCGGGGCGGTCGCCGGCGCACCCGACAGGCCCATCACGACCTGGCGCAGCAGCTCCTCGCTGGGTTCGGCGGTGAGCGCCAGGTGCTGATCGAACTGGAACGCCAGGATGGCCGAGCGCGTGATGATGCCCACCTTGCCGTTGGCGCGACCCGGATCGTAGCCATGGGCGGCCAGCTCGCGCTGCAAGGCGCCGATCAGCTTTTCACTCGGGCCCATGTCATCCAGCTGCGCTTGGCCAGCGACCGCCTCGGCGCCGTCGGCGGTGCGCAAGGCGAGATCGGCGTCGGCGTTCGCCATCAGACCGCCGACCGGGTCGGCGGTCGAGGCGGTAAGGTCGCTGGCCGGTTTGAGGGGTAAGGCGGCGTCGGCGACGATAGTCTGGTTGAGCGGCTTTACCGGCAGCGTTGCGGCGACGGCGGGCTCAGGCGGTTTGCGCGCGCCTTGCAGCACGAACACATTGACCATGGTCCCCAGCGACAACAGGAGACAGAGGCCGGCGGCCAAGCGGTTTTTTGATGTGAACACGGGTTTACAACGCACCTGGTACTGGGAACTGATACCCGCAGGTCCCGAACGCGGACAGGCGGCTGAGCCGATCTTGGCTCTCGAAGGTCACCAAACCCTTAAGCGTGGTGCTGGATTGGCGCGGGCTGCTGCGGCCAGTGGTCCGGTTGGCGGCCGTGCAACCGGACCTGGGCCGGGCGACTGCGCGGTAGCCGCAAGCGAGCGCTGGTGCCGGCGCCCAGCGCACTCTCCAGCGTCAGGCTGCCGTCCAATTGCTCGGCAAGCCGGTGCGAGATGGCCAGGCCGAGCCCGCTGCCCTCGATCTGGCGGCCGCGAGCCAGGCTGCCACGCGCAAACGGCTGGCCGATGCGGGCAAGATCGGCCTGGTCCATGCCAAAGCCGTGGTCGCGCACGGCAATCTCTATCAAGTTGCCGCATTGGCTGAGATCGATCTCGACCGTGGACTGACGCGGACTGAATTTGACGGCGTTGGTCAGCAGATTGATCAGGATCTGCAACAGCGCACGGCGATCGGCGTCGGTTTCGATCGGCCGGACGGGGGCTTGGAACTGCAGCGAGACGGCCCGCTTGGCCGCGCTGCCAGCCACCATATCGAGCGCCACGCGAATGGTGCCGGCAACGTCGCTGCCGTCCGCCGCGCGATGCTGCCACCGTTGCGCCGTGGCCGCCCCGCCGATGGCATCCTCCAGCACCGCCAGGATGTGCTCGCCGCTGGTCTCGATGATGCGGGCGTAGTCGCGCTGACGGCCGGGCTCGCGCGCATCGGCCGGCAGCGAGCGCATCAGCCCGGCAAAGCCGATGATGGCGTTGAGCGGCGTGCGCAACTCATGGCTCAGCGCGGCCAGCGGCAAGGAACCGGCAACGGGAGCGGGCCATCGCAGCAGCCAGATTGCCTGCAGCAGCGCGGCTGCCGAGCCAAAGCCATCGACATAGCCCGGTTCGAGCAGCCGGGGCCCGGCGAACAGTTGGGTTGCCGCCAAGCCGATCAGCGTTGCGGCGCCGATCACCACCAGGCCAGGCTGGCGACCCGACTGCTGGCCGTGCAGCGCCAACAGCGCCAGCCACCCCGCCGCGCCAAGACCGATATGGCCGCTGAGGACTGCGATCAGTAGACAGGTGGCGCAGTCGGCGATTGCGGGCAGCAGCCATTGCAGCGTCGTTGGCAGCGTTTGGGCGCGGGCAATTATGGCCAAGCGCGCAAGGAGGCTGGCGACCGCGGCCATCAGCCAGGGCCCAGGATGCGGCGACAGCGGCGCTGCCAGCGCCAGCGGGGCAACCACCAGCAGCGGCCACAGCTGGCGGGTATGATCGGCAGGTCCCGCTGCAAGGCGGGTCGTCAACGCATTACTCGTCACGCGCATTCCGGCATCGAACAGATGCCGTCCTCAATAACGGTCCCAATGGAGTGAAAATCTGGCTGATCAACCCTAAGGAAGGCTGAACAGGAGCTGGGACATTTGAGAGAAATTTGCGCGCCCGTGTTGGCGGAGGATTGATGGTTAGCTGCTAAACCAGCAGCAACGAAGAACACGATCTAACGATGTTCAGGGGAATGGCATGTCTTTGATCCGAACCGGGCTGGTGATCGGCGCCGTCATCTATGCGATGCCGACTGACACCAAGCGGCAGACTGAATTGATCCACAGCGCCAGCGATACGCTGGTCTGGGGCCTTACCTATTGCGAGCGCGAGCCCACAACCTGCGAGCAGGCCAAGGTGGCCTGGGGCGAGATGGTGCAGAAGGCCAAATTCGGCGCGGCGCTGGCCGGCGATCTCGCCAGCAAATGGTCCGAGCGCAACGGCAGCGGCCAAACCCAGGCGGCGCGGCCATTGAGCATCGATGATCTGGCCGGCCAAACCCTCGCAGAGCCCGCGCAGGCCGCCATCGACCCCACCGAGGCGTGGGATCCATCCGTCAACGGCTGAACCAATCCGGCAGCGTCAATTGCCGCCAAAATTGATATCGCGGCGCGCCGATTTGATGCCGATGTACTCGCCGACCACGATATCAAACGCTGCCATGATGGTCAGAAAGAAGAACACTGAGGTCGCACAGCGCGGCACCAGCAGAAACTCGAGCAGAAACAACACAAACACCAGCGGTGACAGCAGCCGGTCGACCATGCTGGAGCCGCGCGTGTAGGTGGCCTTCACGGTCTCGAATGCCAACAGCACGAGGCCAAACGCCAGCATGATGTCGCCCAGCCGGATGTGCACCAATCCGCCCGGCAGCGGCAAATTGAGCAATTCGCCGCCCTGCATCAGCACGCTCTTGCCATCGGCGCTGAGGGCGGCCCCGCCATAAAAGACCTCATTGATGCGCTCGACCGGCAGCCCGGAGGCAAACACGATGGCGTTGTAAATGATCATGGCCAGAATGAGCAGCGGAATGGCTCTCAGCGTCATCGTAAGTCTCCCCGGGTCTTGGCGACGGGGCGGACTATGCCCGTTTGTCGGGCCCGCTGGCAATGGGGTGTCCTAGCCGCGCTGGGAAATGGCGTAGCGATTTAACCCAGAAAGTGCACTTGCCGTTGGTACGCCGGGTCCGGCCGAGGATTTTGCGCCAGCGCCGCACCCAACAGGTGCTCATAAATCACGTCATGGCCGCCGTCACGCCGCGCGTGTCGTCGCACGACGCGGCCGTGACGAAAACAGGCGCGATATCGAACGAGATGTTCATGCATTCGATTGCCCTGCAGCCATCGTCGCAGCGGCTTTCGCTGGCGCTGGGCTGGTGCTATCAATCGACATGAGTCCTCAAAATTCCCCACGCCGACAGGAGACCGGATCATGGTGAAACGGTTGCGCGTTGCTGATTCCGAGATCGCGCTGACGTTCGATGATGTGTTGCTGCGCCCCGGCGCTTCCGGCGTGCTGCCCGGCGAGGTCGATACCGGCACCCGCATCACGCGCGATATCACCCTCAACATCCCGATCCTGTCCTCGGCCATGGATACCGTCACCGAGGCGCGGCTGGCCATTGCCGTGGCGCAGGCCGGCGGGATCGGCGTCATCCACCGCAACCTCACTCCCGAGGCGCAGGCGGCGCAGGTGGCGCAGGTGAAAAAATTCGAGAGCGGCATGGTGGTCAACCCGGTTACCATCGCACCCAATGCCACGCTGGCCGATGCGCGGGCGCTGATGTCCGAGTACCGCATTTCAGGCATTCCGGTGGTCGAGCCGGCCAAGGGCAACAAAGGCGGCAAGCTGGTTGGCATCCTGACCAACCGCGATGTGCGGTTCGCCAGCGATCTGTCGCAGCCGGTCGCCGAGTTGATGACGCGCAAGCTGGTGACCGTGCAGGAGGGCGTTAGCCCCGACGAGGCCAAACGCCTGCTGCATCAGCATCGCATCGAGAAGCTGCTGGTGGTCGATGGCGATCACCGCTGCGTCGGGCTGATCACCGTCAAGGATATGGAGAAGGCCACGAACCATCCGCACGCTGTAAAAGATGTGCACGGACGGTTGCGCGTGGCCGCGGCGACCACGGTGGGCGACGAGGGTTTTGCGCGCTCCGAGCGTCTGATCGATGCCGGTGTCGATCTGCTGGTGGTGGATACCGCACACGGACATTCCTCGCGCGTGCTGGCGGCGGTGGAACGCATCCGTAAGCTGACCAATCGCGTGCAGGTGATCGCGGGAAACGTCGCGACGGCGGAGGGCACCAGGGCGCTGATCGACCACGGGGCCGATGCAGTCAAGATCGGTATCGGGCCGGGATCGATCTGCACCACGCGCATTGTCGCGGGCGTCGGCGTGCCGCAGCTGACCGCCATTCTGGAGTCCGCCGAGGAAGCCGCCAAGTCCGGCGTGCCGGTGATCGCCGATGGCGGCATCAAGGTCTCGGGCGATCTGGCCAAAGCCATCGCGGCAGGCGCCAACGCGGTGATGGTCGGTTCCTTGCTGGCGGGTACGGACGAAAGCCCGGGAGACGTGTTTCTCTATCAGGGGCGCACCTATAAAGCCTATCGGGGCATGGGTTCGGTCGGCGCCATGGCGCGCGGCTCGGCGGACCGTTACTTCCAGGAAGAGGTCAAGGACAGTCTCAAACTGGTGCCTGAAGGCATCGAAGGTCAGGTGCCCTACAAGGGTCCGGCCGGCACGGTGCTACATCAGCTGATCGGCGGTCTGCGCGCCGCCATGGGCTATACCGGCGCGGCGACCATCGAGGAGTTCCAGCACAAGGCCGATTTCATCCGCATTTCGAGCGCCAGCTTGCGCGAAAGCCATGCCCACGACGTGACCATCACGCGCGAAAGCCCGAACTATCCCGGCGGCGGTTGAGACGAGCGTTCAAGGATCGTTGACGCATTTACCAAGCCGGGCGAGTCGATGGTGAGGCACTTGCATGCCTTGTTGAGCAGTTGAACGGCCAGAACGCCAACGGCCAGATGCCATAACGCGTCCGCCCGACAAGCCGCGCGGCCGCCGGGCCCATGCGAAAAACGCGGATCTCCCATGCATAGCCAGTTGCGCAAAGGCTGCGCGCGACCTATGGTCGGCGCTGGTAGCAAGACTTCGCGCACGCCGGGTGCGAACGAAGCACCGAGTTGAATGAGAGAGGAACCCGAATGAAAAATTACGCTAAAACTCTGCTGGCCACCGCCTTGCTGGCGCTCGCCACCAGCCCCGCTTTGGCGGCAAGCGTGGAAGTCACGCATTGGTGGACGTCAGGCGGCGAAGCAGCAGCGGTCGCCGAATTTGCCAAGGCGTTCGACGCCACCGGCAACAAGTGGGTCGACGGTGCGATCGCCGGTTCGGGCGATGTGGCCCGCCCGATCATCGTTAGCCGCATTCTGGGCGGCAACCCGATGGGCGCCACGCAGCTCAACCCCGGCAAGGACGCCGACGATCTGGTCAAGGCTGGCCTGATGCTCGACCTGACCGAGCTCGCCAAGAGTGAAGACTGGGCCAAAATTATCCGTCCGGCGTCGCAACTCACCTCGTGCACATACGAAGGCAAAGTCTATTGCGTACCGGTGAACCTGCATTCGGAGCAGTGGATGTGGACCAACCGCAAGGTGTTCAAGGACGCGGGCCTTGAGCCGCCCAAGAACTGGAACGAGTTGATCGCCGATGCGCCCAAGCTGAAAGAGAAGGGCATCATCCCGCTCTCTATGGCAGCCGGGTGGCCCATCCCACTATTGATCCGTGATCTTACGGTCGCGATAACCGGCGTACCGAACTTCGTCAAGGTTTATAAGGATCGCGATCTAACGTTGGCGGCCGGCCCTGAAATGGCCAAGGTGTTCCAAGCCGTTGACGCGGCGCGCAAGTTGGTTGATCCCAAGACCATCGTGCCGCAGTGGAACGAGGCCGTTGGTCTCGTGATCTCCGGCAAGGCCGCAGC
>JANLQJ010000430.1:0-41910 GCA_031367715.1 Hyphomicrobiaceae bacterium | reverse complement strand
CGGCGGGCACCAATCCCCTCATCCGGCGCATGCGCGCCACCTTCTCCCCACGGGAGAAGGCCATCGAGCCGTACTGCTGTATTTGTGTTAAAGGATCTCACAGGCTAGAGTTCTCGATCAACGGCTTTATTTCCGCTTCATCACGATCGCCGCCACCAGGCCATTGGCGGCCGCCATCGCCTCCTTGGCCGACTGCTTGCCGGCGAGCGCCTTGGTGATCTCGGTACCGATCGCTTGCGTCACCTCGTTGTAGTCGGGCGTGACGAAGCTGTCGTAGGGATGCTTGGCTTGCTCGAGCGTGATGGCCGCATTCGGCAGCGCCTTCTGCACCTCCGGATCCCCTAGCACCGAGAGCCGGATCGGCAGCCAACCCGTGTCGAGCGCCTGCCGCTTCTGCACGTCCTTGTCGAGATAGAACTCGATCAGCTTGGTGCAGAGATCGGGATTCTTGGCCGTCTTGGTGATGGTCCAGGCGTCCGTCCCGTCGACCGAAGCGGTGCCGGCGGGGCCAGCTGGCAGCAGCGCGCCGCCGACCTTGCCGGCGATCTTGGAGGCAGCGGGATCCTGCGCCGGTTTCCACATGAATGGCCAGTTCATCATCATCGATGCGTTGCCGGCCGTGAAGACGTTGGTCGCGTCGTTGATGCCGATGTAAGTGAGCGATCCCGGATCGGTCGATGGCATCAGATCCATCATGTACTGCAGCGCCGTGATGCCCGGCTCGCTGTTGAAGGCGGGTGAGCTATCCTCATTGTACATCTTGCCGCCGGCCTGCTGCAGATAGCACATCCAGTAGCAGGCGGTGCCGCCGATGCCTTCCGGTGTACCAAAACTGTTGACCCAGCCGAACTTGCCGTCCTTGGTCAGGTCCTTGGCCATCCGCTTGAGATCGTCCCAGGTCTTGGGCGGCTCCTTGATGCCGGCCTTTTCGAAATGCTCGGTGTTGTAAAAAAGCGTGAGCAGCGACAGGGTGAACACGGCGCCCATGCTCTTGCCGCCCCACGTCACGGTGGAGAAGCTGGACGGAGGAAGATCGGCGACCAGCTCCTTGGAGAGCTTCTCCTGCAGCGGAATGACGAAGTTGGCGAACTCCGGCACCCAACCCGACATATACGCGATGTCCCAGGCATGCGTACCCGAGGCAAAGGTCGTCGCCAGTTTGTTGTGGAGCTCGGGAAACGGCGCAAGATCATACTTCACCGTCGCGCCGTTGGCTTTCTGCCAGGCCGCGAACGCCTCCTCCGAGAACTTCGCGCCGCCAGGAGGCGAGGGATCGGGTGGCAGATTGCCGAAGACCGAGATCAGTTCCTCGGCGCTCGCCTTGCCGGCCCACGCGCCACTTGCGCCCAAGGCCGCCAACGCCGCGGACGATTTCAAGACATCGCGCCGGTTTGGTCCCGAACCGTTCGTCGTCATCATCACGCTTTTCCTCCCTGGACACCGCAAATTGAGTGCGGCCAATGACTGGACGAGCGCGGTCTTGCCAATATCGCGACAAGACGCGTCGCCTGTCTTCATTTATTCCGCAACAAGATTATTTGGGTTTGTGGTCACGTCGATCTCCTGTGCCGTATGCGTCTTTCCGCCAAGCGGCATCGCATTGGCACTTGCGTGGGGATAATTGTATAAAATATGCCATGCGTCGGTCAATGGGCAATTGCGTCGGGACAGAACTGGACCTCAGGTCCCAGTCGCCCCAAAGGAGGAAAGGTAGCGGTGCGCCAGCATGCCAGAGCAGATTTCCAAGTCCTATGACTACATCATCGTCGGCGCAGGCTCGGCCGGCTGTGTTGTCGCCAACCGCTTGAGCGAAGACGGCCGGGCCCGCGTCCTGCTCCTGGAAGCGGGCCCGCGCGATGGCAACGTCATCCTCGACATGCCGGCCGCCCTCGGCCTGCCGCTGCTTGATCGCCGCTTCAACTGGGGTTTTGAAAGCGAGCCGGAGCCTGGTCTCGGTGGCCGCATCAGCGATCAGCCGCGTGGCCGGGTGCTGGGCGGAACCTCATCGATCAATGGCATGGTCTTTGTACGTGGCAATCCGCTCGACTACGAGGGTTGGGCAGCGCTGGGTTTGACCTCGTGGTCGTATGCTCACTGCCTGCCATACTTCCGAAAGATGGAAACCTTCGAGACCGGCGCCGACGAATATCGTGGCGGCGACGGCCCCCTGCACATTCACGCCTGCAAGGCCGACAATCCGCTGTACCGGGCCTTCCTCGGCGCCGGCCAGGATTTCGGCCTCGCGCTCACGCCGGACCACAACGGGTATCGGCAGGAAGGCGTCAACATCGCTCAGGCCACAACGCACCAAGGACGGCGCGAAAGCACATCGCGTGCGTTTCTAAGGCCCGCACGCGGCCGGCACAATCTCCAGGTCTCGACTGGCAGCGCCGTGACCGGACTGAGACTGAACGGCAATCGCTGCGTCGGGGTGACGGTCCTCAGTGGTGGACGCACACTCTCGATTGAAGCCGAACGCGAGGTGGTCCTGGCCACGGGCACCCTCAGCACACCGCAGATCCTGATGCTGTCGGGCATCGGTGACCGCGACGTGCTGCGGGGCCACGATATTGCATCGGCCGTGCATCTGCCTGGGGTTGGCCAGAACCTGCAGGATCACATCGCATGTGCTTTGCAGTACCGGATACGCAAGCCCGTCTCGCCGGCCGGGCAGCTGTCGCGGTTGGGACAACTCGCCGTGGGTGCACGCTGGATGCTCACCCGAGGCGGCCTTGGCGCCAGCAATTACTTCGAGGTCGGCGCCTTCATGCGCGGCAATGAGAAGGTCGCGTACCCGAACATTCAGCACGAGTTCTTTCCCATGATCGGCGAGTTCTACCGTGGCCAGGCGCGTGTCGAGCAGGGCTTTCAATACTTCACCAGCGTCATGCGGCCGCAAAGCCGCGGCTCTGTCACGCTTCGCTCGGCCGATCCACAGGCCACGCCGGCGCTACGGTTCAACTTCCTCGCGGAGGAAAGCGACCTTACCGAATTGGTCGAAGGCTTGCGCATGACGCGCGACATCATCCGCCAAAGGTCCTGGGACGAACTGCGCGGCAAGGAGGTCAGTCCGGGGTCATCCATCGCGACCGATAGCGATCTGCGCGCCTGGATCCGCGGCAATGCGGGCACGGGTTATCACGCTGTCGGGACCTGCCGAATGGGCACGGACCCCACGGCCGTGACCGACGAGGATGGCCGCGTTCATGGCATCGAGGCGTTGCGTGTCGTCGATGCGTCACTGATGCCGCGCATCATCACCGGGAACACCAATGCGCCAACGATCATGCTGGCCGAGAAACTCTCGGACCGTATCCGGGGTCGCGCCCTTCCGCCATCGCATGCAGGCTTCTATCGCGGCAGGACGGCATCGCAGTAAGGTATGTCTGCGGCACCGAGCGGCGATTTGGTTGAAGTCGTGCCGTTTCAGGCTCGCGGCGCGGCTACCTGCACCGAATGTCACATCCACCGGGCGCTCGCGCAACACTATTGCCGATGTCTGAGGCGGGTCAGGCAGTCCACTTAAGCTGAGCACGGCCAACGCTTGAAGTACTCCGATATGCGGACATGCGTCATGCTCGCACGTCGCCCCATAGTGCGTTCATGGGAAACTGTCTGCCGTCTGAGCTGTCAGCCATGGCCGGCCTGATGCCCACGCCAGATCTTCGACGTGCCCTGCTAAAACGATCGGCATCAAAAAGTCCTGCGAATCAGAAACAACTTGCTCAAGCGCAGTTTGCGTCGCAGCCATCCGCTCACGTCCCAAAAGCGCTCCCCATTGAGCCGCCCGAGCTGGGTCTGGGCGACGGCGGCTACCTCCTCAGGGCCCGTTCCCGTAGTGGCGCATGCCCGTCCGGGCCCGCATGGCCGTCGCTATGCGCCAAAGATCGTCGGCCTTGAAACGGCGATGGCGCAGACCTTCCAGTGCAACGTCCAAACCGACTTTGCCACGGTAGCGGAAGCAATCAACGACGGTCCGTGCGGGACTTGTCAGGGTCACGCTAACCCCTTCGATCATGGGGTGTGCAAGGCCTTCGGTCATCACGCGGAAGCGCAATCCACCGCCATCGAGTTAGTCGCCCGGCGCGGAGCAATTGCGCGCGAAAGCAGGGCTCAAACGGTGCAGCAGCAACTGACGGGTCAAAGGCATCGTTGCCGCCGAGCAAGGCCATGATCATTCCGTGGACGGCGCCGATGTTCTCGAAGGCGCGGAAAATGCCAGTGGGCAGGTTGATGAGGTCGCCGTCCTCCAGCACGACTTCGCCGGCGGTGCCCCAACGGCCCCATGAGAACCGCCAGCGCCCAGACAGCACAAAGAACACTTCCGCGGTGCGGTGGCTGTGCAGGGAGTTGCGGCATTTGGGCGGCTATCCGGCCGCGCCGAAGTTGAAGCCGGGCGTGTCGCGGATATGAATGTGCTGGTCGGCGCTCTCGGAGACGCCCGCGCCGATGATGGTGAAGTTCTCCTTCTGGTCGGACCCGGGCGTCTGCGCATCGATGAAGGCGGTGCGGCAGGGCTTCAGGTCGCCATAGTGGACGATGCGCTTTTCCATCTCATCGCGTGTCATCGGATCACCCTGTCTTGAGCAGGATCTGCTTCCAGATCGCGGTTTCATCGTAGAGGACACAGTCGCGGCGCAGGCCCCAGGGGCCAAACTCGGCGTGGCTTAGGCCCATCACATGTACGTCGGCGCCAGTCGGCGCGCCGAACGCACCCCAGCCGTCGTGCTTGCCGGTGAGCGACCAGCGCAAGGCGGCGCGCGGCGACAGTCCCGGGTCGTCGCGGCCGATCTGGTGATGGATGGCAAAGGCGGCGTTTGGGAAGGCAGCGCGCAAGCCCAACCAGAATTGGTCGGCCGCCGCGGGGCCGTGCGCGGTGATGCCGCCGGGGAGTTGCAGCTGGCAGGCGCGATCGTAGGTGTTGCCGATGACCGAGAACTCGGCGCTCATGATCCTGGTCAGCAGCTCGGCATAGCGCTGGCCGGTGCGATGATCGTTGCCGCGCCCCTGATATCCGCCTGCAATGTCACTGGCCGGCGTGAACGGCTTGACACAAGCTTCGGGTCCACCTTCGCGCGCAATCAGCTCGGCGGCAAAAGCCTTGGGATCGCGGCCCATCTGGCGCACGATAGCACCCTGGTCGCGAATCAGCCATTCGTCATAAATCTGATTGTCGCGCGCGGCGCAGTCGGCGATGATGCGATACGTATACTGCTTACCTGTTGGCTCGCCATAGACGCCGGGCTGGCTGTGCGTCGCGGTCGAGAGCAGGCGGTGGGAGGAGAGCAGGTCGCCCGCCTCAGCCGAGCCGCTCCAGATCACGTCCTCGCCGAGCAGCTGACGATCCGGAAACTCGGAAAGGGTCGCCATGGTTGCAGCGATCACACCCCGGTTGCCGCGCACCACCGAGGCAGGCGAGCGGACAACGATGTCGTCGGCATAGTAGGCGTGCAGCGTATGAATGCCGCGGTTCTCCCAGATTTCCCGAGTGATGCCGAGGATGTAGTCGGGAAAATCCGTCCACTTCGGATCGAAGCCTTTCAACGTCACGGATTGGCTCTCCTAAAGATTGTGGTTCGGGCGCGGGGGGACAGCGCGGCCATCGTCATAATTCTCCCAGCCCTCACCCTTGAAGACGTCGACGCCGAGTTGGGCGAGCACATGCGGGAAATCGACCATCACCCAGTTGTCGGCGATGCGACCGTCTTTCACCTTCCAGAAGTCCATGTAGCGAATCTCGACCCGCCTGCCGGTGGGCGCAACGCCCATGAAGTCACCGGAATGCGTTGCTTCCTGGCGGCCGAAGGCGGCGCCCCATTCGCCCGAGAACAGGCGCGCCTCGTCGACACAGACCTTGTCCGAGAAAGCGGCCTGGAACGGGCGCTGCCAGTTTTCCTGGAATTCCTTCAACCCGTGCTTGGTGCCGCAACCGGTATTGCCCATCCAGTTGAAGCCCTCGTGGAAGAACTCGGCGATGCCCTTGATCTTGTGATCGTTGAGTCCATCCACCATGCCTTCGATGACACGCTTGGTCTCGGCGGTTTTGGACAGGTCGTTGTGCTTGGTGAGAACGGCCTGTTCGGGTCTTGCGCCTGGCATGGCTGATATCTCCATCAGGATGCAGAGTTTTGGCATCAAAGGACGATGCGTTCGCCGGTTGTGTGGTGGAAGAGATGGCAAGCGGCAGCCGGCACCTGCGCGCGGATCTCGCTGCCGATGCCGGTGCGGAAGTTTTTTGCGGCCTTGATCGCCACCAACGTGCCGCCGGCCTGCACCGTCACCATCGAGGATTCGCCGAGCAATTCGATGGAATAGGCCGGCGCGACGATGTCGCTGCCGTCGGAGGACAGACTGGCGTCCTCGGCGCGAAACCCGAGCATGATTGGTCCGTCCTGGGCCCGTTTCAGTCCGGCAATTGAGATCCGATCGGCGGTGAACACGTCGTTCTCGATCTTGCCGTCGACCAGGTTCATGGCCGGTGAGCCGATGAAACCGGCGACAAAGGTGTTGGCCGGCCTGTCATAGATCTCCAGCGGCGTACCGACTTGCTGCACCACGCCCTTGTTCATCACAACGACCCTATCGGCCAGCGTCATGGCTTCGATCTGGTCGTGGGTGACATAGATCGTGGTGGTCTTCAGCTCGTGATGCAGGTTCTTGATCTGCGCCCGGGTCGAGACACGCAGCTTGGCATCGAGATTGGAGAGCGGTTCGTCCATCAGGAAGACCGTCGGTTGGCGCACGATCGCGCGCGCCACGGCCACGCGCTGGCGCTGTCCGCCCGAGAGCTGGGACGGCCGGCGATCGAGAAGACCCTCAAGCTCGACCATCTTTGCAGCGCGCAGCACGCGCTCGCGATGCTGCTCGGCAGGTACTTTGCGCACTTTCAAGGGAAAGCGGATGTTCTCATAGACTGTCATCGAGGGATAGAGCCCGTAGCTCTGGAACACCATGGCGATGTCACGGTCCTTGGGCTCCAACCCGTTAACCAGACGGTCGCCGATCCAGATTTCGCCTCCCGAAATTTCCTCCAGGCCCGCAATCATGCGCATGGTCGTGGTCTTGCCGCAGCCCGACGGGCCGAGCAGGACCAGCAGTTCGCCATCGGCGATCGACAAGTTGAAGTCATCGACCGCGATGCTTTTGCCCCAGCGTTTGGAAAGGTTCTTGAGGGTGATCGGCGCCATGGCTCAGCCTTTCACCGCGCCGGCCGTAAGTCCGCTGACGATCTGCCGCTGGAACACCATGACGAGCAGAAACAGCGGCACCGTGGCCGAGACCACGGCGGCCACCGCGAACATGACGTGACCCGCGGCCTGGGTCGAGCCGAGATAGCTCGCGATCTTGGGCACCATGGTCTGGTTGTCCTGCGACAGCAGCATCGCGGTGACGGCAAAGTCGTTGTAGGCGAGCAGGAAGCTGAACAGTCCGGTGGTGATGACACCCGGCCACATGACGGGAATGATGACGCGCCGGAACGCCTCAAAGCGCGAGCAGCCGTCAACCAGGGCGCTCTCATCGAGGTCCCTGGGGATGGTCATGAAGAAGGAATGGAGCATCCACAGCGTGAACGGCTGATTGATCGCGACCAGGACGATGATGGCGGTGGGCAGGTAGCCCCAGATTTTCAGTTGAAAAAACGGCTGCAAGTAGCCGGCGACCAAAGTGATATGCGGCATGGCGCGAAACAGCAGCGCGGCGATCAGTATCCAGAGCGCATAGCGGTAGCCAGAGCGCGACAGGGCATAGCCGCCGAGCGTGCCGAAGGTGAGCGATATCATCACGACACAGATGGTCACCAAGCCGGTATTGAGCGCGGCCTGGCCAAAGCCGCTCTCCACCCAGGCACCGTGATAACCGCCGCCGGTGAAAGCCGATCCGGTCTGAGCCATGGTGCTGACGCCGAAGACGGCGTTCTGCCAGTTGAGCTTGGAAAAGAAATCGGCCTCGATCTTGAACGATCCCCACAGGGTCCAGAGGAATGGGAAGGCAGCCAGCAGCAGCCAGAGCGCAAGGAAACCCCACGACACCAGTATGAGCAGCGGGGCGCGTTGAGGTGAGGGAGCGGTCATCGGTGCTCCTCAGCTCGATCGGGAGAAGTCGCGCCAGGTCCGCATCAGGACCGGCGTCATCAGCAAGGTAACACCCAGGATCGTCAGCATGGAGGTCGCCGCGGCCGAGCCGAACAGCTGCGTGCCCCCGCCGCGCAGATCGTTGAAGATGATCCAGGACAGCGACGTCGCATTGGCTTCCGCATTGAAACCCACGATCGGCTCGAAGACGCGGAAATTGTCCATGAGCTGGATCAGCGCGACGAACACCACCAGCGGCATGAGATGCGGCAGGACAACGTAGCGCACGCGCTCAAGCCGGCTCGCGCCGTCGATCATGGCCGATTCCAGCGTGTCGCGCGGCACCGTCTGCAGGCCAGCGTAAAGCACAACAAAGGCGAACGGCGCCGAGGTCCAGACGCCATAGGTGAACAAGGTCGCCCATGTGAGTGTCGGCGAGGCCTTCAGCGACAAATTGGGATCGCCCACCAGTCTTTGCAGCGTGGAGCCAATGATACCTTCGGCATCGATCATCCAAAACAGCACCAGCGATCCTATGAGCGGGGTGACGATCATCGGTAGCAGCGAGACGAAGATGGCGGGCCCCTTGCCGGCTGACGGAAGTCCGTTGACGCTGAGCGCAATCAGGAAACCGAGCACGACGGCCAGCGGCGTCACCAGGGCGGTGTAGGCCAGCGTGAAGCCAAGAGCGCGGTAGAACGGCAGGGACTGTGCCCAGACGTAAAACTCCGACCACGTCGCTCCACTCGTCCAAGCCGCCGCAATGTCGGCGAAGGCGAGGTGGTTGTGATCGGCATAAGTGGCAAGCCCATTGAATTGGCCAAGCGGCTGGCTTTGCTGCAATCCCGCCGTTGCGGCATTGTCGACGCGCAACTGCTTGGTGCAGCCGAACGGCCCGCAATCTTCCGTAGCCACCATGACGCGCTGATGGGCGACATACATCGACTGCACCAACGTTGAGACGATCGGCAGGGCTATGAACAGCAACATCAGCAGCCCGGACGGGGCCATGAACCAGACGAATGTGCGATGCGGCATCAGCTCTGACCATGGTTCGGGCAAGGGGAGACGGGGCGGCATCGCCCCTTTTCCTACCGAACCTACTTCAAAAATCCAGCCTGCTTGGCGGCCGTCGAATAGGCTACTTCTATGTCAGCCAGCGTCTTGGCTGCATCCTTCTTACCTTGCATGAAGTCGGCAAGGCCGCCGCCAAGGGCCGTATGCAGCAGATCCATCTGCGGTTGCATCGGATAGGGTTTTGCGCCCGCATTGGCCGTGGCCAAAACGCCGCCGGCCGTAGGCCCGGGCGTGAAGCCGTCGATCAGCCAGACCGATTTGTCCGCATTGGCGTTGGCCATCTCGGTCGAGGTGCCATGAATCAGGGCACGGAAGGTCGCGTCCGCGTCTTCATCCGACACGTTCTTGGAGATGGTGAACCCGTCCCACCACAGCGTCGTTGCCGGCAATGCGCCGCCTCCAACCGTCGGGGCCGATGTGAACTTGATGTTGCTGACGATGTCGGCGGTCGAACCCTTGGGATCGAGCACGGCGCCGGCGCGCGAGCCCCAGAAATTGGCTATGGCGACCTTGCCGGCCTGGAACTCAGCCTGCAGAGCATTGCTGTCGAAAGTGAGATAGTCCGGGTTCATATAGGCGCTCAACGACTTCATCATCGTGAGCGCGGCGACGCCCTTGTCGTTGTTGATCGCCGCTTCGGCCGTGCCAGCCTTGAAGAACTCGCCGCCCTCGCCGAGATACATGTTCACGAACTCTTCGCCGAGGTTCCAGCCGGCCTTGTAGGTGCCGCCCAGCGGATGATCCATCAGCCCCTTGTCCTTGATGGCCTTGGCCGCGGCCAGCACGTCCTCATAGGACTTCGGCACGCCGACCCCGGCCTTCTGCAGGATGTCGTCGCGATAGAACAGATGCTGCGCGTTGGCCATGAAGGCGACCGCCATCACCTTGCCGTCGATGGTGACAAGCTGCGTCTTTTTCAGGCCCCTGCCGTATTTGGCGACATACTCATCCAGGGGCCGGATCAAGCCGTCATTGAGCAGCGGCAGGATCGAGGAATTGGCGATGACGGAGCTGGTGTACTCGGCCGGACTGGCTTTCAGCGCGGCGACCTGCAGGCTCTCGTGGTCTTTGGTGTGGTTCGCCTTCAGCGTCACCGCGCCGCTCGCGCATTTGGCCGCTTGCTCGGTTACCGCGTGCAGTGCGGGAAAATCATTGGCCAGAACCCGGATCGATCCCTTCTCGATCCCACAATCGGCAACGGCCAAACTCGACGTGGCGAGCAGCGCTGCGCCCGCCAGTGCACACCCAAACATCAACCGCATGACGTGTCCTCCTCAGGCATCGATAGCGCGAGTGTTCATATCAAGCCAATCCGAGCCGCGATGGTTCGGGCCTTGGCCCTTGCGCGTCGAGACTGTCAGATGTTGAATACGTATGCAACAATTCGAATCGAAACCGGATGGAGACTTTGATGACCGGCGACAGTCAGCAGGTGCGCGAGCGGCAAGGGATCTTCCGCACGCTCGGGGCAATTGCTGAAACCAGCGCCCAGAAGATCCCGGCGAGGCTCACTGAGGCGTTTGCCGCCGACGCCGTTTGGCACGGATCGCACCCGCTGAACGATGTCAAAGGTGCTGACGCCATCGCCGCAACCGTCTGGTCGCCTCTGCGGACGGCCTTTCCCGATCTCGAGCGCCGCGATCTGATTTTCGTTGGCGGCAACTACCAAGGCCGAGAGCTGATCGCGGCGATGGGACACTACTGCGGCACCTTTCGGCACGACTGGCTGACCATCCCCGCGACCGGTCGCTTTGCGATGCTGCGCTACGGCGAGGTGCACCGGACTGTTGGGGGACGGATCGTCGAAACCTGGGGCCTCTGGGACCTGCTCGATCTGATGCGCCAGGCTGGCGTGTGGCCGATCGGTTCGAGCCTCGGCGTCGAAGGCCTCTGGCCTGGGCCGATCACCGGCGACGGTATCGTGTTGCACCAGACCGACTCCGTGCAAGGCGCCGCCAACCTCGCCCAGACGCTGGCGATGCATCAGACCCTGCTGGCGTATGACGATCTCGCCGGGCTCGGACGACAGGGCCTGCAAGACATGCCGCAGAAGCAGCACTGGCACCAAAGGATGATGTGGTACGGGCCCGCCGGTATTGGCTCCACGCGCGGGCTCGACGGCTTCATCGACGATCACCAGCTGCCGTTCCGAACCGCCTTTCCGCTGAGCAAGTCCATTCCGCCGGTGTCGCCTTCAGACCAGGCCGGGCACGGCACGCGCATCGGCGAGGGGGCCTACTCGGTCACCGGCGGCTGGCCGAGCCGGCGCATGCGTCACTTTGGAGGCGGCTTCCTCGGGCTGGGTCCGACCGGCCGCGAGATCGATATGCGGGTGATGGATTTTTATCTGCACTACGAAGGCTTAATCCGTGAGAATTGGGTACCGATCGACATCATCGATGTGCTGCGCCAGATGGATGTGGATGTGTTTGCCCGCATGCGTGCGTTGACCAAGGGGCGGCGCATTGAGAGCTAGACCTTGCCCGGGCTGCTCCGGGACTCGCGCGCGGGCCGCGTCGAACCGCGCACAACAAGATTTGCCGGCAAGACCACCGCGCGTCGGCGCACAACGGCGTTTTCGATCTGCTCGAATAGGATCGAGATTGTCGCCTCGATCATCCCCGCAGCAGGTTGCTCCGACGAGAATTGTTCGCGCGACGCAGACGCGTCTGTTTGCAATCGATTTCCGGACATTGGTCAATTGGGCGGCCCATCACGCTCCAAATTCTTCAACCTAAAGCGTTGCGCCGAAATGCCAGGGGGCGAACTCGTCGCCTCCGTAACCGAAAGCTTCGCTCTTGGATTTTACGCCTGATGCGGTTGCCAGCAGGGACGCGAAAATGCGCTCGCCCATTTCCTGGATCGTGGCGGCGCCGTCGGCGATCTCGCCGCAGTTGATGTCCATGTCGTCGCGCATGCGGTTGAACATGGTGGTGTTGGTTGCCAGTTTCAGGCTTGGCGCCGGCTTGCAGCCGAAACATGAGCCACGGCCCGTCGTGAAGCAGATCAGATTGGCGCCGCCCGCGACTTGGCCGGTGACCGAGACCGGATCATATCCGGGTGTGTCCATGAACACGAAACCTGGCTTGGTGACCGCTTCGGCGTAGCGATAGACCTCGACCAGATCGCTGGTGCCGCCCTTGGCCGCCGCCCCCAGGGATTTTTCCAGGATGGTTGTCAGCCCGCCGGCCTTGTTGCCGGGCGCCGGGTTGTTGTCGAGCGTGTCGCCGTGCTTGGCCGCGTAGGCTTCCCACCACCTGATCAGGTCGAGCAGCTTGTTGCCAACGGCGGCATCGACGGCGCGGCCAAGCAGCATGTGCTCGGCGCCGTAGATCTCTGGCGTTTCGCTGAGGATCGATGTGCCGCCATTGGCGACCAGCAGGTCGGAGGCATGCCCGAGCGCGGGATTGGCGGTGATGCCGGAAAAGCCATCCGAGCCGCCGCATTGCAGGCCGAGCTTTAGGTGCGCCGCTGATACGGTTGTGCGCGTCGCTTCGTTGGCTTCAGGGAGAATAGCGCGGATTTGCTCGACGCCGGCCCGCACCGTCGCATTGGTGCCGCCCATCTCCTGGATGACATAAGGCAGGACACGCCTTTTGCCATCAAGCCCTTCCTCCGCCATCAGACGATCAATCGGGTTGGTCTCGCAGCCGAGGCCGACGATGAGCACGGCGGCGAAGTTTGGATGCCGCGCATAGCCGCCAAGCGTGCGGCGCAGCAATTCAGTCGCCTCGCTCGTTTCGGCGGCGGCGCAACCGAGCGCGTGGGTGAGCGCAACGACGCCGTCGACATTGGGGAACGCCGCGAGGGCTTCAGGGCCACGGAACTGGTCCGCAATCAGCCGCGCCACCGTCGCCGAGCAGTTCACGGTGGTGAGGACGCCGATATAGTTGCGCGTGGCGACTTTGCCGTCGGCGCGTACGATGCCTTGGAAGGTCGCGCGTTTGGCTTCGGGCAGCAGCGGATGCTTGATCCGGTGGCCGCCGATCGCGTGATCGACGGTACTGGGCTCAAAGGCGAGGTTGTGCGTGTGGATGTGCCGGCCTGGTGCGATCGATGCCGTCGCCGTGCCAATGATCTGGCCATATTTGCGCACGTGGTCGCCGGCCGTGATGGCCGCTATGGCGACCTTGTGGCCCTTGGCGATCGGCTCGGCCGCCGTCACGCCGAGGGGGCCGAGCGGCGCGCCTGGCTGCAGGTCATCGAGCGCAACCACCAGCGGGTCGGTCGGGTTGAGATGCAATGTCGTCGGACGGTTCTTGCGGTCGGCCATGCTGGCGCTTCCAATCTCACAGCCGAACGGCGATGTTCTTGACTTGCACGTAGTTGCGCAATCCGGCAAGGCCACGCTCGCGGCCGATGCCGCTGTCCTTGATGCCGCCGGTCGGCGCCTGCACGCCACCCATCCACCAGCCGTTGATCCAGACTGAGCCTGCTTCAAGCTGACCGGCGAGGCGCAACGCGCGCGAGATATCCTGCGTATAGACGCCCGCGCACAGACCATAGCCAAGACTGTTGGCGATCCTTACGGCGTCGGCCTCGTCGGCGATGTCGATGGCAACGCCGACCGGACCGAAGATCTCTTCGCGCGCGATCGTACTGGCCGGATCGACCCGATCGAGCACGGTCGGTTCGATGAAATAGCCACGCTGCAAATGGCGCGGACGGCTGCCGCCGAAACGGGCGCGGGCGCCTTCCGTCCGGCCGCGGTCGAGATAGCCGAGCACCTTGGCGTATTGTGCGGCGGAGACGAGCGGTCCGAGGTCGTGATTGTCGATACCGGGTCCGATCGAGAGCTTGGCCGCCTTGGCGCCCAGGCGATCAATGAATTCGTCGCGGATCTTGGGATGTAGCAGATAGCGCGAGGACGACGAGCACACCTGTCCACAATTCTCGAAAGAACCGGCAAGCGCATCATCGACGGCGCGGCCGATATCAGCGTCGGGAAACACGATCATCGGGTTTTTTCCGCCAAGCTCCAACACGCTCGGCTTTATGCCATCTGCGGCGGCGGCCAGGATCTTGCGGCCGGTCGCGACGGAGCCGGTGAAGGTGATGCCGCGCACCAGCGGATGGCGGACCAGGGCGTCGCCGGCCTCGGCGCCAAGTCCGGTGACGATGTTGATGACGCCTTTGGGGAAACCGGCCTCGGCAACGAGCTCAGCCATCTTCAGCGCCGACAGGGGTGATTGCTCGGCCGGCTTCAGCACCACGGTGCAGCCAGCGGCGAGCGCCGGCGCCATGCCACGCATCGCCATGCCGAGCGGGAAGTTCCAGGGCACGATGTGCGCCGTGACGCCAATCGGCTCAAGCACGGTGAAGTCGAGAAATTTCGGCCCGAGCGGGATGGTTTCACCCTGCAGCTTGTCGGCGGCGCCGGCATTGTAGCGTAACGTGGTGGCGACACCGTCAATATCGCCGAGCGAATCTTTCAATGGCTTGCCGACGTCGAGCGTTTCCATCCGGGCCAACTCGTCGCGATGGGCCGCGATCAGGCCGGCAAAACCGAACAGCATCCGGCCTCGCTCGTAGGGCGTGATCTCGCGCCAGGGTCCGCGCAGGGCCGTCGCCGCGGCCTTGACGGCGCGGTCCACATCGGCAACGCCGCCGCGAGCCGCTTCGCCGATGATTTCCTCTGTTGCCGGATCAATCGTCGTGAAAGTCTCGCCGCTGACGGCGGGTACGAACGCGTTTTCGATGAACAGCTGGTAGCGAGGGACTGGCATGACTGGGCGTCTCCACGACGTATCGCATCAGCCCCGGACGGCGCCGGACGCGATGCCTTGGATGAAATAGCGCTGCAGAAAGTAGAACAGCAACACGCTGGGCATGCTGAGCAGCGTTACGCCCGCCATCGAGAGGGCAAAACCCTCAAGCTGGGTATGCGTTCCCAGCACTGGCGTGAACGCGGCCAAGCCAACCGGCAAGACCTTCATCTCCTCGCTGAAGGTTGCCAGCAGGGGCCAGAGGAAATTGTTCCAGTTGAGCGTGAAGATGATCACGGTGGCGGCGATCAGCGGCGCGCGCGCCATCGGAAGCGCAATGGTCCAGAAGATGCGCAGGTGGCTGGCGCCATCCATCTTGGCGGCGTCCTCAAGGTCCTTGGGGAAATTCAGGAAAAACTGCCGGAAGATGAAGACGCTGAGCACATTGCCGACGGTCGGAAAGATCAGCGCCGCATAGGTGTCGGTCCAGCCGAGCTTGGTGACCGCGAGCAGCAGCGGCACGATATAGACCTCGATCGGGACCATCAGCGAGGCGACGTAAAGCAGGAACAGCAAGCCGCTGCCAGGAAAGCGCATCCGCGCGAGCGCATAGCCAGCAAGGGCGCCGAAGCCCACGCACATGGCCGTGCTCGCCGTCACCACGATGAGGCTGTTCAGGGCCCATCGCAGCACCGGATAGTCCGTAAACATTTTGGCATAATTGCCGAAGGTGACACGACGCGGGAACCATTCAATGTCGACCGTCATGACGTCTTCCGGGTACTTCAGCGAGGTCGAGATCATCCACACGAACGGCATGGCCCAGAGCAGCGCGAAGGCGAGGCCGAGCAGCCAGACCGGAATGTCCGCGATCTGCATATTGTAGCGCCTGAGCCAGCGGTTGGCGCGGCGAGCGAGGGGCAAAGGCTCGGGAGCCAGCACGGTGTCTGCTGCCATGATGTCAGCGCTCCCTGATCAGAAAACGCTGCGCCATGGTGACGACCAGAATAACCACGAACAGCATCATGGAGACGGCGGCCGAATAGCCGAACAGCTGGCGATTGATGGCGGTCGAATAGATGTAATAGATGACCGACGATGATGACGAGGCCGGCCCGCCATTGGTCATCACATAGACTTGGCTGAAGATGCGCAGAGATGCGATCAGCTGCAGCGTAATGACCATGCTGATGACGGGACGCAACTGCGGCAGGGTCACGAACCACAAGCGCTGCCAGAGGCTAGCGCCGTCGACCTCGGCGGCATCGTAGAGGTCCTTGGGCACATCCTGCAATGCGGCCAGGAAGAGGATGAAGGCTAGCCCCAGATCCCACCAGACCGATGCGATGCTGACACCGATCAGCGACCAATTCATGCTTGTCAGCCAGGGTATGGCGCCGATGCCGACGGCCTTGAGATAACTGTTCACGATGCCGAATTGGGTATCCAGGATCCACACCCAAACGAGACCGATTACCGTCGCCGAGACGACGTAGGGCGAGAAGAACAGCACACGCACGAGCCCAGCCAAGGGCCAGCGCTGATTGACATAAATGGCGAAGGAGAGGCCGAGCACGACGACGCTGGGGACAATAATCAGCGCGTAAAGCAGCACATTACGGAACGCGATGTAGACAAATTCATCTTGAAACGCATCGATGTAGTTCTGCCAGCCGATCCATTTCGGGGCGCCAAAGATGCCCCACTTGGTGAAGGACAGATAGGCGCCGAAAAGTATCGGAAGGATATTGAAGAGTAGAAAAGGAAGCGTGAAAAACGCCACAAACAGGTACGCGACCCAGTCGATCTGGGACTGGTCGCTGCGACGTGTCGGAAGCTCTGTCGGCACCGTGATCGCCATCGTGGAAAGGGCATCCCGCCCCGGCAGGAGGAGACCGGGGCGGAATACTGCACCTTTGGCTCAGCCTGCGTCGAGGCCCTTCTGCCAATGGGCCTTGATCTCCTTCATGGCCTGATCGATGGTTTTTGACTTGGCCCAAACGCCTTCTAGCGTCTTTGCAAGGAAGTTACCGCCAGAATAGATGGTGAAGTCGGGGCCCGCCAGCACCGGGATCTCGCCTTCGGTCGCAAACGCCATGCCGTCGACAAAGGCGCCACGGGCGGACCAGTCGGCGCCGGCTGTCTTGTAGTCGGGCAGGCTGAGGATCGACTTCCTCGGCGATGCGCCACGACCCTTGGTGGTCCACAGCTTGCTGTTGTCCGACAGCCACTTGACCGCCATCATCGTAGCTTCGTAGCGAGCCTTGTCCGGCTGCACGTACAATTCCAGGCCGCCCATCTCGAAATAGGTCTTCTGCTTGCCGCCGATGTTCGGGAACGGATAGGTGCGGAACGGCAGCTTCTGCGTCACATAGCCGTTGATGGTCCACGGACCGGTCCAGAAGATCGAGCCTTGCCCGGTGCCGAAGGCCTTGTAGCGGTCGGTGACATCGCGGGTCGAAACCTTGTGTTTGTCGAACAGGTCAAGCACCCACTGCATGGCGGCCTTGCCGGCGTCCTCGTTGATGCAAGCGGTCTTGAAATCATCGCTGGCGCGCTGGAAACCCATCTGTGCCGAGACGATACCCCAGGTGACGGTGGGCTGCACGCCGGACGCCGTCATCATGATGCCGGAGCGCGCAACCTTGTCGCCGTCCATCTTGGTCATGGCCTTGGCCCACTCGATGAGCGTCGCGCCATCGGTCGGGAACTTCTCGGGATCGAGGCCGGCTGCCTTGACGTGATCGATATTCACTTCTGGCTGCAAGCTCATCAAGTCCATCGGGACCATGAACATCTTGTTATCGTATTTCGGGTAACGCGCCTGCTTGATCGAGAATTCCGAGAAGTCGCCGATGTCAAGACCGACCTTCTTGGCGAGATCATCGAGCGGCTGGATCACTCCGTCCGAGGCCCATTGCGCGCGCTGGCCTGCCGTGCCCCAGCCGAAATCGGGCGCCTTGCCAGCTGCCGCCGCCGTGAGAATCTTTGTGGTATACTGATCCTCTGGAATTAGATCCAATTTGATCTGGACATCTTTGTTGGCGGCATTGAAGTCCTTGATCATCTGTCCCCAGACCTCGCCGTCCGAGGCCGCGAGCCAGCTCCAATGAGTGACTTCCGTGGCGGCCGATGCACGCTGGACCCAGGGCATGCTGATGGCCCCCGCCAGTGCAGCGGTGCCAGCCAACTTAGCCGCATCGCGCCGTGTTAAGCGAATATTCGACATGACGATCCTCCCACGAGTACACTCTTGTTTCCGATCGCCTCGGGCACCTTTGGTCCTCATGCGATCGCGCCGCAGTACGATGGCCGCAGCTCAAATCATCAACGCCATCGCTGGCTAACGGTTAGTCAAATCAGACAGCAACTTGATGCTTTTGGCCAAAGGCTTGCATGGGCCCCGCGCTACTGTAACGTTGACAGGTGTAGAAACATGCGAGTTGCAAGGCGTTTCCCATGGCTGATGTCGATGTTGAGCATCTCGGCAAGTCGTTCGGCGCTGTCGAGGTCCTGAGAGACATTTCGCTGGCAATCGCCGACGGCGAGTTTGTTGCGCTGGTCGGGCCGTCGGGTTGTGGTAAGTCGACCTTGCTGCGCTTGATCGCCGGCCTTGAGCCTGTCTCGATCGGCACGATACGCATCGGCGGTCGCGATGTCACCGATCTTCCGGCCAAGGCGCGCGACATCGCCATGGTGTTCCAGAGCTATGCGCTCTATCCGCATATGACCGTTGCGCAGAACATGGGGTTCTCGCTGCGGCTGCGCGGCGATCCGCGCGATGTGATCGACAAACGCGTGCGCGATGCCGCCGCCATTCTTGCGTTGTCGGAGTTGCTCGATCGCAAGCCGGCCGCGCTGTCGGGTGGCCAGCGCCAGCGCGTCGCGATGGGCCGGGCAATCGTGCGCGATCCCAAAGTATTTCTGTTCGATGAGCCCCTGTCGAACCTCGATGCCAAACTGCGTGTGGCCATGCGCAGCGAGATCAAACTGCTGCATCAGAGGCTCAAGACAACGACGATCTACGTGACGCACGATCAGGTCGAGGCCATGACGATGGCTGACCGGATCGTGGTCATGCGGGCGGGACGGATCGAACAACAAGGCGCACCGCTCGATCTCTATGATCGCCCCGCCAACGTGTTTGTGGCCGAATTCATTGGCTCTCCGGCCATGAACCTACTGCCGGCCGAACTTATCCGTGGCGGCAGCCAAGCCATCGCGATCATGGGCAAGGTGCGGCTCGCACTGCCTCCTCAACCTCCCGGCGCAGCATCGCAGCCCGTGATCGTCGGTATGCGTCCCGAGCATGTCGAACTGGCGGCCGGTTCCAGTGGCTTCGAGACCCATGTCGAAACGGTCGAGCCTCTGGGGCCCCAGGTGCAGCTGGTTACCGACCTTGCAGGAACAAAGATCACGGTACTGCTTAACGAACGCGTGTCGCCGGCACCTGGCTCAGCCTTGCGTCTGCACGTGCGGCCCGAGCATGTGCACGTGTTCGATGCGATGACCGGCCTGCGGCTTGCCGCCAGCGAACAGAAATCCAGATCAGTCAAGATGCTGGCCGAAACCGTCAGGTGATTTCCGACCGGTTCCGGGCAGATAGGGAACTCAGTCCAGAGGCGCAGAAACCCATGATCCAGCCCAAGAACATTGCTCACTACACCATGCTCAAGCACCCCGAGCATTGCGTCAATCAAGTCGCCATGCGGCTGTTGCAGAACGGCGAGCTTACGGCCGTGATCAACGAGGAGCGCTATCCGTTCCACCACGACAGCGGCCAGACGCTGATCGTCCGCTCCAAGGATGGCGGCAAGACCTGGAGCACGTCGAAGGTCGTGCTGCCCTGGACCGACACCGAGGGCAACTGGGATTGCGGTATCTGCCAGCTGACGGATGGCACACTGATCGTCAACATGACGATCACGGGATTTTTCAAACGCGGCATCAAGCCCGAGGGCGTGTCGTGGTCGAGCCATCCGGTCACCAAGCAATGGGGTGACTGGAGCTGGGCCTACAAGATGCAAGGGTGCCTGGGCACTTTCGTGACACGCTCGACCGATGACGGCGCCAGCTGGTCCAGGCCGATGCCCGTCAACATCCGGCCCTTGAAGCATGGCGGCTGCCGCGTCGGCTGCTGGGAAATGCCGAATGGCGCGCTGCTGATGGGGCTCTACGGCCGCATTCACGGCTATGAAGAGGAAGGCGAGGGTGAGAGCACCCGCTCGGCGCTGATGCGCTCAGACGATGGCGGCTTCAACTGGGAATACTATTCGACGCTGGCCTACGATCCGGCCAGCATCATCGACTACGAGGAGCCGGCGATCCTGCGGCTCAAGGACGGCAAACTGGTTTGCTTCCTGCGCACCCACGTCAATCCCACCAGCGACGCCAAGAACACGGTGGTCATTTTTTCCGACGACGATGGCTTCAGCTGGACGCCGCCGAAATGGACTAACATCTGGGGCTATCCGCATGAGGCGATCGCGCTGCAGGACGGCCGCTATCTGTGCGTCTACGGCTATCGCCGCCCGCCCTACGGCACGCGCGGCTGCATTTCCGAGGACGGCATCACTTGGGACAAGAAGAACGAGTTCGTCATCCGCGAGGGCGGCGTGCCTGGTGCCACCGTCACCGAAACTCCTGGCTCCAGCCGCATGACGCCATCGAGCGGCAAGATGCGGGCCGGCGGCATCGACTGGGCCAACCCCGGCATCTACCAGCACATCGGCTATCCGAGTGTCGCCCAGATGCCCGACGGGACGATCGTTACCGCCTATCACGAGTGGGACGACCAGGAGAAGCCGCTGCAATACGTCCGCTGCACGCGGTTCACGCTGTAGGTCCGCATGATCGACGCGACGGACGCGAAGCACTCGGTTCTGTACAAGGACGTGCACAGCTATTGCGCGCACCCGCACGTGGTCCGGGCCGGCGACGGCGATCTGCTCGTGGTGTTCAACCGCGCGCCGCGCCGGCCTTTCATCCTGCATCCGCCCGAGGACCCGCAATTCCAGAACGTTCTGATGCGCTCGTCCGACGACGGAGCCAGTTGGAGCGTGCCGGAAGTCGTGCCCTCCTATGACGTCCAAGGCACCGAATGCGCGGGCCTAACGGCCTTGCGCAATGGCAGCATACTGCTCAATCAATGGCGTTTTCGCTGGCTGCCGCTCGGCCTGGCGCGGCGTCTAGCAGGCACGATGCCGCTTGATTTCCCCGATCGCTTCATGCGCGGCTGGCTGAGTTCACCCGAGCACGACACGGACACTTATCGCGGAGTTCCGGTCGAGCAACTTGCCCCGTGGGCGCGAGGACAGGGCGAATCTCTCGTGCACCTGTCCGACGATCACGGCGTGAGTTTCGCACGTTCGGTACGGATCGATACGGCGCCCTTCAGCGGCGGCTATGGTATGCGCGGCGCCTGCGAACTAGCCAATGGCGATATCCTGCTGCCCCTGTCCGATATCCCCAATTGGCGCGTGGTCTTCACCGTGCGCTCGCGTGATGGCGGGCTCACATGGCAGCCGCCGGTCAAGGTCGCCGAGCAAGCCGGATCGGAGTTCGAGGAGCCGACCTTGATCGAGACCGAGCCCGGCCGCTTGCTGATGGTTCTGCGCGACAACGGCACGCGGATGCTGCATGCCGTGACCTCGGACGATGCCGGGCTGACCTGGAGCCCGCCGCGCCGCCTGCCGGTGGCCGGTTACCCGGCTCACCTGCTCGCCCTGCCGGACGGCCGCCTGCTGCTGACCTATGGCTGGCGCCAGCCCGACTACGGCATCCGCGCCGTGCTTTCCAACGATGCCGGCAAGACCTGGGACACCGATCGGACGATCCGCATCCGCGCTGGCCTGGCGGGCAAGAATCTCGGGTATCCGACGACGGTGGTTGGCAGTGAGGGCGGTTTGTTGACGGTTTATTACGGCGAAGTTGGCGACGGAGTTACGGGTATTATCGGCACATGGTGGCGGCTGGGGTGATTCTTGTCGAGATGAGTGATGGTGGATTGCAACCGGAGGCAGACGCTTGCGGGGATTGTGTCGGCGACGTCCAAACAACTGGCCGGCATGTTGGGCTGCAGGGAGTTCTGCTTTGGGCCAATTGCGACCGTCGGAGTAACTACTCGGCGGGTTTATGGCACACAGCCTCTATATTATGTCCGTCGGGATCAAGAATAAATGCGCCATAATAGCTTTCGTGATAGTGCGGGCGAACTCCTGGTTGGCCGTTATCACGACCTCCTGCCGCAATTGCCGCCTTGTGAAAAGCATCGACAGCATCTCGGTTTGGAGCGGTGAATGCAACATGGCACCCGGTTAGAACGGTGTCTTTCAAGCCTATCCAAAAGAACGCTTTTCCATTTGCTCCGTAGCCGGCAAAGTCCTCGCCTTCTGCATACAATCTCTCGACTCCGAGGCAACGAAGCACGTCGTCAAAGAACGCTTTTGATTGCGTTACATCGCTGACGGCAATTGTTACGTGATCCAGCATGCAAACCATCAGAACAACATATCAAAGCGTGCGAACCCAATCAACCGGTTGCAAGTAATTTAGCTATCGAATTGGGGTCGCGCAAGCCGGCTGAGATGACCGCTGCGAGTCAAAACCGTCGTTTCTCGCCCCGCACCAGAACCAGCCGGTCCCAGCCTAACTGCCGACACGTCCGCCCCCGTCACCCAAGCACTGCCGGCACTCTCACCCCCAGCCGTCCGGCCGAAGTCCGCAAAGCCTCCATGATCCCCGGATACAGCACCACCCCATCTCGCAGCGCCGCAGCCTTGCGCTCGAGCGCCTGGTCGCCCGGCAACCGCACGGCGGTCACGCCCGGAGCCGGCGGGTTGGAGCGGCAAGCATCGGCGATAAAGCTGGTCTCCCTGGTGAAGGCCGCCATGCCGCCGTAGAGGTCCGGGTCCATCACCTGCACGAACAGCGCCGCGCCCCAGCCGGTGGGCTTTTGCGAACGGCCAAATCCCGACAGACCTTGCGTCAGCGCTTCCACCGTCAACGCCAGCCCGTAGCCTTTGTGGCCATGATCCTTGCCGCCGGTTGGCAGCAGCGTGCCGGGCGGATCGGTGAACAGCGCGTTGGGATCATTGGTCGGCTCGCCAGCCGCCGTCATCGCCCAGTTGCCAGGATAGCGCCGGCCTTCCTGGCGCAGCCGGTTGGTCATGCCGTTGGTGGTGATCGAGGCGCTCATGTCGATCAGGATTGGGCCGGCCACGGTCGGGATGCCGACGGCCAGCGGATCGGGTGTGAACACCGCCTGCAATCCTCCGAACGGCGCGATGCTGGCGTCGGAGGGATCGGAACTGGCGATCATCACCATCTTGCCATGGCGGGTCGCCCGTTCGAGGTAGACGGCGAGGCAGGCGACGTGGTGGCTGTTGCGCACGGCGACGGTGCCGATGCCGAGCTTGGCCGCCCGCTCCACTGCGAGATCGACCGCCTTGGCGGTCAGCCAGACGCCGGGCAGCCGCTCCCCATCCCAAGTGACCGCGGCGCCCCGGTCGGCAATGACAGCCGGCTCGCCGCGCACCCGCATCGTGCCGGCCGCGATCTCGGCGAGATAGGGTGCCGCCAGATGCAGACCGTGGGTCGAATGCCCCATGAGATCGGCTTCCAACAGCAGCTCCGCGATCACGGTTGCCTTCTCCGTATCGCAACCGGCGGCAACGAACAATTGGCTCACAAGACCGGCGAGATCGGCTGCGCGATAGCGCTTTTCGGTCTCCTTCATCGGATCAGGCCTTGCCGGGCAGCTTGGACTGGCCGCGCTGCTTGGATTGGCCGGTCTTGCCGGCACCGCCAATGACCCCAGGCACGCCGGTATCGATCAGCATCTGACGGCAGCGATTGCGGAATGTCTCGCGGATGTCGCGGGTCGGCGGCCGGCAGCGGCTGGAGTCCAGGCCGACCAGTTCCATGCACAGCTTGTCGAGATAGCCGTCACCCGAGGTATAGGTCTTTTCGATTTCGACCCAAAGCTTGTAGAACGGCATCGCCTCGTGCACGAGCGCATGCTGCACCGCCTTGTATCGCTCTGCATCGAGATTATCGATCAGCCGGATACCCCATTCCGGCCAGTGGTTGGCCAGATGCACTTCAAAACCGCGCGCACCCATCATGTGGCTGGCGGCAAAGAGCAGGTTATTGTCGATGACCGTGAAACGCCCGGAGAAATGCGAGACGACGTCCTCGAACTCCATGGCGTCGGTTCTGGGCGTCGCCCATTTCAGTCCGACCACGTTGGGAATATCGGCAAGCTTCTCGACCATGCCGAACGACACGCCCGACGAGGTCCAGAAGGTGTTGTAGATGATGATGCCGATATCGGCGGCCTCGGCTGCGGCGACGACATGTTCGTAGAAGTCGCCCTCGGTATGGGTGAAATAGAATGGGCATGACACCTGGATGAACTCGCAGCCGAGCTTCTTGGCCGACTTGGCCAAACGCTTCAGCTCCATCGTGCTGGTGGTTTGCGCGCCCATCGCCACCGGAACCTTGCCGTCTGCAGCGGCCACGACGGTCTCGGCGACCGTCAACCGCTCATCGAATGTCATCACCGAGAAGTCGCCGGCCGCGCCGCCTGCCAGTAGTGTGCCGTACTTGGCATCGATGCCGCGGGCGAGCAGAAACTCGACATTGCGCCGGATCGCCGGCAGATCGAGTTCCAGATCGGGATCCCGGAACATGGTCGGAACCGTGATGTAACAACCCTCAAGGCGTTTTTTGGCACGTGCGTAGTCCATCGAACTTTCCTCTGTGATGGCAAATTCTGGCACTGCATCGTGAGTTTGGCATTGACAGTCCGAGCTATGAACTTGACGATTTGCGACAGTGCGCGTGACTGGACACCAGGAGGAGGATCTCATGCCGGCAACTGGACCAGATCGCGGTGAAAGCGAGTTCATAAGGTTTGGCTTGCTGCTGCTGCCGGAGTTCCCGCTCTATGCCCTCACCCCGGCTATCGAAGCGTTGCGCATCGCCAATCAGAATAGCGACCGGCGACTGTTTGACTGGCAATTGATCTCGGTCGACGGCAAGCCGGTCAAGTCCTCCAACGGCATGTCCCTCTCGGTCGACGGAAGCCTCGCCGATATACCTTGGGTTCCGAATGCTTTCGTATTCGCAGGCAACCATCCGATCAACCATGTCAACAAGCGGGTCATGAGCTGGCTGCGCAAGCTTGCCCGCCACGGCAGCGTGATCGGCGCAGTCGATACCGGAGCGTTCGCCTTGGCCCGCGCCGGGTTGCTCGACGGCTACCGCGTGACCCTGCATTGGGAGGCGATCGCCATGTTCCGCGATCAATTCCCGGACCTGGCGGTTACTGAGCAACTCTATGTCATCGACCGCGATCGCATTACCTGTGCGGGCGGGCACGCCACGCTGGATCTGATGCTGCATCTGATCGCGCGCCGGCATGGAACAGGCCTGGCCCAGATCGTCGCCAACGGTTTCGTGGCCCAGAAGATCCGTCGCGACGTCGAGAGCCAAAGGCTCGATGCACAGCATATTTCCGGCGATTCGCGCTCACCGTTCACGCGCATCCTGCACGACATGGAGCAGCATCTGGCCAATCCGCTGAGTGCGGAGGAATTGGCCGAACGGGCAGGCATCTCGGTGCGCGCGCTTGGACGCGCGCTGAAAGAGCGGGTGGGGGCGTCACCGATGCGCTATTACCGCAAGTTGCGCCTGCAGGCGGCGCGCAATGCGCTGTTCTACAGCGATGTTGCCATCCAGGACGTCGCAACCGCCTGTGGATTTGCTTCCCCAGAAGTATTCTCCCGCACCTTCCGGGATCACTTCGGCGTATGTCCCCGCGAGTTCCGCGCTAAGTTCGCGCAAGAACAGTTGAGCCGCTTCCGGCCCGAGCTGGATCAGCAGTTGAACCGCTAAAGCGAACGTCCGGAGTGGATGCCTTGTAGCGCGACAATCGGGATGAGAACGCTGCCAGCGTCATTGTCACTGCGCCACTGATAGCGCTGGTACTGATCTTTCAGCGCAGCATCGTTTCGGGTCTGACGGCCAGCACCGTCAAAGGCTAGGGTCTGTCAGGTCTTGATGGAAGCGGGGACAGATCCTGGTTCCTTGTTTTGTCGCGCTTCTTTTCGGAAAGCCGCTTCACACTTTTTCGGAAGTGTTCTGTTGCGAGGCCGCCGATTGCAATGCGGCACAGGCAGCCAGCGCATACACCTTGGCGCAGTCGACCAGATCCTGTTCCAGGACATAGTCGTCAGTGCCGGAGGCAAGCAAAGGCTGTGGACCGTAACAGACGGCGGCCACGCCGCGCGCGCGCCATCGGCTGGCGTCGCTGGCCGGCAACCGGACAACGGCCGCCGGCGGCGTTCCGCGCACCCGCGTCGCCGCCGCCGACACACACGCGACGAGTGGGTCGCCCGGATCGGTCCAATTGGGGTTCCATCCCTTAATGCGCCGGAAACTGGTGCCAGGTACCGCCGCCAGCAGCGCCTTCAACTCGTGTTCCACCTGGTCGATCGTGGTGCCCGGCGGCAAGCGGAAATCGACTTCGGCGCTGGCGCGCGACGCCGCCTGGCTTACGAAGTGGCCGCCGTTGATGCGACCGACATTGACCGAGAGCCGCAAGCCGTGTGCGCCAGCTGCGGTGCGCAGCAGGCCGAGTGGAGACGGCGGTTCGATCTGCCGGTCGTTGAGCGCATCCAGTTCGGCCAGAACCCGAACGAGCCGCGCGATGGCCGAAGACCCGCGCGTTGTCAGCATGCCTTGGCCGGCTTCGGAACGCGCCGTGATCTCGACCCACAGCAAACCTTTCTCGGCGATCGCCAGCTGCATAGCCCCTGGCCCCTCGCCACAAATCACGGCGTCGCCAACCAGATCGGGCCGCTGGTCGAGCAGGTGTTCGGCGCCGGCGTCACCGAACACGGTTTCGTCGGCGACCGCGGTGAAACTTACGCGCCCCTGCCACAAGTTGCGGTGCGCTGCCAGCCAAGTGAACGCGAGCGCCAGTGCCGCCAACCCGCCCTTCATGTTGCCGGTGCCGAGCCCATGCAGGCGGCCGTCGTGGCATGACAACTGGAGGATCGGCACGGTCCAGGCCGCCTCGTCACCAGCCGCGATGGTATCCATGTGGCCGTTGAGGATCAGATGCCGGCCAGGTGCACGGCCTGAAACAGTTGAGACCAGATTGGGCTTGGTCGGGTCGCGCGCGACGATCTCGCAGGCAAGCCCATGGCGGCCGAGGAAGGCGGTGAGCACAGCCGCCGACCGCGTGACATCACCCGGTGGATTGTCGCTGCGCGCCGCCACGAGGTCAGTCAGTAGAGCGATGAGTTCGCCGCGCCGGGCCTCGATCGACGTGGCGATTTCGGTGGCGATTTGCGCGCCGGCCTCGGTTTGCAGCCACTCACTCATGATGACCGCTTTCGCTCGCCACGAGAAACTGGACGACGGCCGGTGATGATGAAATAATGTATCCAATTATCCATAATGGAGGGCCCTTATGCTGTTGCGAGACAAGGTGGCATTCGTGACAGGGGCGGCGCAGGGCATCGGCTTGACGGTCGCGCGCGCCTTCGTCGCCGAGGGTGCCAAGGTCGTCCTCGCCGATGTGCTGGTCGACAAGCTCGCCGCCGCCGAGGCCGAGTTGAATGCGCTGGCCGCCGGGAGCACGCTCGCCGTCACGCTCGACGTCACCTCCGAGGCGGCGACCACATCGGCGGCCGACGCCACCCTGTCTCGTTTCGGCCGGCTCGACATCGTGGTCCCGAACGCCGGCATCCTGCTGTTGAAGCCCGCCATCGACATCAGCGCCGCCGAGTTCCGCCGCGTCATCGACGTCAACCTGACCGGGGCCTTCCTCACCGCCAAGGTGATGGCGCCACATCTGATTGGCTCGGGC
Source organism: Hyphomicrobiaceae bacterium (assembly GCA_031367715.1). Classification (GTDB taxonomy): domain Bacteria; phylum Pseudomonadota; class Alphaproteobacteria; order Rhizobiales; family Hyphomicrobiaceae; genus JANYHF01. The sequence continues at coordinate 14,176 of JANLQJ010000430.1, read as the reverse complement.
CGGGGAGGTCGCGTCATCTTCACCTCGTCCTTGTTCGGATTGCGCGGCGGTCGCGAAAACGGAGCCTATTCGGCGGCGAAGTTCGGCATGATCGGTTTGATGCAGAGCCTGGCTGCCGAGTGGGGGCCGCATGGCGTGCTGGTCAACGCCGTCTGCCCCGGACAGATGGATACCGAGATGATCCGGCAATTGTTTCGCGAGCGGGCGGCCTTGCGCGGCACCAGCGAGGCAGCGGTGCGCAGTAGCTTCGAGGCGCGCATTCCAGTCGGACATCTGGGTCCTCTCGATCACCTTGCCGGCACCTATGTCTATCTCGCCTCCGACCTCAGCCGCTACGTCACCGGCCAGTCGATCACGGTCGATGGCGGCTGGCTGGTTGGCTGAACCCGGCTGCGCTCAGGTCGTGCCGGCCATCACTTTGGCATAGGTGGCGGGATCGGTGGCGCCCTCGCTTCCGATCGCCACGACACGAGACTCTGGACCAAGGCCGAGCGCCTTACGATGGTCCGGCTCCAACATCACGGCGACCAACCCCGCGATGGCCGCACAACCGGATTCGCCCGACACCAGCGGCGGATCGCCATCGAAACCGGCTGCCAGCAGCCGCATGGCTGCGGGCGCCGCCGCGTCTGGCAGGGTCACGACATCGTCGACGGCATAGTGCAGGATCGGCCAGGCCAGGGGCGAGACTTCGCCGGCAGCCAGACAGGCCATGAAAGTGTCGACCTCGTGCGGCACTGCGGTCGGCTTGCCCGCTTCGATCGAGCGATAAATGCAATCGGCCCGGTCCGGCTCGATCACCACGATCCGCGGCCGCAGGTCGCCTAGCGTCTCCCAGAGATGGCCGGCGATGGCAGCGGCGAGACCGCCGACCCCGCCCTGCACGAAGACATGCGTCGGTGGGCTGGTCGTGTGCTGATCGAGCATCTCCTGGACCATCACCGTATAGCCCTGCATGACCAGTTTCGGCACTTCGGCGCTGCCGCCACCCGCATTGGTGTCGGCGACCAGGATCCAGCCGTTGCGCTGCGCGTCGGCGGCACACTCACGGACCGAATCGTCGTAGCCGCCCGCCACCCTGACGATCCTGGCGCCGTATCGGCTGATAGCCTGTTCGCGATCGAGGCTGACATTGGCGTGCAGGTAAATCTTGCACTGGCAACCGAACATGCTGGCGCCCCAAGCCACTGACCGGCCGTGGTTGCCGTCGGTTGCCGCCACCACGGTCACGTCGTGGGTCCGTTCGCGATGCCGGCCAGCCAGCAGTTCGGTCGCGCTGGCCCTGGCGACGCCGTGGCTGGCCAGATGGTCTTGCAACACACGCAGAACGGCATAGGCGCCGCCCAGCGCCTTGAAGCTTTCGAGACCGAAACGCTGGCCCTCGTCCTTGTAGTCGAGCCGCGCCAGGCCGAGGCGGCGGGCGAGGCCCGGCAGCGCCACCAGCGGTGTCGGCCGGTAGTCCGGCCAGGAACCGATTTCGGCCTGGGCGGCGTCATAGCCCGCCCGGCTGAGTAGGGCACGTTCCTCAGGGCCATAGGGACGGGTGACCGTAGCGGACCGATTGTGCAGCAAACGGGCGGGAAACTTTTGCAAGTGCATGGCGAGGGTCCTGTCCCAATGTCAGCGCGCAGGGAACCTTGGGTTCCACAGGATGTAGTTGGCGTTCTTTTCATAGGCCTTGCCGTTCGGGTAGCTCACCAGCTCGAGCTGCAAGCCCCACGGCGCCAGGAAGTAGACCCACCAAGAGCCGGCGGCATTGCCCGTTGTGATGTATTGCGGGTTGCCCTGAACCGCGACGCCGTGCCCCCGCAGATGCGCGACCGCAGCATCGATGTCATCGACATAGAAGGCGATGTGGTGGCCGCCGATGTCGCTGTTGCTCGGCGGCGTGAGGCGCTGGCCGGGAGCGCTGTACTCGAACACCTCGAAGTTGAGGCCATGCCCGCAGCGCAGGAAGCAGTATTTGAGCCGGGCAGCGGGATCGACACCGAGCGAATCGCGCATGAACTCAGGATCACCGCCGAATTCGCCGCCATCGAAAACGAAGTCGCAGCCGATCACCTCGGTGAAGAAACGCACCGCCTCGGCGAGGTTCGGCACCGTGATGCCGATGTGCTCGCCGCCGCGCAGGCCCGGCAATCCATGTCCGCTGTTGGCCATTCAACCCTCGCTTGCCTGGATATGGTCACCGATCAGCCGGTTCACCTCGGCCGCGGCTTCCATTTGCGGCATATGCCCCGCGCCGTCGAACAGCCGGACGGCGACCGCCGCCGGCAAGCCTTGCGCCTGCGCGACCGGGATGATCCGATCCTGCGTACCCCAGATCAGCAGTATCGGCACGGGTGGGGTCATCAGCACGTTGCGCAGGCTGCCGCGCTGGCGGTCCCCGTCCAGCATGGCGCCGAGCAAGGCTTGCAGGGCCTCCGGTGCGCCGTCCTGGCGCTTGTAGCGCAGCGACGCGTCGACCATGTCGCGCGAGACCTTGTCAGCATCGCCGAACAACAGTCCAAGTACGTCCTTCATCGACTTGCGGCTGTCGGCGGTGGCAAAGCCGCGCAAATAATCCAGGTTGATCTCGGGGTCGACGCCACCCGGTGCGATCAGGGTCAGCGACGCCAGTCGCGCCGGGGCGGTCCTGGCGATGAACAGGCCTACCGCGCCGCCGAGCGAATGGCCGACAAAATGCACCTTGGTCGCGCCGAGCGTATCGAGCGCGGCAAGCACCGCGCGGGCCAATACCGGCACGCCGCCGCTGACATCGGTGATCGGCGAGCCACCATGCGCCGGCAGGTCGATGGCGTGTACGGTGCGCTGCTCAGCGAGCGCGGGCTGATTGAACAGCCAGCTGTCGAGCGAGCCGCCAAAGCCATGCACCAGGACGACCGGCAGACCCCGTCCTTGACCCATCGACAGCACGTTGAGATCGCTGGCACCGACCTTGACCAAGCGGGCGGCCGGCGCGCTCGGCTCAGCCTGTTCGACGGCCCTGCGGCTGTGCTCGGCGACGAAGGCCTCTATCTCGGCCTCCGGCACGCTGGAATCGGCGACGACCCCGAGCAGCGCACCGACCGCGGCCGTCTCGCCTGTCGCCACCACTTGGCGGCGCAACACGCCACGCGACGGCGTCTCCAGCACATTGGTGATCTTGGTGGTTTCTATTTCGATGATCTCAGCGCCCGGCGCGACATCGCCGCCTTCCCCGATGCGCCAGCTGGCGACCTTGCCCTCGGTCATGGTCATGCCCCATTTCGGCATGGTGATCATCTCGATGCGCGCGGCCATGGCTATCTCCCGTGTCCGACGACGCGGCGCACCGCCGCCTCGACCTTGGCGACCGATGGAATGAACGCCGCTTCCAGCGAGGGTGCGTAGGGCACCGAGGCATGCGGCGGCGTCACCTTGATGATCGGCGCCTTCAAGCCGTCAAACCCCTTCTCGGCAATGATCGAGGCAATGTCGGCCGCCATGCCGCAGCGCGGATAGGCTTCGTCGACGATGACCACGCGACCTGTTTCGCCGGCCATTTCCAGGATGGTTTCCTCATCTATCGGCGAGGTTGTGCGCGGATCGACGATGGTACAGTCGATGCCGGCCTGCGCCAGATTTTCGGCGGCCTGCCGCGCAATTGTCACCATGCGGCCAAGGGCGATGATCGTCGCGTGCTTGCCTTGGCGTACCACGGCCGCCTCTCCGAACGGCACGGTGTAGGCGCCATCGGGAACTTCGCCGAGGTCGTCGTACATGATTTTGTGCTCGAGGAAGATCACCGGGTCGTCGTCGCGGATCGCCTGGATCAACAAGCCCTTGGCGTCATACGGGTTGGACGGGATCACGACCTTCAGCCCCGGAATGTGGGTGAAGATCGGGTATAGCGCCTGGCTGTGTTGCGAGGCCGACCGCGAGCCTGCCCCGAAAGTCGCCCGGATGACCAGCGGCGTTACCGCCTTGCCGCCGAACATGTAGCGGAATTTGGCGGCCTGGTTGAAAATCTGATCGAAGCAGACGCCGAGGAAGTCGACGAACATGATCTCGACGACGGGCCGCAAGCCCGTCATGGCAGCTCCGGCAGCCGCGCCGACGAACGCGCTTTCGGTGATCGGGGTGTCGAGGATGCGGCCGCGCCCGAATTCGCCAAGGATGCCTTTGGTGACTCCGAAGGCTCCGCCCCGGGCGTCGTCGACGCCGGTGCCAGCGCCACCCGTGACGTCCTCGCCGATGATGATGACGCGGGGATCGCGCCGCATCTCTTGCTTCAACGCCTCGTTCAGCGCTTGTCGCATGGATTTCTGTGGCATGGAGCCGGCCTCCTCAGGCGTAGCGGAAATAGACGTCTGCGGCGACGCGCGACGGATCGGGTTCGGCGGCGGCACGGGCGGCCGAGACGGCGGCGTCGACGGTGCCGGCGACTTCGGCGTCGATCGCGTCGAACTGACCAGCCTCGAGCAATCCGGCTTCGGTGACCCGGCCACGGAAGGTCTGCAGGCAATCCCGGTCGCGCCGCATCGCGGCTTTTTCCTCGGCGCTGCGGTAGGTGTCGGCATCGCCCGAGAAGTGGCCGTAATAGCGCGGCGTCACGACATGCAGGAAAGCTGGCCCCTGGCCGGAGCGCGCATGCGCGATGGCGGTGCGCGCAGCCTCGTGGACGGCGAAGAAATCGACGCCATCGACACTGACGGCCGGCATGTCGTAGGCGGCGGCACGGGCGACAATGTCGCCGGCGGTCACATACTTGGATGCCGTGGCCTCGCCAAAGCCGTTGTCCTCGATGACGAACACGGCCGGCAGTTTCCAGACCACGGCGAGGTTGAGCGACTCCGCCGTGGTGCCCTGGTTGAAAGCGCCATCGCCCGAAAAGGCGACCGCGACCCCGCCCGTGCCGAGCGTCTTGGCGGTAAGAGCGGCGCCGCAGATCAGCGGTGGTCCGCCGCCGACAATGCCATTGGCCCCGAGCATGCCCTTGTCGAGATCGGCAATGTGCATGGAACCGCCCTTGCCGCCGCACAGGCCGGTCTCCTTGCCGAAAATCTCTGCCATCATGCCATCGACATCGCAGCCCTTGGCGATGCAATGGCCATGCCCGCGATGCGTCGAGACAATCCGGTCGATGTCCGTCAGGTGCATGCAAACGCCCACGGCCGACGCCTCCTGGCCGGCATAGAGATGCACCGCGCCGGGCACGTCGCCGGTCGCCATCTCCTGGGCGACGCGATCCTCGAAGTGCCGGATCAGGCGCATGGTGCGGTAGGCCCTGAGCAGGTCTTCACGTGGCAGTTGCATAATTGGACTCCAATCGTTGTTCCCAAATCGTGAAGGCTAGCCGCGAGCAACTCCGCCGCCGGCACGTCCTCGCGCTCGACCATGCGCAGGAAGCGGCGGGTGCGCTCGTGGACCAGGGCGTCGATGACCTGGGCCGCCAGCCCCCTCCTCGACGATCTCGCCGTCTACGACTAGAATTGATGTATGGATACAATTATGCAATTGTAGAAATCAAGCGGGATTTCGGCGGCGGAGACCCGATCCGACGCGGATGACAATCACCGCCAAGACGCAGCGGGCAACAATCGGCTAAGGCTCACAGACGAAGCCGCCAGCGTCGGTAACAGGAAAAAGATCATGACGAGGAGCAAGGCGATCCCGGGCGCGACGGCGGAAGCAGAGGCCTATGCCTGGCTGCTGGACCGCATCCGGATGGGCGAACTGAAGCCTGGCGCACGCCTGACCGCCGAGGACGTGGCGACGCAGATCGGCATGAGTCGGATGCCCGTGCGTGAGGCCATCCGCCGGCTCGACAGCGAGGGTCATCTGACCTTGCGGCCAAACCGGGGGGCCATCGTCACGGATCGAACCTTCGAGCAGATCCAGGAACTGTTCGAAATCCGTTCGGTCCTGGAAGGCCTCGCCGTCCGGCTCGCCGTCGACCGCATCGGTCCCGCCGAGATCGATGAGATGCGCGAATACCTCAGGCGCATGAAGAAGGGGCAGAACGACGCTGACCAATGGTTGCCAAGGCATTGGGCCTTCCACGAATACATCTGCGGTTTGAGCGGACGCCAGCGTCTCCTGCGCGAGATCGAGCGTCTGTACACCGCCATTGAACCGCACCTTCGACTTTGGTTCTTCCATGCCAATCGCCCGGTGATCGCCATCAAGGACCATCAGCAATTGCTCGATGTGATTGAAACGCGGGACCCGGAGCGAGCGGAAGCCGCCATGCGCGAACACGTCCTGGTGACGGCGCCGCACATCATCCGGTTCCTGCAAGGCCAGAAGGCAGCGGCAGACAAGTCCACCTGACACCCGCCACCGGCGGCCGGCAGATTGAGAAGGTGCCCCCTTGAGAAATTTCGAACAGCCTGGGCGCTCGGTCGCGATCGCCACCCATGGCATGGCGGCGACCTCGCATCCGCAGGCGACGCTCACGGCGCTCGACGTACTTAGGTCAGGCGGCAACGCCATGGATGCCGCGATCGCCGCCTGCGCGGTGCAATGCGTCGTCGAGCCGGGCTCGACCGGGATCGGCGGCGACTGCTTTGCCTTGCTTGCCAAGCGCGGCGGCAGCGATGTCGTCGCCTTCAACGGATCCGGCCGGGCGCCCATGGCGGCGACGACGGACTGGTACACCAGCCGCGGCATCGTCAGGATCGAACGGCAGACTCCCCATGCCGTCACCGTGCCGGGCGCGGTCGATGCCTGGTGCCGGCTGACCGCCGACCACGGCACGCGCGATCTTGGCGAACTCCTGGCGCCGGCCATCAAGCTGGCGCGCGAAGGCTATGCGATCACGCCGCGCGTGCATTACGACTGGGCCGAGCAGGTCGCGATGTTGAAGGCCGACCCGACGGCAAGGCGCATGCTGCTGGTCAACGACCTGGCGCCCGCCATCGGCACCCGGCACCGGCAGCCGGAACTAGCCCAGACACTCGCGGCGATCGGCCAAGGCGGCCGCAAGGCCTTCTACGAAGGGCCGGTCGCCGAGGACATGGTGGGCCTGCTCCGGCAGCACGGTGGCCTGCATACGCTCGAAGATTTCGTCATGGCGGCGGGCGAATACGTGACGCCGATCCGCACACGGTTCCGCGGCGCCGATGTCTATGAGTGTCCGCCCAATGGCCAAGGCCTCATCGCGCTGCTGCTGATGAACATCCTGGGCGGGTTCGAACCGGCGGACGGGCCGACGTCGCTTTCTCGCATTCATCGCGAGATCGAGGCCGCACGGCTCGCCTATGCGGTGCGCAACACAGTGCTGGGCGATCCGGCGCAGACGGCGATCGCAGTGGGTGACCTTCTTTCCGCGCCGTTTGCAGCGAGCCTGCGAGACCTGATCAAGCCCGGCCAACTCGCCGTCGTCCCTGCGGCCTATGCGGCTGCCGCGCACAACGACACGGTCTATATCTGCGTCGTCGACGAAGATCGCAACTGTGTGAGCTTCATCAATTCGGTGTTCGGCACGTTCGGCTCCGGACTGGTCGCACCCAAATCGGGTGTCGTGCTGCATAATCGTGGTTCAAGCTTCCTGCTCGATCCTGGCCATCCGAACGCCATCGCACCTGGCAAGCGGCCAATGCACACCATCATTCCAGGCATGCTCATGCGTGATGGCCGCGCCGAGATGCCATTCGGCGTCATGGGCGGACACTATCAGGCCCTGGGGCAAGCGGTGTTCCTGGAGAGTGTGCTCGGCCACGGCCTCGATCTACAGGAGGCGATGCAATTGCCGCGCTACTTCCCGCGTCCCGGCACGTCGATTGTCGAGTATGAATCGACGCTGCCGGCGGCGACCGCCCAGGGCTTGCATGATCTCGGCTACACGCTGGAACGCCCGACTCGCCCGATCGGTGGCGCCCAGGCCATCCGCATCGACTGGCAGGAGGGCGTCCTGATCGGCGCCTCCGACCCGCGCAAGGATGGCTGCGCCCTGGGCTATTGACGGGGCCGGCCTACTCGTACCAGTCCGGCGCCAGTCGCAGCCGTTGAACCATGTTCGGATCGTGCAGCAACATCAACTCGGCGCCACGCTCGGCCGCAATCTGCTTGATCTTGCGGATCGACGGGATCGCCGCCTCGATCACGGCGGTCTCGCCAGGCGCGATCTCGTCGTCGAAATTCTCCATCAGATCACCGGCGTCGCAGGTCAAGAGCTTGACGTCGCCACTCGGCAACTCGACGACGAAGGATTGGTGGCCAGGCGTATGCCCGGCGGTGAGAATACCCTCGAGGCCAGGCATGACGCGCCAGTCGCCGTCGACGATCTGCCAGTTCATGCCGGGATGGTCAAAGTCGGCGTTGCGCACCGCGATGTTGCCGTGCGGCCCGAAGGCCCATTCGTGTTCGCGCCGCTGCACTGAAATCCTGGCGTGGCGGAAGTGATGCAGCTCGCCGGTATGGTCGATGTGGACATGGCTGAGGATGACGTGACCGATATCGGCCGGAGTCAGTCCGATGGCGCCCAGTTGAGCCAGGACTTCATGCTCGGGCAACACGATCGGCGTACTCGGGTAGACATGCGCCCCATACGAACGTTGGCACGCCACCGGATCGCGCAACACGGCGAGGTTGAGCCCGGTGTCGATCAGTACGAAGCCGTCCGCCGTATCGAGCAGATAGGCGCAGATCGGTTCGGCCAGGATGAAACGGTGCCCGCGATCACGGGTCGACGAACTCTTCTGCAACATCTCATAGCCGCACAGAAGCACATATAGTCGCCGTATGCTCGTCATCACATCCAGCTCCCACCAATACCTGCTTTGCAGCGCCGAAGCGGTATGTTAGGATAATTGGATACATTTACGCAAGTTCATCCCAACCTCGAAGAGGCCCAGATGTCTGTCAGTCGCCGCACCGTTCTCGGAACCATCGGAACCGCCACCATCGGTCTCGCGACCTGGAGCCCAGTTCAGTGCGCGCGCGCAGCCGGACCGCTGCGCCTGCGGGCCATTTTCGAGACCCCGCTCGAGGAGCCGTTCGTCACCCAACTGCATCTGGCGATGACCAGGATCGCGGCAGAGGCCGGGCTCGACTATCAGCATTCCGAGCAGGTCAAGGCGGCCGACTTTTCGCGGGTCCTGCGGCAATGGGGCGAGGAGGGTGTCGAACTGGTGGTGGGCGATGCCTATGGCACCGAACAGATCTGCCGCCGCGCCGCCAAGGATTATCCCAAGACAGCGTTTGTCATGGGCTCGGCGGCGGGCGTGACCGAGCCGAATTTCTCGACCTTCTACGGCGTCACGACGGAAGCCGCCTATCTCGCCGGCATGCTGGCGGGAGGCCTCACCAAGTCGGGTAAGATCGGCGCCGTCTCGGGCGTCGCCTTGCCCTCGACCTACGCACTCCTGAACGCCTACCGGGCCGGTGCCAGGGAAACCAACCCGTCGGTGCTGATGAAGGCGTCCTATATCGGTTCGTTCTTCGATCCGCCAAAGGCCAAGGAGGCAACGCTCGCCCAGGCTGATGCCGGCGTCGACGTGGTCTTTGCCGAGCGGGTCGGGGTGATCGAAGGCGCCGCCGAGAAGAACATCCTGGCGATCGGCAACATGACCGACCAGATGGCGATCAACCCCAAGGTGGTTGTCACCAGCGTCATCTGGGACCCTGCGCCCGTGATCAAGGCGGCGGTCGAGCAAGTCAAGGCTGGGACCTACAAGGCCCAAGACTTCTCGGGCCTCGAGAACGTCGCCAACAAGGGCAACTACCTTGCTCCCTATGGTGCCTTCGACGCCACGATTCCCGAAGCCATGAAAGCCGCCATCGCCAAACGTCAGCAGGAGATCGCGGCGGGAACCTTCAAGGTGGCTAACGACGAGACCGAGACCAAGTCGGAGTAGCTCGCCGGTGGTTCAAGATCAGCCGCTGGTCGAGATGATCGGTATCACGAAGCGGTTCGGCGACGTGGTTGCCAACCGTGACGTCAATCTGCAGGTTAAGCAGGGCGAGGTCCTGGGTCTGCTCGGCGAGAACGGCGCCGGCAAGACGACGCTGATGAACATCCTGTTCGGCATGTACCGGCCGGACGGCGGCAACATCCGCATCGGCGGGACGCCGGTGATCATCAGAAATCCCGCCGATGCGATCGCGTTGGGAATCGGCATGGTGCACCAGCACGCGCAAGTCGTGGATCGCCACACGGTCGCCGAGAACCTCCTGGTTGGACTGCCCGGCAAGGGTCTCGAACTCGATCTTGGACGGGTGACGGCGCGCTTGGCCGAGATCGGGCGTGACTATGGACTTGAACTCGCTCCGAACCGGCTGGTCGGGGAACTCGGCGTTGGCGAGAAGCAGCGGCTCGACATCGTCAAGGCGCTGTTTCGAGGCGCCCGTGTGCTGATCCTCGACGAGCCGACGTCCGTGCTGACGCCAGGTCAGGCTGAAGGGCTGTTCAAGGCGATCCGGGCACTGACGGCGGACGGTGTCAGCGTCATCTTCATCAGCCACAAGCTCAACGAGGTCCGCGCGATCACCGATCGCGTCGTCATCATGCGGCGCGGCGCCGTGGTGGCTCGCCTGCCGAACGATGCCGCACTGACCAATGCGCGGATGGCCGAGCTGATGTGTGGTCATGACCTGAAGCCGGTGACCGGGCGCGGCTCGCCACCGGGCCGTCCGATGCTGCAGGCGCGCGGCATTGTCCCACGCCGGCTGGCGCCAGCCGGCCGGGCCGGCATCGATCTGACCATCGCCGCCGGCGAGATCGTCGGATTGGCGGGTGTCTCGGGCAATGGGCAGGTCGAGCTGGCCGAGGCCATGGCTGGTGTAGAACCAGCGGTTCTAGGCTCGATCGCGATCGCTGGCCGTGATGTCGAGCGGCCCTCGGCGCGGTCGATGCGCGGCCTCGGCGTGGCCTACATCCCGGAGGACCGGATGGGAGCGGGCTTGATCGGGGCGCTGCCGCTGGCGACCAATCTCGCCCTGCCGCGCATCCGTGAAGCTCCGTTCAGCCGGCATGGCATGCTCGACCGGGCGGCGATCAGGACTTTCGCCGAGCGCCAGATCGAGGCCTACGACATCCGACCTCCCGATCCTGGCATTCGGGTCGGACTGCTGTCGGGCGGCAATCAGCAGAAGGCCATCGTCGCACGCGAACTCGCCTTCGATCCGATCGTCCTGATCATCGCCCAGCCGACGCGCGGGCTCGACGTCGCAGCCAGCGAACTGGTGCATCGTGAGCTGGTTCGGTTGCGGGCCAAGGGCTGCGCCGTGCTGCTGATCAGCGACGATCTGGACGAGATCGCGCAACTGGCTGACCGCATCGTCGTCATCTATGAGGGGGCGCTCGTCTACGAGACCGATGCCGAGCGCGCCGATCTGCGCGCGGTCGGACTGGCGATGACCGGCGGCGGTGGCTCCGGGGCCCGGCATCGGTCCTTGTCCGCCGTCGCCCGTGCCCACGGGACATGAACGACACCGCCATGTACACACCGCAGATCTCGTTCGAACCGCTCGCCAGCGCCTCGCTCCGCCGCCGCCTGCTGTTGCCGGTCGGCGCCGTGGCAATGAGCCTGGTGCTGTGCAGCGGCCTGGTCATGCTCGCCGGCACCAATCCACTGAACGCCTACCTCATCATGTTCAAGGCGGCGCTCGGCGGCAAGGTGCAGCTGACTGAGACACTCGCCAAGTCGGCCCCGATGATGCTCACCGGGCTGGCCGCACTGGTCGCCTTCCGCGCGCGGTTCTGGAATATTGGCGGCGAGGGCCAATTGCTGGCTGGGGCCATGCTCGCGGCCTATGTCGGCGGCCTCTCGACACTGCCAGCGTGGTCACTGATTCCCTTGATGGTGATCGGCGGCTTCGTGGCTGGCGGCTTGTTGGCGATAGTGCCGGCGCTGCTGAAGACCACGTTCAAGGTCGACGACGTGGTCGCCACCCTGATGCTCAATTTCATCGTGTTCTTCGCCATGACCGCCCTTCTGTCAGGCCCCTGGAAGGACTCCACGACCGGCTGGCCGGATTCGCCCGATATACGGAGCGCGGCCGAGTTCCCCGTGCTGTTGCGTGCGACACGGTTGCATCTTGGCGTCCTGATCGCCGTCATTGCGGTTGCGGTGGTCTGGCTTGTGCTGAAGCGCAGCACGCTTGGCTTTTCGATCGACGCCGTCGGCGCCAATGCCCGCGCGGCGCACCATGGCGGCATGAATGTCACCAGGGTGATCGTGACCGCCGCCGCAATCTCCGGGGGGCTCGCGGGCTTGGCGGGAGTCGGCGAAGTTGGCGGCATCCATTATCAGGTGATGGCATCGATCTCACCGGGCTATGGCTTTTCGGGACTGGTGGTCGCCATGCTGGCCAGGCTCGAACCCGTCGGCGTCATTCCGGCCGCGATCTTTCTGGCCGCGATCACTGCTGGCGCCGACGAGATGTCGCGCCAGACGGGCGTTCCGGTCTATCTCGCCGATGTGATCCAGGGTGTCGCGCTGCTGAGCATGCTGGTTGCGTTGCTGTTTCTCGACCGGCGCCTGCGCATCCACTGGCGGTCCGCCGAAAGCAAGGTTAGCCTACCGTGAACGTTCTCGATCAGGTCCTTCAGGTTGGGTTCTTCGCCGCCGCAATCAGGCTGGCCGTGCCGTTGCTGCTTGGCACGCTCGGTGAATTGTTCGCCCAGCGGTCGGGTGTGATCAACCTCGGCATCGAGGGCATCATGCTGCTGTGCGCGATGGTTGCTTTCACGGTCGCTTACTTTGGGCAATCGCTGTGGCTCGGCGTGCTGGCCGGCGGCGTCGCCGGCTTGCTCTGTGGCCTGTTGATGGCGCTCTTGTGTGTCACGCTGAAACTCGATCAGACCGTCGCCGGGATCGGCGTCACGCTGACGGCGACGGGTCTGACCTATTTTGCCTACCGGCTGATATTCGGTAACGTCGTGACGCCGCCCGCGATCGTACCCTTCAGTACACTGCCGGTGCCGGGCCTCGCGTCGATTCCCTTTTTCGGGACGGTTCTGTTCAACCAGTTCGCGCTGAGCTACGTCGCCATACTGCTGGTGCCCGCGGCGGTATGGTTCCTGATGCGGACGCCAGCCGGGCTGGCGCTGCGGACGGCCGGGGAAAACCCATACGCCGCCGCTGCGGCCGGGGTCGATGTCGACTGGACTCGCACCCGGGCCCTGATGATCTCAGGTGTGTTGACCGGGCTGGCTGGCGCCTATCTGAACCTCGCGGCGTTCTCGTCGTTCAGTTTCGGTATCGTCTCGGGACGCGGGTGGATCTGCCTTGCGTTGGTCGTGCTCGGGCGCTGGAATCCCTGGTCCTCGGCCGCCGCCGCGCTGCTGTTTGGCGCGGTCGATGCCCTGCAGCTGCGCCTGCAGACCAGCGGCGCGATCAACGTGCCCTATCCGCTGCTGCTGATGCTACCCTACGTCGCAACGTTGCTCGCGATGACCCTGAGCGCACGCGGCGCGCATGCTCCGGCCGCCTTGATGCAGCCGTTCCGCCGCGAGGCTCGCTGACCATCCACACCAGGCCAAGCGCGATATCGTAGCGTTGCGCGACATCCAAGAACGACAACCCAGGTTGGCCGGCCAGGTCGAGAAAATGCTGCTTCTCGTCCTCCGTGAACCTGCGGCGGCGCGCCACTGACCGGTCGGCCCTCCCCTTCAAAACCGCCGCTGGCGACAAGCTCGTGGCGTCATTGGTGCCATAACCAAGCTCGTTGGTCATAGTGCTACGGCGGTGCCAGCCGAGACAGCGCCCGATCTTGATCCGCTCCTCACGCGTCCGATCCTCGCGCAGCCAGATCCACCACTTCGACCTCAGTGTTCGCGAGATGCCAGTGCGGGCGCAATACTCCCGTTGGCTGAATGGGCTGCGCATCCAAAGGGCTACATGGCGTGATTGGAAAGCCCTGACATCGGGATCGCTTCGGCGCTTCACTCTCATCGCAGACTTTCCTTGCTGGATCACTCCGCAAGGGTCGCGATTGCCGATGAGCAACACAAGTGCGCGCACAGGCCACGCTTGCACTTTCACTTTCAAGAGTATCAACAATCCGCACATAGTTGAACCTGCTTACCCACCAAGGTAAGTCGAATTTAGGCCACACGAATCACTCACTAAGGATATCCGCCAAATTAACCGCTCCGATTGGCCGGTGCAGATCTGGGGCGGATCGTGTAGTTCCATTCAGGATGGAACGCATCGCCACTGATGTCGAGGGTGGCCATCTCGGCGTCGCTGACCTTGATGCCTTTTTC